>JBEBUW010000143.1:0-10538 GCA_040393065.1 Lujinxingia vulgaris | reverse complement strand
TGGTTCGAGCACGATTCGCAACACATGCACCGCGGAGCCGGACGAAGTCCGTGCGCAGCGCAGCGTCTGTGCTAGCCCCGCATGAAATGCGGGGTGTGACGTGTCGTTCCGCCCAATATCTATGGGGCGTGCCGGGATGGGTGGTTTTCGTTGTGGTGGGTAGAGGCGTTGGGTGGTTTTCGTTGTGGTGGGTAGAGGCGTTGGGTGGTTGGACACGTGTCCCATGGCCAGAGGCCATGGGCTGGCACGGCGCCGGCGCGCTCCGCAGGGGCCAGAGGCCCCGCTGCGCGGGTGGTTTTTGGGGGGGTGAGCCTGCGTCGGCTTTGGGTTGCTATCGTCGAATGTTCAAAATCCGCTACGGAGCCTCGCCGGGGGATGCTGCATATTCTGGCGAGGGTTTATGGAGGTTTTTTGGGGTATGCCGGATACCTTTTGGAGGCTCGCTGAGGCTTTTTTGGGTATGCCGGATACCTTTTGGAGGCTCGTTGAGGCTTTTTTAGGTATGCCGGATACCTTTTGGAGGCTCGCTGAGGCTCTTTGGGGTATGCCGGATACTTTTTGGAGGCTCGCCAGGTGTGGGGCGGGGATGAGAGATATTATTGGGGTGGGTTTTTGTCGTCGTGGAGGGTGACGAGGGTGGGGGTGCCGTCGGGGGTGACGTTCCAGGTGGAGTTGTGGAACTGGCGGCCTCGGACGTAGCGGCCTTCGAGGTTGTGGTGTTCGAAGGCGGAGAGGTGCATGCGGTATTTGTGGGCGTCGATTTCGACGGTGAAGGGTTGGTCGGTGGCGGGGACTTCGAGGATCAGGTCGTGGTGCTGGCCGGGTGGGATGCGGTTGTCGCTTTCGAGTTCGATGGTGGGCCACCAGGAGTAGATGGAGCCGAGGCGGATTTCGGTTTTGGCGAGTTCGGTGCCGTCGGCGTTGCGGGCGGTGGCGGTGATGTCGACGTGGCGTTCGGGGTCGCCGGTGGGGAAGAGGTGGCCGGCGTTGGTGTTGGCGATGCGGACGGCGAGTTGGATGGTTTCGGGGTTGTTTTCGGCGTTGTTTTTGGCGTCAGACGGTTGGGGGAGCAGGGTGATTTCGGCGCCGCTGCCGAAGATGGCGCGCAGTGGGGCGATTTCGTCTTCGAAGTCGGGGTGTTTGGGGATGAGGGAGCCGCCGAACCAGTGGCGTCGGGTGACGCGTTCGGGGCGGTCGTAGGCCGGGGCCAGGCGTCGGGTGACTTCGGGCATGTGGCAGGACTGGCAGGTTTGCTGGTTTTCGGGGTAGGTGCTGTCGTTCCATTCCTGGCCGGTTGTGAAGAAACAGCCCAGGGTGTTTTCGGGGTAGGTGGCCTGGGCCTGGTGGCAGCGGACGCAGTTTTCCTCGGTGAGTAGAAACTCGCCTTTGGCGACGGGGTGGGGAGCGTCGGTGTCGCCGAAGGGGCCGTAGACGATGCCGTCTTTGACGTGGCAGGTGGCGCAGGTGATGGCGTCGTCTTGAAGTTCGGGGTCAAACGACGGGTTGGGGGCGTAGATGGGTTTGGAGATGTCGTTGTTTTCGAGGCCGATGACGACTTCGGGAAGTTGGTTGACGAGGGGGGTGTGGCAGTTGACGCACATCCAGCCGACGTCGTTTTGTTCGGAGCCTTCGGGGTTGTGGTCGCCGCGGGATTTGGCGAGTTCTTCCATGAATTGGGCGTCGTCAGTCCAGGCGCGGCGGTGGGTGGAGAGTTGCCATTCTTTGTAGATTTCGGTGTGGCAGGCACCGCAGGTTTCGGCGCGCAGGTCGGGCAGACCGAGGGGGACTTCGGTGTAGGGATGGGGGCGCTCGTAGAGAGGGCGCGATTCGTAGAAGGCGGCGGATTTGGCGAGGACTTCTTCGGGTGAGAGTTGGATATGGGGAGGCTGGCTTTGGGCGGAAGGGGCCTGTGTTTCCGGTGTTTCTGGGGATGGGGTGCGGTTTTTGAGAAACCAGAGCGCGGCGGCGGAGCCGCCGAGCAGGATGATGAGCATGGAGCTGATGAAAATCAGGCGTGAGATGTTGCGCGCGGTGGGCGCGGGTTTGTTGGTGTAGCTCATCGTGGTGAAACTCCGGGTACGGCAGGTGTTTCTGGCGTTTTTTAAGGCGTGTTGGGTTGGTTATCGGCCTGAATTATTGAATAGATCTGGGGTCGATGATGCCTCTGGGGGGCAGCTCGGCGGGTGGGCGGAGCTGCGGGTAGGGTGCGAAGTCGGGCAGTGTGGGTTGGGTTTCGTCGAGCATTTTGAGAGCGAGTTCGAGTGCGGTTTCGAGCTGGGGATCGTGCTCGGTCTGGGGTGGTAGTTCGACTTCGATGTCGGGGTCGGTGCCGTAGTTCTCGATGGAGAAGCCGACATCCTGGAACCAGAATGAGAACTCAGGTTGGGTCGTAATACTTCCATCGACGAGTGCATGGGTGGGTTGGATGCCGATGACGCCGCCCCAGGTGCGCTTGCCGAGGAGGGGGCCGAGCTTCATGAGTTTGAAGCAGTGGCTGAAGACGTCGCCGTCGCTGCCGGCGTTTTCGTTGGTGATGCAGACCATGGGGCCCTGGATGGATTCTTCGGGGTAGGGGATGGGTTGCGACCAGCGTTGCAGGCCGTAGCCAAGGTGTCGTCTGGCGAGTTTTTCGAGGATGAGTTGGCTGACGTAGCCGCCGTCGTTGTAGCGGACGTCGACGACGAGGCCTTTTTTGGAGTTTTCGCTGAGGTAGTTGCGGTGGAATTCGGCGAATCCGCGCGGGCCCATGTCGGGGATGTGGACGTAGCCGAGTTGTCCGTTGCTGGCTTCGTGGACGCGTTGGCGGTTTTGGAGGACCCATTCGCGGTAGCGGGCGGGTGTTTCGGTGGTGAGCGTTTTGACGGTGATGGTTTGCAGGGACGTGGTTTCTGAGGAGGAATCGGGTGAGGATTCGCGGCTAGAAACGACGAGTTCGACTTCGCGGCCGGCCTGGTGGATGAGGCGTTCTTCGATAGAAACGTGTTCGGTGGTGCGGCGGCCGTTGATGGCGACGATGTGGTCGCCTTCGCGGACGCGGAGGCCGGGGCGGGTGAGGGGTGAGGTTTCGTCGGCGTTCCAGCTATCGCCGCGGATGATGCGGGTGATTTTGTAGGCGCCGCGATCGGTGTGTTGTTCCGGGGTGTTTTCGTCGGAGGGTGGCGTCCAGTCGGGATCCCAGACGACTTCGGCGCCGAGGAAACCGGGGCGGTACTGGGGAGAGATGGCGTAATCGCCGCCGAGTTCGTAGGCGTGGCTCGTGCTGAGTTCGCCTTGCATGGTCCAGACGAGGTCGGAGAATTCGGCGCGGGTGAGGACGCGGTTCAGGCGGCTTTTGTAGAGGTTCCAGATCTGGTTCCAGTCGATGCCGCTCATGTCTTCGCGCCAGAAATGGTCGCGCATGAGTCGCCAGGCTTCGCGGAGCATTTGTCGCCATTCGGCGTGGGGTTCGACCGGCAGGGAAATGCGGGCGAGGTTGATCCAGCCGCTCTGGCGGGACGGGGTTTCGTCGTCTGTGTCGTCGTCGAGTTCGGCGGGGCCGCCGCTGGATGCGCTGACGACCTGGATGCCGTTGGAGGCGAAGAGGGCGAGTGTTTTGCGGTCGGCGCCGAGTTCGAAGCCGAGGATGTCTCGGGCGAAGACTTTTTCTTTGAGGGATTTTAAGGAAAACGCTTTCAGGGTGCCGCTGGTGGCGTCGTCTTCGCCTACGTGGGTGTTGAGGCTTCCGGTGATGGGGTAGACGGTCCAGAAGACGGTGTCGTCGGTAGCGGCGATATCGCCGTAGCTGGCTTCGGGGACGGGGAAGGTTTCGATGCGTGCTTCGATGCCGTCGAAGTCGATTTCGACGGGTTTGGGAGCGTTGTTTTTGGGTTTGTCGGTTTTTTCGTTGCTGTCGGAATCGGATGTTTCTGTGGAGTCCTCGGAGTCGTCGGTGTTTGTGTCATCGGAATCGGTGTCGTCGGAGCTGGTGTCGTCGGAGTTGGTGTCGGAGTCGCTATCTTCGTCGTCTTCGTCGCCGTCGAGGGGGCGCGGTTTTTGGAGGAAGGGGCTTTCGACGTCGTCGCGCAGGGTCAGGACGCAGGGGACCATGCCGCGCGGGAAGTTGAGGTCGAAAAACATCTGGTCGTAGACGGGATCGAATTTTCGGTAGGAGAGAAAATAGAGATAGCGTCCGGCGGGATCGAAGGCCGGGTTGATGTCCTGGAACTGGCTGTTGGTGACGCTGAAGGTTTGTCCGAAGGTGTCGCCGGGGGTGAGGTCGGCGATTTTGATGATGGAGGTGGACTGAGCGTTGGAGAAACCGTAGGCGAGCCAGCGGCCGTCGGGTGCGTAGGCGATGCCGTGGATTCGTGCGTGGTCGCTGCGGTCGAGGACGCGTGCGGCGCCGTCGGTCAGGTTCAAGTGGATGAGTTCCTGGCGGTGGTTGGTGAAGACGATTTCGTCGGCGACGGGGCTGAGGCTGATGTCGAGCGGGCGGCCGATGTTGGCGCCGTGGACGGTGATGATTTTGGGGGCGGCGGCGCCGTCGGCGCGATGGATTTCGAAGCGTTCTTCGCCGGTCTGGTCGGAGATGGTGAGGATGCGTTCGCCGTCGTTGAGGTAGCGAGAAAGGCGGTATCGCACGCCTTGTTCCTGGCCGTTCTGGCGGACGGCGCCTTCCCAGTTGCCGAAGTTGAAGAGTTTGCCGCGGCTGTTGACGACGAGTGAGTGGCCACGTGGGTGCAGGGAAAAGTCTTCGAGATACTGGTCGGCATCGACGAATTTTCGTTTCAGGCAGGTGCGTGGCGAGGCGTAATCGACGTCGATCTGGGTACTGGTGTCGGTTGCGACATCGTAGCGGAAGAGGTCGCCGCCGCAGGTGTAGACGATGGTTTTGCCGTCGGTGGATGGGAAGCGGACGTAGAATCCGACGTGGTCGGTGTGTCGGCGGAGTTGTTGGCCGTCGGGCGTGCAGGAGTAGAGGTTTCCGTAGCCTTCGAAGTCGCTCAGAAAGTAGATGCGGTCGCCGATCCACATGGGGCGGCACAGGCCGGAGGTGATTTCGGGGAGCAGGCGGTTCCAGGAGCCGTTGCCCTGTGTGTCGATCCAGAGGACGCCGGCGGTGCCGCCTTTGTAGCGTTTCCAGCGGGCGAGGTCGTCGGTATGGCGGGCAAGGACGGCGGGTGTCTGGTGTGGGACGGGCGGCTCGGGGTGGAAGGAGATGCTGCGTGCGGTGCCGAAGGGAAGGCGTGTGGATTCGCCGCCGTTGGCGTTGACGCTGTAGATGACGTAGTTGTGTGGAAAGGCTTCGCGGTAATTGGAGCGGAAGAGGATGTTCTGGCCGTCTGTGGACCAGCCGACGACGGCGGATTGTGCGCCGTTGAAGGTGAGCTGGCGTGCGGGGCCGCCGTTTGCGGGCATGACGAAGACTTCGGGAGCGCCTTCTTCGGTGCTGGTGAAGGCGATTTGTTTGCCGTCGGGCGAGAAGTGGGGGCTGAGTGCGGTGCCGGCGGAGCTGGTGAGGCGGCGGGCAGGGCCGCCGGTGAGGGGAACGTCCCACAGGTCATCTTCGCTGACGAATACGACGCGGTTTCCGAAGACGGTCGGGTGGCGGTAGTAGCCCTGGTCGCTTTCGGGGATGGTGAGAAGTTCGGGGTTTTCGGTGTTTGCGGAGTGGTTGTTGTTCGTCATAAGGCCTGGCGGATGTGCGGTGTAGGAGGTGGGGAAATGCAAGAATCGGTGAATTTCTTAATACAGCGGTGGGGAAATGCATAGTGGGATTGTAGGGGATGGGGCTGGGGGAGGCGTTGGGGGGTGGGATGCGTTGGGAAGGAAAAGGCACGGCAAAGGCAAAAGGCGCACGCGAAGGCGCGAAGACGCGAATTGGCGCGAAGAAAAGCGAAGGAAAGGCGTGTCTCGCGCGAAGCCGCGAAGCCGCGAAGAAAAAGCACAGCAAAGGCAAGAAAGGCAAAAGGCGCACGCGAAGACGCGAAGGCGCGAATTGGCGCGAAGAAAAGCGAAGGAAAGCGAAGGAAAGGCAAGGACCGGGTCGTGGAGCCGGACGCAGTCCGAGCGGAGCGCTGCGTCTGTTCTAGCCCCGCATGAAATGCGGGGTGTGACGTGGCGAACCGCATCCACGTATTGGGTATCGTTGCGAACCGCGGCCACGTATTGTGTGACGTGGCGAACCGCGGCCTTTGCATGATTCGCGAAGGACAGGAAATGGAAAACCGCGCCGGGAGGGCGCGGTTTTTTGGTGTGGCGGGTGAGTGTGGGGAGGTGGGGAGGTGGGGAGGTTTGGTCAGGTGAGGAGTCTGGCTTCCATGGTGATTTCGTCGAGGCCGGGGCTGAGGAGAGCGGAGATGGGGCAGGTTTCTTTGGATTGGTTGGCGAATTTCTGGAACTGGGCGTTGTCGATGCCGGGGACGGTGGCCTCGGTAATGAGGTGGCTGCGGGAAACTTTGGGGCCGTTTTTGCTGATGCTCATGGTGACGCGGGCTTCGGTGTGAATGTGGGTGGGCGGGTGTCCGGCTTCGGTGAGGATGCCGGAGAGTTTCATGCTGAAGCAGGCGGCGTGTGCGGCGGCGATCATTTCTTCGGGGTTTGTGCCGGGTTTGTTTTCGAAGCGAGTCTGGTAGGTGTAGGGGAGGTTGTCAAAGGCGTGGCTGTTGGCGGAAATGGTGCCTTTGCCTTCTTTGATGGTTCCCTGCCAGTTTGCGGATGCTTTGCTCTGGATATCGCTCATGAAGTGGCTCCTTTTGAGTGGTTTGGCGTGGTAAGGGGCAAAAAATTCAGTAGGAAATACAGCTGCAATGGTGCGAGTCGGGCAAGCTAAACGCAGGTTCTGGGGAGTAAAGGTCAGGGTAGTTTTTACTCGTATTGCGCGGGTAGCGTGACCAGGTGATGGATGGCCTGGGTGGGTTTCTGGTGGCCAAAGGCTGTGGCGTGGGCGGCGCGTAAAAGGTGCAGAGAGAGGTCGGCGTGGAGGGTTGCGCTGTTCAGGGAGTCGAGCAGGCTGAGGAGATCCTGGCCAATGGCGCCGAATTGATCGCGGATGGCGGCGGGATCGGTGGACTGCTTGTTTTGTTCGCGGACGGCTAAAAATTCGCCGAGCTGGAAAGCTTTGCTGCCCTGGCGGTGGGTATCGGCGTAGAGGTTTCCGGCGCCGGCCAGGCCAAAGGCTGTGCGTTCGTAGCTTCCGCGAAAGGTGACGAAGCGACTGATTTCGGCCAGTCCGCGTGCAAAGAGCGTGGCTTGCAGGCTGGTGCCGAGTTCGAGGCCGCTGCCGATTCCGGCGAGCATGGCGACGATGTGGCCGTAGGCCGCGCTGATTTCGGCGCCGGTCAGATCGTTGTTGCGGTAGATGCGTAGATTTTCGGAATGCAGGCTGTCTTCGACCAGATCGTGGACTTCGGGGAAGAGCGATGCGCAGACCAGGGCGGCGGGCTTGTTGGCCTGGATGTCTGCGATTTCAGCGGGGCCGTTTAAGAATCCAAAGCGTTGGGTGGGCGTTTCTTCTTTCAGGATTTCGGAGACAGATTTGAGGGTTGCAGGCTCCAGACTGCGAGAGGTGTGGACGATGATCTGGCGGCCGGAAATGACGTCGCCAAGTTGCCGGCCGGTTTGTCGCGCCAGGTGGATGGGGACGGCGTAGAAGATGAGCGGAACGCTGGCCATTTGTTCGAGTTCGGCTTTTTGGACGTGGGCTGGCAGGGATGTGTTTGCGTTGTCTGTGGGAATATGGTCAGGCTGCCAGTGTAGGATTTCGGTTCCGGCTTTGTGCAGCAGGTGGCTGAGGACTTCGAAGCTGGTTCCGTTGCCAACAAATCCGACGATTGTCATGAAGTCACCTCTCTGGGGTCATGCATGTGGATGAAAATGCATGCATCGTAAACGTTATTTTACTGAAGAATAGCTATGAACACGTACAACGATACACTGATTTTAGCGACTGCCAACAAAGGAAAAGTTCGAGAGTTTGCGGCGATGCTCAAGCCGTGGCTGGCGTCTAACTGGCGCTTGATCGATCGCATTTCCTGGTCTTCGGAGCTTCCCGATACGATTGAGGATGCGGATAGTTTTGCGGGCAATGCCGTGAAAAAGGCGGTGGAAATTGCGCGGGCGACGGGGTGCTGTGCGCTGTCGGATGATTCCGGGTTGGAAGTCGATGCGTTGGGTGGCGCGCCGGGTGTTTTTAGCGCGCGGTATGCCGGGGAAGACGCCGAAGACGCGGATAATAATCGGAAGTTGGTGCAGACGTTGGCCGGTGTGCCGCAAGAAGAGCGGACGGCGCGTTTTGTGTCGGTGGTGTGTCTGGCGATTGCGGACAATGCGGTGGGGCGAGAGCTTCTCGGGCGTGTGGGCAAGGATTTTGAGAGCGTTGAGAATGTTGCCGAGGGAGAAGTGGGTGGAGAAGGGACTTTTGTGCGGCTGGGTGATGTCGTTGTGGTGTGGTTTCGAGGGACGGTGGAAGGTTTGATTGTGGATGAGGCGCGTGGGGCGGGTGGCTTTGGGTATGATCCTCATTTTTATGTGCCGACGCATGACAAGACGATGGCGGAGCTGTCTTTGGAGGCAAAAAACGCGATCAGTCATCGGTCTGTAGCGCTTGCTAAACTGGTTGCGTTTTTTGGTGGCTGATGTTGGGGGGCGGATCTGGAGTTGACATTGGGTTGGGGGAGTTTTAGATTTCGTGGTGTTCGCTGGATGGAATGTCCGGCGATTTTTCCTTCCTACGATTTGTGACGCGCATGGCCTAGAGGGCCGGCGAAGGTCGCTGTAACCAGAAAGAGTGTCATGTTGAATCATACCTCCACCCGCTTGCGCTAAAAAAGCGCACATCTGAGCTCTGGACTTTTGGCAAAAGCAGATTGTGGCTTTGCGAAAGTTGCTCGATGTTTGCAGTCGAATCGAGATTCTTTCAATTGTCTTGAAAACAATGAAGAAGACCGGTGCGGCATGCCAGGGAATGGAAGGTATGGTTTGTGATGCGTTTTGGTAAAAAAACAGTGTTGATCCGTTTGTGGCGCGCGTCCGACTTGCTGAAATTCTTTTGGGCGGCTGTCATTGAGGGTTTTCTTCATAAAAACAATTTTATGGAGGCCACAATGGCTGAGAAAAGAGATTTATCGCAACAATTGCATGAAACACAGTCGACCAGGGTTCCGCGTGCGTTTGTGATTGCAGCGCAGCATCCGCAGCAGTCCGATGCGGATGTGCGTTCGTCGTATGTGGAGTTGGAACGTCTGGCGAATACGCTCGGGATCGAAGTCGTGCATACGGAAGTGCAAAAACGTGCGCGGACGACGTCGGTTTCGTATCTGGGCGCAGGAAAGATCGAAGAGATCAAAGGCATGCTGGCCGAAGCGGATGTCGATATGGTGCTGGTCGATGGCGAATTGACGCCGGGGCAGCAGCGGCATCTGGAAAAGACGCTGGAGGTTGAGGTTTTTGATCGAACGGCCGTGATTTTGCGGATTTTTGAGCAGCGCGCGCAGACGCGGGAGGCGTTTTTGGAAATTGAGATCGCGCGTTTGCAATATGATATGCCGCGTCTGCGCGATGATCATTCGGCCAATATCCGGCAGAGCGGCGGTGGTGCACGTGGTGGTCGCGGACATACAAGTCTGGAGCTTTCGAAGCAGCAGCGTCGAGACAGGATGGCCGAACTGCGCCGGGAACTGGCCGAAGTTCAGGGCGTGGAAGCCTATCGCCGGGAGCGGCGGCGCGATAAGTTTCAGGTCTCGCTGGTCGGGTATACGAACGCCGGGAAGTCTTCGCTGATGCGGGCGCTGACCGGAAGTGAAGTGCTGGTCGAGGACAAGTTGTTTGCAACGCTTGGCACGACGGTTCGACAGCTTGCGCCGGAAACAACACCGCGGATTCTGATTTCCGATACCGTCGGATTCATCAAAAATCTGCCGCATGAGTTGGTGGCGTCGTTTCGTTCCACGCTGGATGAGGCGGGGGACGCGCGCTTTTTGTTGTTTGTCGTGGATGCCTCTGATGACGACTGGCGCGGCCAGCTTGCTCTGACGAAGGAAACGCTTGCGGCGATTGGTGCTGCGGAAATTCCTTCGCGCGTGGTGCTCAATAAAATCGACAGGTTGGACGAAGAAGCGCGTGAAGCGTTGCGTGAGGAGATGCCGGATGCCTTGCAGCTCAGCGCGCATGATCCGGAGGATGTAGCGATGCTGCGGGAGGTGCTGATCGCTGCGCAAGAGGAGGCGATGACGTTGGAAACGCTGTTGATTCCGTACAGTAAGGGACAGTTACTGGGCGAAATTCGGACGCAGGCGCAGGTCGTGGCCGAGGAATATACGGAGGTAGGAACGGAAGTGCAGCTACGTGCGTGGCCTTCGCTTCTTGGTAAATGGCAGAAAGAAATTCGCGGATATTGAGCTGTGGGGAAGACGCGTCCTGGGGGGAGACGCGTCTTCGTGACGCGTCTTTCGGGCGAGAGGTCATTATTGAATTACAGAAAATTCTGGTGTGCCGGAAATGCTAGAAATGTAGAAAAGTACAGGACCGGCCGGCCAGGACAGAACAGTTCTTGAAAAGAC
>JBEBUW010000142.1:0-10558 GCA_040393065.1 Lujinxingia vulgaris | reverse complement strand
AGAGCAGGGTGAGGCTGCAAACATAGCAGTAGAAGTAGAAGTAGCAGTGGTCAGAGGGCGCGGGGAGGCGCATGAGCAGGCGGCAAAAAAAGTAGAAAAATTTTGCAGTGACGAGGCTCAAGTGCGCAAAAATTCTGGCAGAAAATTTCTGAATTTACAGAAATTTCTATAAATTTCATGTCACTGCAAGAACTGTCCTGGCCGGCCGGTCCTGTACTTTTCTACATTTCTAGCATTTCCTGCCACGCCAGAATTTTTTCTTAAAAATGTTGCGAAGTATAAAAGCTCTGCCAGGCCCGTCCGACTTTCGCCCGGCTTATGAAAGCTCTGGCCGGCCCGCACGAACTTCTCCCGGCCCAATCCTTAAATAAAAACTCCCAAGAACAACTGGTCAGACCGACTACATCGTAGAGGAGCCGGCCCGTCCTCGAATCCGGGCCTGTCAGTGGCCTTCGTTTGCAGTAGATGCGTTGAAGGATGAGGGTAAGCCGCCCGGTTGGATTTGTCGTTATTCGGTTAAGAGCAGGTGGGGGTCGGATTGGGGGGTGGCCGGGGTGGTTTGCAGGGGTGAGGTGGGACGGAGGAGGTCGTGGAGGCGTGCGAGGACGTCGCTGCGGTAGTTTTCGCGGTACTGGGGAGAGAATGCGTAGCCGCGGATGAGGTAGTGGCTCGGGGCATCGACGAGGAAGACGTCAGGGCTGTGGCGGGGGGAGGCCAGCGGGGTGAGGGAGGCGGCTTCGCGGGCCAGGGCGATGATCTGAGCGGTGGTGAGTTCGGGCGGTGCGGAGAAGGGGATTTCGCAGACGACTTCGCCGGTGCTGGAGTGGGTGGTGAGTGGTTTTTTGAGCAAGATGTCGTGGGGGATGTCGTGCAGGGTGCCGTCGGAGGCGCGGACGCGGATGGTGCGGATGCCCATGGCGATGATTTCGCCGTGGACGTGTTCGTCGACGTGGATGCTGTCGCCGACGTGGAGGCGTCGTTCGGAGATGAGGATGATGCCGGCGATGAGGCTGCGGAGCCAGTTGATGCTGGAGAAGGTGATGACGGAGAGGAAAAACAGGATGAGGAGCAGGCGGAGTTCGATGCGGTCGCCGGCGATGAGGAAGGTGCAGGCGGCGATGGTTGCGGCCCACAGGATGGAGGCGAGCAGGGGGAGCAGGCGGTGGATGCGCTCGGTGCCTTCCATGCGTCCGAGCAGCACCAGCGCGCGGCTTACCAGCAGCGCCAGTACGATGAGGAGCAGGATGATGAAGATCGGGTTGGAGGTCGTCAGCGTGGGATCTGTCATGATGCGGCCTTAGAAAAATTGGGAGCGATTAGATCAGATTGTTGCGTCGGAGTTCGTGGGCAACGAGCGGTGCAGCGAGTGCGCGCAGGCGGTAGTTTTCGAGAGTTTCGGCGAGGATTTCGACGAAGCCCAGGCGTTTGAGGTGGTCGAGTTCGGTGAGGACGGACTCGAGCGGTTCGCGCAACATCTGCTGGAGTTGTTGGGGTGTGAGGGAGCCGTGCTGAACGAGCAGGGCCAGGATGAGTTTCTTGGTCAACGACAGTTCGTCGAGCAGGTAGAAGGTGGTGGATTCCAGGGGATTGACGTGGATGCGGGCGTCGTCGCGGGGATCGAGTTCGACGGCGCGCAGCCAGTAGAGCAGTGCCAGGTGCGGATTTCCATGCGTCTGGCGCGTCAATTGTTCAAAAAACTCGCCGGGGGGCTGTCGGACGGTGTTGCCGAGGAAGGGGCGGCGCAGGCGTTGCAGGCGATTCAGGTGACGGGGCTGAAAGTTGAGAGAAAATCCGCTGACCTGGTGGCGGGCCATGATCATGCGTTCGATGTCGTCGCGCTGCAGGGGTTGGAGGTTGAGTTCGCAGGTGAAGTAGTCTTTCAGGCCGACGAGGGAGTGCAAAACGGTGGCGGCCGGGGTGTTCATGATCACGATCCAGAGCGTGTTGTGGCTGGTGTTGGAGATCATGGTCAGGAAGCGTCGCGCCATGGCGAGTCCGCTGGAGGTGCGGCTGTAGATTTTGTCGGCGTTTTCGAGGACGACGATGCGGCGCGGGTTGGTACGCTCGGAAAGCCGCAGGGTGAGGGTGTCGAAATCGGTGATGGTGGGCGCGGCGTCGTTCTGGGATTGGAAGAGGACGGCGAGCTGCTGGCAGAGGTCGGCCTCGTCGCGGGTTTGTTCGGAGAGGCGGATGGTGAGGTGGAGATCTTCGGCATGGATGCGTGCGGGGACGAGGCTGTGGACGAGGGTTCGTTTGCCGATGCCGCGGGTTCCGGTGACGAGGATGGAGTGGTTGTGGCCGTTGAGCCACTGGGAAATGGTCTGGATGCAGGCCTGTTCTAGGGCGGGGCGGGCGACGTAGAAATCCTGGATATCCAGGGGAACGGGGGTGAAGAGGCGTCGGTAGATGGGCGGCGCCAGGGAGGCGACGGTGGGTTGTCCGGCGTAGAGGATCTGGCGGATGTCGTTGCGGTCGGCGACTTTTTCCTGGGTGCCGAGGATGGCGCGCAGGTCTTTGAGGAGTTCGTGGGTGTAGGTTTTGACGTGGCCTGAGCCGGTGCGCAGGCGGGTCATCAGCGGGCGGAGGTACTCGCTGGCCAGGGTTTCGCCGCGGGCCATGAAGCTGGCGGCTTCGAGGCGGGCGAGTTCGCGTTGGACTTCGCCGAGGCGTCGCTCGTGCAGGGGTTGGAAGGTGGTGCGCAGGATCGTGTCGATTTCTTGCTGGATCCAGAGCGTGAGCGCGTGTGCTTCTTGCAGGAGTTGTTCCTGGGCTTGCGTGAAAAGTTTGTGGGCGCGCAGAAGTCCGCTGCGGGCGAAGTTGTCGGTTTCGGAGCCGTCGGCGTCGGTGGATTCGAGATCGGTGACGTCGGCCGTTGTGTGTTCGTTGCGCTGAGCGGTGAGGAGGTTGAATTCGAGGACGTGGGTTGCGTTTTCGATGCGGGTCAGGTGCGCGGTCAACAGGGCGCTGCCGCGTTCGTTGAATTCGACAAAGCGCAGGACGAGCTCGCGTTCAAGCTGGGTAGTGATCCAGGTGCGGAGCGCCAGTGCGAAGGTGGTGGACGCGATGGTGGAGCGGTCGGCTTCCTGGGCTAAGACGTGGATGTGTTCGGGTAGATGGGCGATGCGTGCTTCGACGATATCGACGAGCGTGCGTGTGCTGAGGCCCTGGTGGAACTGGGAGAGGGCGTTTTCGATGTTGCGGCGGTTTTCATCGATCAGGGGTTGGAGCTGGGTCTGGAAACGTGTGGTCCAGTCGGGGATTTCGGCCAGGGCTTCCACGGGGGCGTCGCCCTGGTTGGCGGCGTCGTGGATGTCGCTTTTGGCGAGTGATTCGCAGCGGTTGATGAGGTCGGTGAGCTCGCGTTCGCCGCGGGTTTCGACGAGGGATTTGACGACGCGTTGGACGCGCATTTTGTAGAGCTGGAACCACTGGGTGAGCAGGGCCGTTTCGTGATCGAGTTGAATCCAGCCCTGGTAGCCTTCGATGGAGATTTGCTGGCGTTGCAGGCGTTCGAGCAGGCGTGCTTCGGCGCGCTGGGCCTGGTCGAAACGGGAGGCCGGGCGGTACTGGAAGGGGAGCAGTTCGCTGGTGCCGGCGTGCGCGGTTCCGGTTAGAAAGGCGCGGTAGGCGTCGGACATGGATTGGTTGTAGCGGTGCAGCGCGATATCGGTGGATCGCTGGAGGATTTCGTTGAGCTCGGTGTGCCGCCGGGCCTGGGTGAGCTGGAACTGGTGGAGAATGTTCTGGAAGCGTTTTTGCTGGGGCGCGAGCGCGGTGGCTGTGTCGGTAGCGCGTGCGACGGCCGGGTTGGCGTCGAGCACGGCAGTGTCACCGGAGGAGGTATCGCCGGAGGTGGAGTCGCCGGATTGGGGGGCGTCGAGCCAGGCTTGCTGACGGCCACGGAACCAGAGGTCGTCGTCCGGGGATGCGTCGGAGTCGGGGGCCGATGGTGCGTTGTGCTCGGATTGTTTGTCGGACAGTTGCGCTTCGTCGGGGTTTTCGGAGAGTGCGTTTTGTAGATTGTCGAAGAGTTCTCCGAGGGAGCGCAGGTACAGCCACAGTTCGCGCCAGAACAATTCTTGCTGGACGGTGATGGTGGGTGTGTCGCGCGCAAAGCTGACGGGCAGAGCAAGTTCGACGTAGTAGCGCCAGAGTCGTCCGGTGGGGACGGTGCGGTAGCCGGGGCCGCGCAGGCGGTAGCGCAGGCGGCGGATTTTTTTGAGGGCTTGGACGAGGCGGCCGTCGCCGGGCTCGATGTCAAAGAGTTCGTCTTCGCGCTCGACTTTGAGGATGCTTTGTTGGTCTTCGAGGTCGCGGATGGCGTCCATGAAGGCTTTCATGGAATCGGGTGAGAGGGGGGCCTGGCCGTTCTCGAGGACGTTTTCGAGGAGGGGGTGCAGGCGATTGGTGAAGCGTTTTTGGCCATCGCGCACGGCTTCGGCGAGTTGTTCGAGGAGTTTTTCGGTGTCGTGATCCGTGGGGGACTCGGATTGTGGCGCGTTGGCTTGCGCTTTGTGGGCCTGGTCCTGGAGTTTGGCGACGATGCCGGAGATGAGGGTGTGGAGTTCGCCTAAAAAGCTGTTCAGGGCGCTTCGTTGTTGCAGCAGGGGATTGCGGATCCAGCGTTCGTCGAGGGCGACGAGTGCTTCCTGAAGGTCTTCGACGGCGCCGCGCAGCCAGGAGTCAGCAAATTCGGGGGCGGGAAGTTGTGCCTGGAGCTGGAGCGATGCGCCGGAGGTATCGTTGTCATCGATGCGGTAGTCCATTTCTTCGGCAAGGCGCTGGCGGGCAGATTGTGTTTCGCCGGCGCGGTCGAGCGCGAGTTTGAAGAGGATGGGACCGCCGATGAGGTAGGCGACGACGGTGGCCATGGTGACGTTTTGGAAACTTGCGCCCCATTCGGGGAAGGTGGTGGCGACGACGCCGGCCAGAACGAGAACGACGGCGTCCTGGGAGAAAAAGGAGATGTGCAGGTAGTCGTAGGCGCGGTTGGTGGCCGCGGCGCGCTGGGAGGCAAAGCGGGTTGCGAAATGCAGGGCAAAGGTGCGCAGGACGATCAGGCCAAGGACGAGCGGCAGGTATCCGGCGGCGACTTTGAGATCGAGTTGTGCGGCGATGAGCGCGAAGTACACCACGAAGATGGGCATGCCGATGCGTTCCAGGGCGCGGACCATTTCGTCGCCGGTGGAGGAGGCGTTCTGGACGAAGAAACCTGCGGCCAAAAACACGAGCAGGGCTTCGATGCCGAGTTTGCTGGCGGCGTAGTAGGCGACGAAAATCAGCGCGAGTGTGAACAGCAGGGGTTCTTTGCGGACGTATTTCAGGTAGAGGACGGAGATGATTCCGATGCCGACGCCGATGAGAATGGCCAGGGTGAGATCGACCAGGACGTTGGGCACGTGACTTGCGATGGTGCCGAGCGTGAGGATTTCGGAGCTGGCCATGTAGCGTCCGACGGCCAGGAGCAATGCAAAGAGTGCGAACAGGACGACTTCGCTGAGCAGGACGACGCCCAGAACAACGGTAGAGAGGGGGCCGCGTGCGCGCTGTTCCTGGATGAGGGCGACGGTGGTGCTGGAGCTGAGTCCAAAGGCGATGACGCCAAAGAACAGGGCGATGAGCACCTGCGTGGCGATGGGCGCCGTGGTGATGAAAGCGAGTTGGGTGGGAAAAATCTGTGCCAGGCTGAGGACGCCGATGGTGATCAGGGAGACGACGCCGACCAGGATGGAGGCGGTCAATACGAGTAGTAAACGGACGTTGCCGGCGAGTTCTTTGACACGGAATTTTCCGCCTGCGAGCATGCCGATGACGCCGACGACGAGCACGTTGACGATGTGCATGTCGGCGATGACCTGGGGCGTGATGAGGGTGACGGAAAAATCAAAGGGGAGTTGTTCGATGAGGCTCGGGCCAAAAAGGATTCCGACGGCGATGTAGCCGAGCAGGGAGGGGAGGCCGATTTTTCGGAATACTTCGCCGAAGGAAAATGCGATCAGGAGCAGGAAGCCGACGGCGACCAGGCTCTGTGCGGGGGACCAGGCGAATCCGTAGGTAAAGGCGGTAAAGTGCCCGATCGCCATGATCGTTACGAGAATAAATATCGAAAGGATATAACGCATTACAGACCTCCCTTGCGGTGGCGACGTTGGGCGGAGGCATCGGAGATGTCGATGAGCCATCCACGGGCAAGGATGTAGGCGATGAATTCGCTGAAGATGAGCAGGACGATGAGTCCGGTCATGGCGTAGGTGGCGTAGGGGACATCGCCAAAGGTGTTGAAGAAATCGAGGATCATGGCGGCCGAGAGGCTACCGGGCGCCCAGAGAGCGCGGTGCAGGCCGGGCTCGGGCATGTAGCTAGAGTTGGAGGGGCGGTAGAGTGCGACGCCTACAAAGCGGCCTGCGTAGCGCAGCGCCAGGTAGCCGGGAATCAACAGGTAGACCCACAGCGGGACGTCGGCGATGAGGTGGGTGCCGACGAAGAAGAGCAAAAAGACGTAGAGCGGGCGTTCCAGGTGGACGAATTTTCGCTGCACGCGGATGGCTTCCTCGGTCATGTTGATGATGACGAAGCCGGCGATGAAATTGACGAAAACGATCGACATTGTGGAGGTGTACGCAATGCCGCTGGTGAGAACAACGGTGCCGAGCAGGATGGTCATGAGTTGTTCGTCGTCGGGGCGCAGCTGGACGAGCGCGCCGCAGATTGCGCCCATGATGCCGCCGACGGCCAGATGGACGATCAGCCATTGCAGGGGCGCGAGGTTTTCCGGGACCACGAGCTGGCCGGGGTTGAACAGGCAGAAAAGAACGCCAAACACCAGCACAGCCAGCACCGAGCACAGCCAGCAGATCTGGGTGGCGAGTTGGGTGGCGGATTCTTCGGAGGTTTTGAAGTGGCTGAGCAATCCGGCCAGGTGGCGCGGGTCGGCGACGAGTGAAATCGCGCTCAGGGTCAGTAAAACAGGCATCCACTGCCAGATGGCGCCATCGGTGCCGAGCGATGTGTTGAACATGATGAAAAACGGGACGCCGCCAACCAGAAGCATTGTGGCGGCGGAGGTAAGCAGGGCGATTTTGAGCGGTCGCATCTGCTGGGCGAAGAGGCGTTGGATATTGAATTCGAGTCCAGCGAGCATGCCGAGCGCGCCGATGGCAAGGGCAAGCAGGGGTTCAAAACCGGCGAGAGTCTGGGCATCGAGGATTTTGAAAACCGGGCCGATGGCGATGCCGAGAAGAATATATTGTACGCCGATGACCAGTCCAAAGCGGCGGGTCAGCCAGCCTAAAAGCAGGTAGGAGATGAGGTAGGTGCCGGCGACGAGCGCGAGCAGCACCAGGATCTGGGGTTGGTCGAAAATGAGATCCCCAGCGGGTTGTCCGTCGGTTGATGCCCAGAGAGGCGCGCCCCAGAGCAGTCCAAAAACACAGGCCAACAGTGCGCCCAGATGCTGTTTTGCACGCGGCCAGGGTTTGTCGGATACGTGTTCGCGGGGCGCTGCGCTGGCAGAGGAGGGTGGCTCTCGCAATGGAAAAAACATCATCACTATCCATGTTAGAAGTGATCGAACGACGGTTTGGATTTACATCCAGCTCTTGCTTGCAAGATAGTGTTTGGTAAGAAACACTTTGAACCGGATTGGAAGCTTCCGTTTGCAGTACATCCGCAAAAGGCGGATTTGGTCAAGGAAATCGAAAAAATTCCTGCCAGTGAGGAATGTTGTACGATGTCGTTTTACTGCCTTGATGGAGGCGGCAGAACAGAAAATTAACGAAGCGTTTCAGAGCGCCGACCAGAGCGGGCACGTACCGGGCAAGGTGCCGGAGTTGCTGACAGATTCTGGGCGAAACGAGAGTACGTACGTATGATTGCGCATTTTTCGATACCGATAAAAGATCCAGTTTTAACGTTCGCCGTTGCGATGTTGATTTTGTTGATTGCGCCGTTTCTGGCACGCAAGGCGAAGCTGCCGGATATTATCGGTTTGCTGGCAGCGGGCGCGATTGTGGGGCCGAACGCCATCGGGATGCTTGAGCGCGACGCGACGTTTCAGTTGTTGGGAACGGTCGGGCTTTTGTACATCATGTTTACGGCCGGCCTGGAAATCGATCTGAATCGGTTTTTCAAATACAAGAATCACAGTCTGATTTTTGGATTTTTTACGTTCGTCATTCCGCAGACGATCGGGACGGTGATTGCGTATTACTGGCTGGGGGTCGAATTTATGATTGCGATCCTGCTGGCCAGTACGCTGGCTTCGCATACGCTGCTGGCGTATCCGGCGATCAGTCGACTGGGTTTGTCCAAGGCCAGTTCGGTGACGACGGCCGTAGGCGGGACAATTATTACGGATATCGCGGCGCTGTTGGTGCTGGCGGTGGTTCTGGGTTCGACGAAGGGGGAACTGAATACGGAGTTCTGGGTCACACTCGGCGGCGGGTTTGGTCTGTATTGCGTATTGTTGTTTTTGATTTTGCCGCGGATTGGTCGGTGGTTTTTCCGGAACGCGGGCAGTGAGGGCGTCAGCGAGTATGTGTTTGTGCTGGCGGCGGTATTTCTGGCTGCGTTTTTGTCGGAGATTTCCGGTGTCGAGGCGATTATCGGGGCGTTTTTGGCGGGCCTGGCGTTGAATCGTCTGATTCCGGAGAGCGGCACCTTGATGAATCGCATTGATTTTATCGGTAACGCGTTGTTCATCCCGTTCTTTTTGATTTCGGTCGGGATGTTGATCGATGTGCGGGTGCTTTTTGATGATGTGATGACGCTGAAAGTTGCAGCGATGATGGTCGGCACGGTGCTCGTAGGCAAGTGGCTGGCGGCTTTTGTGACGCAGAAGATTCTCGGATATTCGCATGATGAGGGGATGGTTGTTTTCAGTCTGAGTCTGGCGCAGGCGGCGGCCACACTGGCGGCCGGTCTGGTGGCGTACGATGCAGGCTTGTTTGATGAGTCGATGCTGAACGCTGCGATTATTACGATCGCGGTGACGTGCGTGATCGCACCGATGCTTGGTGAGAAGTATGGTCGCAAGGTGATGATTCAGGAGGAAGAGTCGCGTGGTGGCGGGGATTCGGATGTGCCGCAGCGTATATTGATTCCGATGGCCAATGCTGCGACGGCGCGTGCGCTGGTGGATTTCACGTTTATTTTGCGCGAGCACGGCAGTGAGGAACCGGTGTATCCGCTGGCGGTGGTGCCGGACGACGAGGAAACGACGGTTCGTGTGGCGAATGCCGAGAAGATGTTGTCGAACGCGGTGGTGCAGGGCGCCAGTGCTGAGGTGCCGGTCGTGCCGATTACGCGTGTGGCGCATAACCCGGCGACGGGGATTGCGCGGGCGATTCTGGAGCGCCGGATTTCGGATGTGGTCGTGGGCTGGCAGGGGCCGGATACGCAGCAGCGTGGAACGTTTGGCAGGATTATTGATCAGTTGCTGGAAGAATCCGATCAGCAGATTTTTGTGTGTCGTTTGACGCAGCCGATCAATACGACCAAGCGCGTGATCGTGGTGTTCCCTCCTTATATTGAGTTGCATCCGGGTTTTGTGGCGTCGGTGCGTGCGGTGAAGCGTTTGACAAACTCGCTGGGCGCGCTGGTGACGGGGCTTTGCTTACAGGATGATATGCGTCGGGTGCGTACGCGTTTTGATGCGGTTGCGCCGGAGGTTACGTCTTCGTTTGTGGGCTTTCAGACGTTTGAAGATCTGTTGAAAACCTTGAAAAAACGGGTGGAGCCGAACGACTTGCTGGTGTTTTTGACGGCGCGCAGCGGAACGGTGGCCTGGTCGCAGGAGCTGGAGCGCTTGCCGGGCAGACTGGGTGAATTTGGCGAAGTCAACGCGGTATTTTTGTTTGCCCAACAAGTCGAACATGCTCTGGAGGAAGCCGCCATCGCTCGCCCGGTGACGGTGACGGAGCTTTTGCGTCCGGAGCGTATCGCGCTGAATATGGAACCGATGGCGTATGAAGATGCGGTGAGCTATTTGCTGGCGACGCACTTTGAGTCGGATAAGCGACGTCTGGACAAGGTTACAGCAGAGATTGTTGGTAAGGACACGGGATTTTCGACGGAAGCTGCGCGCGGCGTGATCCTGGCGCATGCGCGGTCACCGGAGATTTTCAAGACGCAGGTCTTTGTGGGCACCAGTTCGGTTGGCTTGAAGCCGGAGGAAGATTCGGATGGCTCGCGGATTCATCTGGTGATTGTGTTGTTGAATCCGGAAGATACGCCGTTACAGGATCACTTGCGGCACTTTGCCGAGCTGGGGCGGCTTGTGGCTTCGATCGAGGATGCGCAGAAACTTGCGCAAAGTCATACGAAGGGTGAGTTGATCGAGGCGTTGCAGGACATCGCGCAGCATCAGGGAGAGCATGATGATGGCGAGGACGATGGCAGCGCGGAGGAAGAAAGTCGGCCGGCGATCAAAATGTCGGATGCAGACGAGACAGCAGTGTAAGGCGGTAGATCATCGCGCGCGGTGGATAAAATGCCATCCGGGATGATGGATCATCGTGCGCGGTGGATAAAAATGCCATCCGGGACGATGGATCATCGT
>JBEBUW010000141.1:0-10799 GCA_040393065.1 Lujinxingia vulgaris | reverse complement strand
CGTCTGCTTGTTTCGAAGTTTCCGGTCGTCTCGTTTCGGCTGCGCCGTCGAGGAGCGTGGGTATAGGCCACGGGTTCGCATCGGTCAAGGTATGTTTTGCTATTTTATTTTCCTCAATACATTTCAGATTTCGTCGAACCTCACGCTACTTCAGATACTTTCTCTGAATTATCTCTTGATTTGAATGATTTGAAGCACTTTTATAGCAAACGCATTTGGGCCTTGTTCAAAAGCAGGTTACTATGGCGTTTGGCGGACCTGATCTTCGCTGTAGTATTTTTGTGTATTTTCCCATGATTCTATTGAAGGAGCTAAAAATGAGTGTGGACAGCGCCATGACACAGGACATGCTGTTTTTGGCGTACTTATTTGAAATTGGTTCCTCTGAATCATCCTTAAAAGAGTTCGCAACCCATCTCGTCACAGCTCTTAGCGAAGGTTTGGACGCAGACATTATCATTTTAATGGTTGAAGAAGACGGAGGTTCTCGTCCACTGGCCAGCTACGGAATCGAGCTCGATCCGAAACAGACTTTACGACATGGATGCCCGCTTCAACTCTGCATTCCGCTTCGCACAACAATCATTCTTCCTATTGTTCATCGACAGCGCACACTGGGCAGCCTTCATATCTATCGTTCGGAATCTCAAAAACGGCCTTCCCGCTTTGACAACGGTTCCCATGAATCGTCTGCCTATATAAAGGCGTTCCTACAAGCGCTTACAAGCAGCGTTGCAACAAGCCTCCACACGCGCATTCTGCAAAAGCAAGCGTCACGTACGTTGTTCCATCTGCACAGCCTGATCGAAAACATTCCCAACGCGGTCATGCTCTTTAATGCCGATAACAAGGTCCTCCTTTCCAACGAACACGCACGTGCTCTGGCAGGCCGCATGCAATGGGATCAGATCGGCGATCCACAACGCAATCCTTTTCGGCTTTGCGACGCCAATGGCGATGAACTTCCTCGCAGTGAGTGGCCGTTTCTAAAAGCCATTCGCCTTTCCATTCCCAGCGTCAATGAAGAATACGTCCTCGATTTCGGGACATTCCAGCGCCGCGTCCTGATCAATGTCTCGCCTGTCCCGATGAGTGACGGCGAGCCCGATATCTTCGTTGCAACGGCAGAGGATATTACAGATCGCGCCGAGCAAGATCAGCGCAAAGATGATTTCCTCACCGTAGCCAGCCACGAACTACGAAGTCCGCTCACCCCTTTACTTGGTTTCATGCAGATGGCGCGCCACCAGGCAGAATCTGCTCAAACCGTTGATATCAATGTTTTGCTGCGTGCCGAGCACCAGGCACACCGCATTCGGCGCCTGATTGAAGGCCTGCTGGACTTTTCACGCATCGAAACCGGTCGCCTGAAACTTGTCTGCCGCCAGATTAATCTGGTCGAACTGATCACCTATATACTTGAGCCGTGGCGTTCGGCTGAAGATACCAAAAACTCATTCCAGATCTCGCTCCCCTCCAAGCCATTACTGGCCTCTGTCGATCCCGATCGCATCGAACAGGTCATTACAAACATTATCGACAACGCTCTGAAATATGGTCGCCCCGACGGCATGATCTCGATCGATCTGTTCCGCCAGGATAACCATGCAATTGTGACCATCAGCGATGATGGCGATGGCATCGATCCCCGAGACTTGGAACATGTCTTTGAGCGCTTCTACCAGCGCGGAAAAAACGGCGGTTCTTTCCGTACAAGTATGGGCCTCGGACTGTATATCAGCCGCCAGATTATCGAGCAGCATGGCGGTTCCATTACGATACAGAGCGCGCCCGACTCCCCGACCACCGTACGCATCAGCCTGCCGCTTCTCAAGCAGCCCGCTTCCCCCCCTGCAGACTGATAGCGCGCCTTGCTTCCATGCAGCGCCACGAACTTGCAAAGCGCCCATTCAGCTCATTGATTGCACAGCAGCCATGACACTGATATAGCGTCGAGCTTCGTTTTGTTAGAAGCTCTGCAATACACTTGGACGAATTCGCCAGACACTCGTCATAAGTCGCGTCAATCATGCACGCCATACATGAGATAGGATATGACCTCTGTAGAACAAGGTTGGAAAGCGCTTCAATCCGGAAACTTCGCACAGGCGGCCGACATTTTTGCCGACGTCGTCCAAAGCGATTCCTCGTCCATCCTGGCCCTCAGCGGACTGACACGTGTTTTCATTCTGACCTCGAATCTTGAAAGCGCCCAGCACATTGCAGAACTTGCGACCCAGCAAGCTCCCGGCGCAGAAGCCGAAGCGCTGCTCGGCGAAGTCCTCGGCCTGCGCGGTAATCGTGCCCAGGCCGAACGCCATCTTCTCGCAGCCGTTCAACAACAACCATCCGTTGCCGTTTACGGCGTGCTTCTCGGCGAGCAGCAAGTACGACAGGGACGCTGGCAGGACGGAACGGACTCGTTCTTGCGCGCCTTGCAACTGCCCGATGATGGCCGCGCTACGATCGCGCTGCAAAATATGCTCTCCGACCTGATCAACGCGATCAATTCCGGCCGAATCGCCGAAGTCGACGGCATGAAATTCATCAATCGCCTGGATTACTCACTCTCTTCCAAATCTTCGGCGCTGACAGCTCTCTTTGCCAGCGCACGACGCGCAATCCACGCCAAACAACCGCTGCCGCGCGCGGAACAACAAATCGTTATTCCCCGCGAAGTCCGCTCCCAACACTCCGCCGCGCCACAACAAAGCGTCCAATCACAACCCGTTGCCTTACAAAGCTTTCAGCAAAACTCCCAGCAACAGCAACAGCAACAGCAACAGCAACAGCAACAAGCAAACACCCAAAACCGCCCGCAACAGCAAAACCGCCCACAACAGCAAAGCCAACCCCAAACACCATCCGGCACCAGAAATGCTGCGCAACACACCTCCACGGCTCGCGCCAACAGCGCACGCCTTTCCGAGCGCAAGCAGCACGCCGCCGTCGCGACCATCGAATCCAGACCTTTCGGCACCCAGCAAACCATGCTCTCAAAAATGTACGAAGAGCGCATGCTGAACGAAGAAATGCAAAAAATGGTTCCTCCCGCCATTCCACCGCAGTGGCCTTCACAGCACGAAAACCCGATCGATCAAATCCCCCCGATCCTCATCAGCAAACGCAGCATCCTCGGTGGAGCTTCCAGCGTACAGGCCGCTGATTTCCGCCTGACCGGCGGCGACATCACCATCGAAATCGTTCTGGAGCGATGTCTGCAAAACCTGCTGGCCGCTACCTACTCCAACAAAGCCACAACGCTGCCCTTTCGCCCTGCAAGCATTACCCGCATGGAACTCAATCTGCGCGACGGACTTCTCGAAAACCTCGCTCCGCTCAACACCGTCTACCTCGAAGATTCCACCGTCACCAACCCCGCTCTCCTTGGACTCGGACGATTTCTCGGCGAATGCATCGTGCAGCCCTACAATGCAGCCTGGGCCTTTGAGAACCCACCCGAAAACTCTTATATCCACATTGGAAAAGGCACGAGATTACATCCCTTCGCACTTGCCGCCGAATGGCTCAACGCCACCGATCACGACGACGTCAACTTCCACCTCATCACCCGCCAGGCAGAGCACGCCGTGCTTGAACAAAATATTCTCTCTGCCATCAATCACTACATCGACCCCACCCCGGGCTTTGAAGGCGACGCACTCGCCATCAAACTCGCGGAATTATGGATCGCATACCGTTTTTCCATGCGAGAAGTCGATCTGGTCGATGTCGCCGAAACCATTCAAATCACCGAACATGACGCCGAGTTCATCACGTTTTCCATCGGCTCGCAGTGGGTTCCCCGATCAGGCCGCGGTCCTGAAAACCTCGCTGTTACCTCCGATGGAAACGTCCACATGGCTTATGTACGAACGACCGGTGAATTTTTGCTGCTCGGAAGCCGAAAGCATTTCGCCCGATTCGTAAACCTGCGATGGGACAGCTTACATGCGGATTCAGCCAGCGCCATCGGCAAACTACTTTCCAGCGCTCACCTCCCCGCCGCAAAACTCGTCTCCGACGATGCACACGCCAGCAAAATTAATACGCGTTTCGGCACCCGAGAAATCTCAGTGCCGCGCCTCAGCATCCAGAACCAGACATCTTTGCTTACTGTCTGGTTCTATACCCGAAATGCAGCCTATCAGTACCAACTTAGCTGCAATCCCGATGAGCTCATTCCCTGCCAGCTTCGGATTTCGAAAACACAAAGGCGCTAACCGCGCCATCGCTCCCGGCACACACTCACAGCGCTGCACCCATGGCGGCGCGCTCCCGCAGCTCCGTCCGAAGCTCTTTCGGCTCCAGAACCCGCACATGCGGAATCATGCCCATCAGAAAAGACTTAAATTCGGGACACACGCCGAGTTTCAGATGCACGTGCAAGGTGCCGTCTTTCTCCACATTTTTCTGAGAAGGATGCACATAATAACGACGAAAATACGTCGCCCAGCTCCCACTCACCTGCAAACGCACAGAAGCCACCGGATAATTATCCGCAAATATCCCAAACGCATTGGCGAAATACTGCTCCGCCGGCGCTTCTGCCAGGCTCAGCATCGCGCTACGGACCTGCGACTTATCATAACCATCGCCCGGCTTCTTGCCTGACGAGATAGCCCCATCCGATTTCCGTCCCTCAGCGCCGTCCGGCAACGCGATATCATGAGCAACTCTGGCAATGCTCTGAATCCCGGCAACATCAAACAGCTTGAAAAGCGCTTCGTCGCTTGCCTGCAACCATAACCGTCCACTGTACCAGATCAATCGATGCGGCTTCAGCTTATAGCTGCGAATGCTGCCATCCGAGCGCTCATAATCGACAGCAAGCAAATGCTCGAGATAAATCGCGTCCAGAATTTCCTCGATACACTCAAGCATTTCTTCGGCATTGACCGGCAGCCATGTGCGACGCAGATACAACGAACTGCTCAAGCGCTCCACCCGCTCATCGTTCTCTTTATTCAGAGCACGACGGCATTCCCTGGATATTTTATCGATTTCCTCGCCATAAGGCGTATCCCGAAACATATCGAGCGCAATCGCTCCCAGCTCCAGAGCCGCCGCAGCTGCAACCGACTTGATCGCCTGCTCCGGTCCGTTCCAGGTCCATGTCTTCGTCCGCCCTTCACGATGCGTGGATAAACCATACAACTCCTCAAGCAACTTCAGATCTTCACGCGCCTGAGGATACTGAATCTTGAATGTATTACATACACGCTGAATCGTGACTGCCTCTCCATTCTGCAACCAACGAAGAATTGCGTGTGATCGGCGAGTGGCTGCAAATGTATTTCTAGCCGACATATTTTTCTTTACTCCTCCACTGTTCACCCGGAACATGAAGGCACCCCGGGCCAAAATTACAGCGATATTTCGGCCAACATTCGATCGCCCTTACTCGATTGTCAATCGAATTCTCTCCTTTGCTCATTTTATTATGTGCTTGCATTCAATTTATGAGCGCTCTCCTATAAAGGAATACGATTAAACCGACTTCTGCCGCCAAACTGGCGCATCACAAGGGAATATCAGCGCGTTCTTCAGATCTCCTGCAAGCACTCTACCTACCTTAGCTGATCACATTCCAGAAAACGTAGAAAATCCGCCCTTTCCCCCAGATTTTCCCCTGAAAAACGGCAACAAAAAACCGGCGGAGAATTTTCTCTCCGCCGGTTTCTTCACAACATCTACCGGACACATGCACCAGCCCTACGGCCAGCACACGCATCAGCGGTTACACGAGCTATTAAAGCATCGCATCCAGCGCGCTACGGTCCGAAGACTTAATGCTCTTCAAAAGCGCACGCACCTCGGGAAGAATCTGATTCACGAAGAACTGCGTCGTGAGAATCTTATTCTCATAGAAACGCGCTGCATCGTTCTGCTCGCTGAGTTTCTTACGCGCATCCGCATCATCCACGCTAATTCCCTGCGTCTCAAACAACTCGCCAAGTTTCTCCTTGGCCACGTTGGCCTGCTCAAGCAGCAGTCGCGCCGATTCCACAAGGCCAAACATGCGCAAAAACGGCGTTGCGTGCAAAAGCGGATACTCCGCATCCTGCGCACCGCTCTGCATGAAGCTGAACGCGGCTTCCGCAAGCGAATTCTTGGCAGCTTCCACTTCGCCAGCCAGTTTGCCAAGCACAGCGTCGTTCTTAACCGTCTCCAAAAACTCATTCAGATCCTGCATCCAGGTCATGAACAGCGCGCCGTTTTTCAGCCGCATCTTGCGACCCAACAGGTCAAGCGCCTGAATACCGTTCGTGCCCTCATACAGCGAGCCAATCTTCACGTCGCGCATCAACTGCTCAATGCCGTACTCCTTGATGTAGCCGTAACCGCCATGCACCTGCATCGCCAGCTCGGTCATCTTGAAGCCAACATCGGTCGAGAAAGCCTTGCAAATCGGCGTCAGCAGATCGAGCAAGTCCTGCGCCTTCACACGCTCCTCTTCGGTATTACCGTGCGCGGCAAAGTCGCTCAGCATGCCAGCGTTGTACAGCATCGCGCGAATCGCCTCGCCGTACGCTTTCATCGTCATCAGGTTACGACGAACATCCGGGTGCTCGATGATGGGCACCGACTTTGCATCCGCCGAACGATCCGTAACTTTCGGTCCCTGCGCACGCTCACGTGCATAGGACAGAGCCGCCTGATACGCAGCGTTGCCCATAGAAACGCCCTGCAAGCCCGTCACAAGACGCGCCTCATTCATCATCTGGAACATGTACTGCAAGCCACGGCAACGCTCGCCAACCAGATAACCACGGCAGTCGCCATCATCGCCAAACGACAGCGCGCAGGTCGGCGAAGCATGGATACCCATCTTCTCCTCAATACCCGTCACGCGCACATCGTTGAACTCGCCCAGGCTTCCGTCCGCGTTCACGCGCACTTTCGGCACGATGAACAGGCTGATTCCGCGCGAGCCAGCCGGATCGCCAGGAACACGCGCAAGCACCAGATGAATGACGTTATCCGTCAAGTTCTGATCGCCCGCCGAAATGAAAATCTTATTGCCCTTGATCTGGTAATAATCCTCGCCCTCCACCGGAGTGGCCGTCGTCGTCAAGTCGCCAAGCGCCGAACCAGCCTGCGGCTCCGTCAGGCACATCGTTCCGCCCCATTCGCCGGTGTACATCTTCTCGACGAACGTAGCCTTGTGCTCCTCGGCACCAAAAACCTCGATCAGGTGACCGGCCGAAACCGTCAGCCCCGGAATGAACATATAGGAAGCATTGCCGCCCACGAACATCTCGATCAACGCAATCCCAAGCACGCTGGGAAGTCCCTGACCGCCGTACTCCGGATTGTACGTCGGTGCAAACCAGCCCGACTCGCGGAATTCCTTATGAATCGCACGATACGATTCCGGAACCGTGACCTGGCCATCCTTGAACTGCGCACCAATCCGATCCGACTCATGATTGCTCGGGCTGAGTTTCTCCTGCGTAAACTTCAAACCTTCGTTCAGTACCATCTCGAACATTTCACGCGAATAATCGCTGTAATGCTCAAGCTTGAGCAACTTCTCAATCTTCAGATGATCAAACAAAGCAAAGTCGACGTCACGTTTGTCCAACAGATACTGACTCATAATTACTCTCGTTCTAGATGTTAGAGATAAAAAACCCACGTGCAAAGCGGCCGAATAATACCCCCCGCCATAGAAACGCACAAGACTGAATAATGATTCATTTATCAGTCCCCGCATGCACAGGCGGAATTACAAGCGAAATGTACCCCCTTAAAATTTCAGCCGATTACACAGAATGGCCAGTCTTACCCAGATGAATCAGACGCAATCCCTCCAGCGTCAAAAACTCATCCACCTCGTCGATAATATCCGACTCACTCGCGATAAACCGCGCCAGACCGCCCGTCGCAACCACCCGCACAGGCCCCGTCAACTCCGCGATCATCCGCTCCACAAGCTCACGCACCAGCCCCGTGTACCCGTACAGCAAGCCCGCCTGAATCGAATTCACCGTCGTGCGACCTATCACACTCGGCGGCCGCGCAAATTCCACGCGCGGCAACCGACTCGCCGCCTGAAACAACGCCTCGCTCGAAATCGTTATCCCCGGACATATCGCCCCGCCCAGGTACTCCCCCTTCTCCGAAATCGCATCAAACGTCGTCGCCGTCCCAAAATCCACGACCACCAGCGCCGTTTTATGCCGGTGCCACGCCGCCACCGCATTCACAATCCGGTCCGCACCCACCTCACGCGGGTTCTCATACAAAATCGGCATCTGCGCATGGATTGAATCACCCACCACCACGGGTTCCAGTCCACAGTAATCGCGGATCATCCGCACAATACCGTGCTCCATCGGAGGCACCACGCAACTGATAATCGCCGCGCCAATCTCCGAGAGCTCCACGCCGGCCAGCTCAAAAAGCTGACGCAACAAAATCCCGTGCTCATCACTCGTACGCCCATGATGCGTCTGCAAACGCCAGTGCCGCACAAGTGTTTCGCCACGATACACACCCAGCATAGTCGTGGTATTACCTACGTCGATGACTAATAACATGATCTTTTTATACAAGTCTTAAAAAAGTGGACCCAATGCCGGACAACGATTCTTCAAACATTCTTCTACAAAGACAGAGCAATCGGCCCGGCGGCAGCGCGCTGCATTCCTTCCAGAGAACATCCCCTATGTCCAGTCGATGACAGTGGTTTTTGACGTTTTTTTTGCGATTTTCTCATAGCGCCCCACCAAACTACCCGGTACTTTGGCCACCGGAGCGCTTTGCTTCCGCCCCCATTCGCCACATCTGCCCGTAATTCTGAGGCCTATGTTTACCTTTTTGCTGCGCCGACTCTTCGCCTCGATCTTCGTGATCATCGGAGTCGTCACGCTTGTTTTCTTCATTCTACGCGCCGTCCCCGGCGATCCGGTCGAATCCATCCTGGGCGAGCAAGCGCTCGAGGTCGACAAACAATCGCTGCGCGATTGCCTCAACCTCGATAAGCCCCTGCACGTCCAGTATGGCCTGTTCTGGAAAGACGTCGCCGACGGCTCTCTTGGCCACCTCTGCGACGAACGCGGCGTCACCGTACGCGACCGCCTCGTCGCCAACATCCCGGCCACCGTCCAACTCGCCCTGGCCAGCATGCTCATCGCCATCATGCTTTCCATGCCGCTGGGCATCGCGGCCTCGCTCAAGCCCTATTCCTGGATCGACAACAGCTCGGCCGTCATAGCCCTGCTCGGCATTTCCATCCCCAACTTCTGGCTCGGCCCGATGCTGCTCATCGCCTTCAGCCTGACGCTGCAAGCCCTGCCCAACCCGGGAAGCGACGTCGTCGGCCTGTCCGCACTGATTTTGCCCGCCATCACGCTCGGCAGCGGCCTGGCCGCCAAACTCACCCGCATGACCCGCTCCAGCATGCTCGAAGTCTTAAACCGCGACTACATCCGCACCGCCAAGGCCAAAGGCCTGCCCCGCTGGCAGGTCGTCACCAAACACGCCCTCAGAAACGCGCTCATTCCTGTAATTACCGTGCTCGGCCTGCAGTTCGGCTCGCTCTTAACCGGCGCCATCGTCGTCGAAAAAGTCTTCGCGCGCCCCGGCGTCGGCATGCTGCTCCTCGAAAGCATCGAAGCCCGCAACTACATGCTCGTTCAGGGCGCCGTGCTCTTCATCTCCTTTACCTACGTGCTCGTAAACCTGCTCACCGACCTGGTCTACGGACTGGTCGATCCGCGAATCCGCTATGATTAAAATCCGCCTGCCACGCATCTTCCATCGCCTGGGCGGCCTGGCCTTCTTTGGCCTGTTCATCATGACCGCCGTCGTCCTCTGCGCCATTTTCGCGCCCTGGATCGCTCCCTACGAACTCGGCCAGATCGACATGACCCGCCAGCTCGAAGGCCCCTCCGCCCAACACTGGCTCGGAACCGACGAAAACGGCGCCGACATCCTCACCATGCTCCTCTACGGCGCACGCGTCGCCGTGATCGTCGCCCTCTCCACCGTAAGCATCTGCACCGGCATCGGCCTGACCATGGGCGCCATCTCCGGCTACTACGGCGGCTGGATCGACGAAGTCCTCATGCGCATCACCGAAATCCTCATGGCCTTCCCCGGCATCCTGCTGGCCATCCTTCTCATCTTCATCACCCAGGAACCCAGCCTGCTCGCTGTCATCGGCGCATTGTCCGTATCTGGATGGTCCGGCTACGCGCGCCTGGTCCGCGCCCAGGTCTTAAGCGAGCGCGACCGCGATTACGTCGAAGCCGCCCGCGCCCAGGGCTTTCGCACGCCCACCATCCTCTTCAAACACGTCGTCCCCAACATCACCGCACCCGTCATCGTCCAGGCCACCTTCGGCGTCGCCGGCGCCATCCTCGCCGAAGCCACCTTGAGCTTCCTCGGCCTCGGTCCCCAGGACCTCCCCAGCTGGGGCGCGCTCCTCGACCAGGGCGCAAGCTACTTCCTCCTCACACCACACCTGGCCCTCTTCCCCGGCCTGACCATCATGTTCACCGTCCTCGGCATCAACTTCTTCGGCGACGCCATGCGCGACATCCTCGACCCCCGCGGCCTCACTCGCCACTAAAACGCCAGAAAATGCAAAAAAACACCAAAATGCCCACAAAACTTCAGAACACGCCCAAAAACTCAAAACCTGCGATCCACGACAAGTCGATGCCCGGTCCACTCGTTTCCCTTAGCGCCTCACGCAAGTCGATGCCCGGTCCACTTGCACGACGCAACGGCCCACGCAAGTCGATGCCCGGTCCACTTGCACGACGCAACGGCCCACGCAAGTCGAT
>JBEBUW010000140.1:0-10852 GCA_040393065.1 Lujinxingia vulgaris | reverse complement strand
CCTGGCAAGGCCAGGTCGGACTCGAACTGAAGTCCCATTGTACCCTGGCAAGGCCAGGTCGGACTCGAACTGAAGTTCCATTGTACCCTGGCAAGGCCAGGTCGGACTCGAACTGAAGTCCCATTGTACCCTGGCAAGGCCGGGTCGGACTCGAACTGAAGTCCCATTGTGCCCTGGCAAGGCCTGTCCGAACTCGAACCGAGGTTCCATTCCCCTGATTGTTTGCGTGGTCAAGGATTACGGAGTGCTGTCGCCGGCGAGTTCGGCGCCAAATTCAGTGTCCTTTGAAGAAGACTCTGGCGGATCGGTGGCTTGCGTTACGGTCACATCGCCCGGAGCGGTCAGGGCCGTGAAAAACTGGCTGGCACCTTCCCCGAGTTTGAAGCGAATGTTGAGAATCACAAAAAGCGTCAGGGATAGAAAGAAGATTTGCGCAATGAGCAACGTGCGATTGGGTTGTCGGCGTCGGATGGGCTGACGAGTACGACGTCTGGACATGGAGTAGCAAGCCTGTCAGGAAGGGGGAAGAATCGAGGGTCGAATACCGCGCAGATGCATCTCCAGGCGGTTACGTCCTCTATAACTCGTATAACGGGGAACAAATGCCACGGCGACGCTTTCGTTGAGCAAAGCCAGATCATCGGCCATCGAAAATCCGATGCCATCCAGCATGGTCTGGGAATCGCGAAAGCGCGCCTTCAAATGTCTGCGGCCGACGATGCGGATATTGCTGGCCTGGCAGCGTCGGCAGAGCAGCACCGGTTCGGGGTTTCCGGTGCCAAACGGGCCGAGCTTGTCCAGATCACGCGCAAAGGCTTCATCGAGTTCGCCAAGTTCCACCACGCAATCGATATGCAAAACGGGGTGGGGCAGGGGTTGGTTCGACAGGGCAAGGCGCATGCCCTGGTCGAGCCGTTCGCGAAACTCGGGCAGATGCTCGGCGGCGATGGCAAGCCCGGCGGCCGCGGTGTGGCCGCCAAAGCTATCGAGCAGGTCGCGGGCCTGGGCGATGACTTCGATGACGTTGATGCCGTCGATACTGCGCGCGCTGCCTTTGGCCTGGCCGCGCTCAATGCCCATCAAAATCGCGGGGCGGTTGTAGCGCTCGACAAGCCGGCTGGCGACAATGCCCAGCACGCCGCGTGGCCAGTCTTCGCCGTACACGAGCAAAATCTGGCGGCCTTCCTCGATCTGGAGGTCTGCCTGGGCAATGGCCACTTGCAGGATCTGGCGCTCCAGATCCTGACGCGATTTGTTGAGCGTTTCGAGCTGCCCGGCAAGCTCCAGGGCGCGGCCGTAGCTCTGGGTGGTGAGCAGTTCCACGCACATCGAAGCATCGCCCATACGTCCGGCGGCATTGATCCGCGGCGCGATACGATAGCTGATCGTCTGCGGCGTCACGGCCACGCCATCCGGGGAAGCGCGCTCCATCAGCGCGGCCACGCCCGGGCGACGACGCCCGGCGATGACTTCCAGGCCGTGGCGCACAAAAATCCGGTTTTCGTCCGTCAACGGAACTACGTCCGCCACAGTCCCGAGCGCGACCAGGTCGAGCGAGTTGCGCAGATCCGGCTCCGGGATGTGCTCGTAGACACCGTGCTTTCGCAGCGTTGCCCGCAGCGCCACCACCAGATTGAAAGTCACGCCGACGGCCGCCATCTGCTTGAACGGATAATTGCATCCGGGTTGCAGCGGATTGAGAATCGCATCGGCCGGCGGCAAGACCGGCGGAACGGTGTGGTGATCCACTACGATGACGCGCATGCCAAGCTCGCGGGCCAGCGCGATCTCCTCGACATTGGAAATACCACAGTCGACCGTCACGATCAGATTGCAGCCTTCTTCGTGCAGACGCTGCACGGTGTTGCCGGTCAGTCCGTAGCCTTCCTGATCGCGCTGCGGCACATGAAATCCGACGTTGGCGCCCAGCGCATGCAAAAACTCGTACAGCACCGAAACACTGCACACGCCGTCCACATCGTAATCACCATGAATCACGATGCGCGCACCGCGATCCAGCGCACGCAGCACCTGATTGACGGCTTCATCCATGCCGCGCATCAAAAATGGATCACGAATGTGCCGCAGCATCGGATTCAAAAAGGCATCGGCTGCCTCCACATCACGAATGCCGCGTTGCATCAGAATGCGTGCGGTCAAAGGGTGAATCCCCAGCGCTTCGACATAGGCTTCGATGCCGGCCGCAGGCTGTGGTTCCCAGACCACCCATTCTTTTACCGGTTGTTGCTCTTCATGCGGTTCCATGCGAACCGTCCCGACGTAAAGTAGAACCAGCGCATCGAGCTGGCAGAAACACGATTGATCTAAAAGGGACCATCCAAACCAATGCGCACCGTATCAAATGCGACTCGTGGTGTCATGGCCGCTTTTTTAAGACTTTTCCTGAATAGACAGGTAACACGTGCGCGGTCGTAAGCAATAAAAAGGCCGGACAAATGCCGGCCTTTTTGGTTGCGATGAGCTAACTCATGATGGGTCTGGCATATTTCATGCCACCGGGGGATTGGACTCCGCCTGCTTGAGCAGCTCGGAAGCTTTTTTCCGATCCAACAAAAAGTAATGCATTTTGAGCATCATCGGCGAGGCGATGAAAATCGAGCTGAACGTACCGACGACGATACCGATGTTCAAAGCGATCGCGAAGTCACGGATCATGCCGACGCCCATCACGGCGATGCACAAAACAACCAGGAAGGTCGTCGAACTGGTCAGAATCGTACGGCTCAAGGTTTCGTTGATGCTGCGATTGACGATCTCTTCGATGGACCGCGAGCCGGCGCCTTCCAGGTTTTCGCGGATTCGGTCGAAGATAACGATCGTATCGTTCAGACTATAGCCCACGATGGTCAAAAACGCGGCGATGATCGGTAGTGTGATTTCGATCTGGAACACGACGAAAACCGCAAGGGCAACCAAAACGTCATGAGCCAGCGCAATAACAGCGCCCGGCGAGTAGCGGATGTCGAAACGGAACCACAGGTAGATAAGCGTTGCCAGCAGGGCGATGGCGATGGAAAGCATACCGCTGTTGCGCAGTTGCTCACCGGCACGCGGACCTACGCTTTCCAGACGCTCAAGACCCGTCTCCGTGGAGAAGCGATCGCCAAAATACTCGGCAAAGCCATTCTGGATAAAGTCTTGCATGTTCTGGAAGCGCACAGTGTAGCGCGATTCGTCGCTCTGGCCGGCGGTCTCTACCGTGACGCCTTCCAGGCCGGTTGCCTGAATCGTGTCACGAATCAGGGTCGGATCAACCGGCTCATTAAAGCGGATATCATAGCGGTCAGGTTGTTCCGCGCTCCAGGTGCCACGCGTGAAGTCACCGATGGTTTGAAGCTGAGCTTCGATTTCGGTGATTTTGTCGGCATCGACCAGAGATACATCCTGGGTCTGGATCAAAAAGCGGTTGTCTGCGGCCACGCCGTAACGCTGGACGGTGGCATCGGCAAGGCCGATGTTCCCGGCGGCTTCACGCACCTCGTCGTCGCTCACGTCGCCCTGGAAGGCGAGGACCATTTCGGTTCCACCGCGAAAGTCGATGCCGTATTTGGGCCCGATGATCGCGATCAGAAGCAGGCTGATAAGCACCACGATGAAAGCAATCGCCGTAGTAATTCGGGTTTTGCCCATGAAATCAAAGTTGGTGTCGTTGGAAATTAACTGGAACATCTTCATAGGGAAATACCTGGTGTACTGTCGTTAGTCTGGAGTTGTCACTCTGTTGCGTGTCCCGGTTGCGCGTGGTTGCTCTATCAACCAGGTCGCAGCCGAGACGGGCAGGGCGGTAAATACGCGAGGTGAATTAGATACTCAGGCCTGGAGACTTTTTGCGGCTCATCCAGATTGAGAACATCATTCGCGTCAGTACAACTGCCGTGATCAGCGTGCTGCCAATACCGATCAGCAACGTTACGGCAAATCCTTTCACCGGACCGGTACCGTATTGCAGCAGAACCAGTCCAACGATGGCCGAGGTGATGTTGGAGTCCATAACGGCCGACAGAGCTTTATCAAATCCTTCATTGACAGACTCACGTACCGGGCGACCGGCCAGTAGCTCTTCGCGGATACGCTCGTAAATAATGATGTTGGCGTCGATCGCCATACCGACCGTCAAGATAATTCCCGCCAAACCGGGCAGGGTGAGTGTGGCTCCAAGAGCAGCCAGACCGGCCATGACAAAGAGTACGTTCAGCGACAGAGCGATGACCGAAATCACGCCGCTTTTGCGGTAATACACGGTCATGAACAGAATCACGATGAGGCTGCCCAGAAACATTGCCTTCAGGCTGGAATCGATTGCCTCCTGGCCGAGCGAAGGTCCGACCAGCGTTTCGAACTGACGCTCGATCGGAGCGGGAAGGGCGCCGTGACGAAGTGCAATGACCAGATCTTGAGCTTCCTGCTGAACTTCCATGAAGGAGCGCATGGAACCCAGCGTAATCTGGGCGCGGCCGCCGGTGATGGGTTCGTTGATAACCGGCGCGCTGTTGACGACGTCGTCCATCATGATGGCAAAGCGTTTGCCGGTGTTTTGCGTGGTCGTGTTGGCGAAAAGTTCGGCGCCTTTGGAGTCGAAGTTCATCGCAACATACGGGCGGTTGAACTGCGGATCGACGGCCACGCGAGCGTCCTGGATGTAGTCGCCGGTCAGCTCGGTTTTGCGCATGATGTAGTAGGTTTTCCAGTACGAGCGCTCGTCATCAATCAGGCCTTCGGCCTTGTTGATGTAGACCGGGTTGAACTGGTAGCCAATCATGTGTTCGGGATCGACTTTGCCTTTGAAGAACTCCTGCAGCGCTTCTTTGCTCTGATGGGTAATGGACAAATAGCCGCCATCGATGCTGCGCAGCGCAAAGCCTTCGGGAAGATTTCCGCGGAACTGGCCAAAGAAGGCGTTGGTGCCTTCGTCGTCCACCATCTGGAAGCGCAACTGAGCGGTCTGACCGATCAGGCGTTTGGCGCGCTCGCCGTCTTCTTCACGAAGACCGGGCAACTGCACCACGATATCGCTTGCGCCCTGACGCGTGATGCTGGGCTCGGCAACACCCAGCGAGTCAATACGCGAGCGAATCGTCTCAATGGCCTGCGTAACGGCAAATCCCTTGGTTTCATCGATGTACGCGCGGTCCATCTCAAGGCGAAGGCTTGTGCGACCGGTATCAATGCGATTCAGGCTCGGAAAAAAGCTCATGAATTCTTCATTGAGGATGGCTTTGGAGGCCGGGTCGGTAAACTCAACCACCACTGCCAGCGCACCTTGCGGAAGCGTTACTTTGGCCTCGGTTCCCGGCGCCACGGTCTGGATGCGCGACTCGATGTCCGAAGCCATACGCTCCAGACGCTCTTCAACCGCACGATCCACGTAGACGTGGTACTGCAGCAACATTCCGCCCTGAAGGTCGAGCCCCAGCGTAATGGGCTGCGAACGCTTCCACGTGGTCTGTCCTTTCGCATCTTTACCAACAAAGAAACTGGCGAAGGCCCCTGTGGCGTCACTCTCGCCGTCGAGCTTGCCGTCAGACCAGTCAATGGCCGTCGGGGCAAGGGTATACAGGGCTATCAAGACTGCCAGGGCGATCGCGCCCCATCGATACATCGTGCTACTCATAGAACCGCAACTCCGCTCAGATGATGCTTCTCAACACTTCCATTGCCGAAAAAACGGCAAGAATGCGAACCAGCCCTGACCTGCCAAATGCAGCCCCAGGGGTTAACTGCCAGATGCCAGGCATCTTCAGGCAGTATCATTCTTGCGAATTTTCTTTGCTTTTCTTGTCTTTTTTGTCGCTCTTTTCCGTAATGTCGATGACCGTATCATCCTTTTTGTCGCTGGAAAGATTCTTTTTGTCCGCCGAAGCAGGCAGCGCCGACTGCACAGGATGAACCTGCTGACGGACCACGCGAACGCGCGTTCCGCGGCTGATTTCAATCGTCAAAGTTGCGTCTTCGATGCCGACGACTTTTCCGTACAGGCCGCCGGCGGTCACGACTTCGTCACCCACCTTCAGACCGCTGATAAACGAGCGATGCTGCTGAGCTTGCTTGGCCTGCGGTCGGATGACCAGAAACCAGAAGATGAAGAAAATAAGAATAAGAGGCAGCATCGAAGTAATGAAGCTGCCGTTGGGGGGGGCCGCCTGGGCCACGATCCAGGGTGTGTACATCGTATATTTACTCCTGCCCGTCTTCGGGGACGGACATGACTCTAGTTGCGCGGGCAATGTTAAGCCAAATCATTTACCCGCAGGCGGTAATCAACATATAGGTTCGTGGTTTTCATTCATTTCTTAGCAATAAAAACATTAGTACGAGGCCGCAGTGCAATAGCAACCTTATAGCCCACGGTCAAGGTTGAACCGGTAGCCAAAAGCAGCATCCGTGCCACATGCATTTCAGCCCGGGGCCGTCTGCTGGTTATCGTAATACGCTTTACGAAACTCCTGAAAACGTCCGGCCAGGATGGCTTCGCGCGCGCCGCCCACAAGATGCAGAAAATAATGCAAGTTATGAATCGTGCAGAGCTGTGCGGCGAGTATTTCCTGGGCTTTGTAGAGATGTCGGAGGTAGGAACGGGTGTAATTCTGACAGGTATAGCAGCCGCAACGCTCATCCAGAGGACGCAGATCCTGCGCGTACATCGCGTTGCGAATGACAATCGTGCCCTGACTGGTAAAGCACTGACCGTTGCGAGCGTTTCTTGTGGGAATGACGCAGTCGAACATATCGATGCCGCGTGCGATGCATTCGATCAGATCATCGGGCTTTCCAACCCCCATCAGGTATCGGGGCTTATCAACCGGCATCATCGGCGTCGTAAATTCCACCGTATCGTACATCGCCGGAATCGGCTCGCCGACACTCAGGCCGCCGATGGCAAAGCCTTCAAAGGGCAGGTCGGTTAGCTCCTCGGCATGTTGGCGGCGCAGATGTTCCTGCGTGCCGCCCTGCAAAATACCAAACATTGCGCAATCATCACGGCGGCGCGCCAGCAGACAGCGTTTTTCCCAGCGCGTGGTTCGCGCCATGCTGTCGAGCAGGTATTTCTCGCTGGCGCCGGCCGGCGGACATTCGTCGAAAGCCATCATGATATCGCTTCCGAGCGTTTCCTGGATTTCAACGACTTTTTCTGGCGAGAAGAAATGACGCGCTCCGGTTATGTGGTCTTGAAATTCGACGCCGTCTTCGCGGATCTTCCGTAAATCCTTCAGGCTGAACACCTGATAGCCGCCGGAGTCCGTAAGAATAGGGCGCTTCCAGTTCATCATTTTATGCAGGCCGCCATGCAGGCCGATGACTTCGAGCCCGGGCCGCAAATACAGATGATAGGTATTTCCCAGAATAATCTGTGCGCCAACCTTGTCGACGAGATCGTCCGAAGTAATGCCTTTTACGGTACCTTGCGTGCCGACAGGCATGAAGATTGGCGTCTGAATTGTGCCGTTACGCGTCTGCAAAACGCCGGCGCGCGCCGCGCCATCCGTGGCGACAACATCAAATGAAAAACTTGAACAGGTGGTAACATCTCCTGAAATCATGAGCACTGCCGGTATGTTAGAGATTTTCTAAGAAGTGAGTAAAAGAACGAAAACCTACAAAATCAGCGAGCTGTCGCCGTAACTGTAGAATCGATAACGATTCGCGATCGCTTCGTCGTAGATTTTTCGCATCAATTCGTAGCCTGCAAAGCCTGCGACCAGCGCGAGCAGGGTAGAGCGAGGTAGGTGAAAGTTTGTGATCAAACCGTCGCACACCTGAAAAGGCGCGCCGGGATAGAGAAAAATATCGGTTTTTCGATGGCCCGGCGCAAAGGGTCTGGCAAGCTGCGCTTCAGCTTCCAGAGCGCGTGCACTGGTAGTTCCGACTGCAATGACGCGGCCATTGTTCTGGCGCGCGCGCTCTATCGCAGCGGCGAGCTTGTCATCAACCACGTAATCTTCGGTATGCATTTCATGCTCGGAAAGTCGGTCGGCCGTAACAGGTTTAAAAGTTCCCGGGCCGACTTTCAGCGTAATAAAAGCGCGCTCTACACCGGCCCGCTCCAGCTGTTGAAGCATGGCCTCGGTAAAGTGCAGGCCGGCCGTGGGCGCGGCAATGGCGCCGTCGGCCGAAGCGTACACAGTCTGATACCGATCTTCGTCGAGCGCCGCCCAGGTTGTTTCTGGCTGCGTCTGTTGCCGTTTGTGCACGATATAGGGCGGTAGCGGCATTTCCCCGCAGAGTTGCAGCAACGTCAGCGGTGAATCCGGCCACGCTACACGCACTTCCGCTTGTCCCGGTGAGCAAGACTCCACGATGAATTCAAAGCTGCGCTGGGCTGCTTCACAGCGCAGAATTTGCCCGACGCGCAGCGGTTTTGAGGTGCGCGTCATACACGAGAAGCGAAGAATGCCATCTGGCGATGCGGTCGAAAAACGCGTCGGTCCGGCCGGAGCCGTCACATCCAGCACCAGCAATTCAACACGTCCTCCCGTTGCTTTCTGCGTCATAATACGGCCGCGAATGACACGGGTATTGTTAAAAACCAGCAAATCTCCCGACCGAAGATAGTCGCTAAGCTCGGAAAACGATCTATGATAGACTTCGTTTGTGCGGCGATTGGCAACCAGCAGGCGCGCTGCATCGCGTTGTTGAGCTGGTTCTGCCGCGATTAAATCCTCATCAAGCGGATAATCATAGGCATCGACGCTGTCAAATTCTGGATAAATTGGCCACTTCACTGTGTTTATCTCTTCATAAGGCATAGAAACGCGCGAAACGCGCCGGCCATCTATTACTCAAAAACTTTGGACATCCAAGCAGAAATGGTATATCCCTGACTTTCCAGTCAGAACTGGATCTCCCAAATGTTTGTTTTTTCTTTCGTACGCGTGTTGCTATGACAAGCTTCGACGACAGCGGTGAGCGCAATCATCGTTTGAACGGCATTCAGCGAATCGTTCAAGAGGATTATGAGCGCATCTGCAACACCGAAGACCCGTATGTTGCACTGAATTTGCGACCGGATGCTTCGATGTCTCAGGTCGGGTTGCGCTACAATCGCTATGAGCGTTTTTACCGGGAAGAAAATTTCCAACGCCTGGGAGATCCTGAATTAACACGGCTGGCCCTGGAGATTCGACGCGGCATCGAACGCGCCATCATCGAAATTCAGACCATTTCAGGGCCGGATTACGCGCAGGACGAAGCCTCCCATCGAAATGTTTTTGCCAGCGCTCAGGAAAGCAGCTCAGACAGCCTGGCTTTCAGTGATATCTATTTTCGCGATGGCCTGACGTATATGCGCCTTGGAGACTTTGATTGCGCGTACGAGTTTTTTGAGCGCGCACGTCGCTACAACCCCGGCCGTAACGTTATTTCCGCGTATATTGCCTACATCGCTTATAAGCGTAGGCCTGATGATCCCCGATGTATTGAGGAAACAACACGCGCGTTTGAGCGTATGAGCACACTCGAACCCAACAATGTAGATATCTATATCTTACAGGCGCGCTTTGCGCTCGGCAGTCAGCAACGTGCTCTGGCACTGGAAGCACTTGCAAAAATCGAAGCGCTGGAGCCGGATCATCCCTGGTTGGCAAGACTTCGCGCGCGTACCAATACGCGCGCTTGAATAAAACCTGCCATTCATTATCGGGTGGAAGAGACCGTCGTCGATGCTGCCGTGCTGTGCGGGAAATCAATGAAAAGGTAGGAGCCATCCCGAACAATGGTCGGTTCCTGGCTCTTATCGAGCTGAATCGTCACCTGCACCGAACCTTTTTGCTGGCCGGCAACAATGCGCTGGACCGGACGCTTAAAAAAGCTGGTATCGATCTGACGGCTAAAATTGCGCTCCGGCAGGCGTGTATTGGAAAAAGTAATCGTAAACTTTTTGCCATCGTCGCTGCGTGCGATTTCATACTCCGGGGTTCGCGCGGACTGCAGAAAAACGCGTGTACGTGTATCTTCAGGCACAAAACCAATCCAGGTAAGTTGATTTGGCGAGGTGGTGTCCTGGCCAGCGATATGCGCGCGCTCCAGGTGTTGCGTGCGATCTCGGGTGCCTGGAATGACGCCTCGATACAGATCTTTGGTGTCCAACGAAAGGATCTGCAAAAGCGCATCACTGGGACGCGCCGCTTGTTGAGTGCCCGGCGGTACGTTGTACGGAGAAACATGATAGTAATCCATGACCGTATCTTCTTCACCGCCATCAGTTCGCGCAGCTTCGCCAACGCCAGCCTGGTTGCCCGCGCCATTGTCCGTGGCAGCAGCAGTATTTGAAGAAGCAGCAGGTGCAGGATCTCCATACGTATGAATGGTCTGAGCCATGGCCGCCGAGCTGCTGAGAAGTAACACAGCAGAAACGCCTAGTATCCGAACTATCGTAACATTTTTCATGAATATCCTCGTGACCAGCAGCACCCATGCGGCGCTATCATCTCCAAAGTACAGGCACCTGCACAGTACCACCAACTCGGGTGAACCGGCAAGTTTTTCCCCGTGCGAGCTTTTAACGTGCTGGCGCATCAAAAATCTATCAATCTCAAGCAGGCAGGTTTGTTTTCTTCCTTTTTTTAACTGCACTTTGCAAATTATCTAAAATTATCAGGCAACATTTTCCGAAATTTTCCGATAACAAATATAGCAAGTCGGAAGCCCTTCTCTCGTTGTTCCCGGGAGGCGCATGCGACGAGCTTCCGTGTGCGTGGGCAGCGTTTGTATCCCGAGTGGCCATCAGGGATGCTGTCGTCGCACGCGGTCGGTGCAAATCCCGGGAGAGAGAGGTGGTGGAAGAGGCGCTACGGTAGGGTGACCTGGTTGCGTGAAACCGGCGGGCCTGTTGTAA
>JBEBUW010000139.1:0-10863 GCA_040393065.1 Lujinxingia vulgaris | reverse complement strand
AGGCCCGCGGGTTTCACGCAACCAGGTCACCCTACCGTAGCGCCTCTTCTTCCACTTCTCTCTCCCGGGATTTGCACCGACCGCGGCGCCGACAGCATCCCTGATGGCCACTCGGGATACTGCGCTGCCTTCGCACACGGAAGCTCGTCGCATGCGCCTCCCGGGAACTGCGAGAGAAGGGTTTCCGACTTGCTGGATCTGTTTTCGGAGATTTTCGGAAAAAGTTGCCTGGTATTTGTAAATAAACGGAAAATATCGTGTTGGAGCGATAAGAAATAGCGCGCAAGGGTTGGGCGGCGTGCGGTTCTGGATACCTGCGCGATTCTGTTGAAGAATCATGACGCATGAAAAGTGCATTTCAGGAGGGATTGGAGCTGGCGCAGAAAATGTCTGGTGCCGGCGCATTGAGATTTTTTGTATAAGAGTTTCTGCGTTGGGCAGCCGCGTTTGACCAGCTACGAACGTTTTATGGATTGCTAAATTCGCGCATTTCTACGAGTGTGTGGTTCGAACATATCGGGATGTTTGCTTCATTACTCCTCTATTATCAAAGGATGAAAACATGATTGGTTTTAGTCTGAATGACGAACAAAAAATGTATCAGAAGACGGCTTTTGATTTCGCGCGTGACGTGATTCGGCCGGCTGCAGAGCATCATGACAAAACGGGCGAGTTTCCCTGGGAGATTTTGCAGCAGGCCTGGGATCTGGGTTTGATGAATACGATGATCCCGGCTGAGAACGGCGGTCTGGGGCTTGGATGCCTGGATGCGTGTATTTTGTCCGAGGAAATTGCCTGGGGTTGCACGGGCATTGGAACCGCGATGGAAGCGAATCAGCTGGCGATTTCTCCGGTGATTTTTGGGGGAACTGATGAGCAAAAGCAGCGTTTTCTGGGGCCGATGACGGAAGAGCTGCAGATGGCTGCTTATGCCGTTACCGAGCCGAGCGCCGGAAGTGATGTGCAGGGCATTGGAACGCGCGCGGTCAAAAAAGGTGATAAATACATCATCAATGGCCAGAAAATGTGGATCACCAACGGCAGCGTCGCGAAGTGGTACTTTGTGTTGGCTCATACAGATCCGGACAAGGGCTACAAGGGGATGACGGGCTTTATTGTGCCGGCGGATTCTCCGGGGATCATCGTGGGCCGCAAGGAGAAAAACCTGGGGCAGCGCGCAAGTGATACGCGTGGCATCACGTTTGAGAACGTCGAAGTTGATGCGAAGAACGTGCTGGGCGGTGTGGAAGGCATGGGCTGGTTCCAGGCGATGGGTGCGTTCGATAAATCGCGTCCGATTGTGGCGTCGGCTTCGATCGGTCTGGCTCGCGCGGCCTATGAGCATGCACGTGCGTATGCACAGGAGCGCAAAACGTTCGGCAAACCGATTGCAGCGCACCAGGCCGTGAGCTTTATGATCGCGGAAATGGCAATGAACATCGAAGCGGCGCGTTTGCTGGTGTGGCAGTCGGCGTGGCTGCACGATCAGAAAATGCGCAACACGAAGCAGGCTGCGTTTGCCAAGGCGTTTGCCGCGGACATGGCGACCAAGGTTTCGCAGGATGCGATTCAGGTATTCGGTGGCTACGGCTACAATGAAGAATATCCGGTGGAGAAGCTGTATCGTGACGCGAAGATTTTCCAGATCTATGAAGGAACGAGCCAGATTCAGCGCATGATCATTGCGCGTGAAGTGTTTAAAGAGGCGTAATCGACGCATCTTGTTGTAAAACATGGTGAATTCTGAGGCGGTGCCCGGTTGAGAATAACCGGGCACCGCTTTTTTTATGGGTTTTTGCAAGAAAAATTCTCCGGTTGGAATAATTATATTGCCATGTGGTTATATGTATGTTCTGGTTGTGCAGGACGCCAACAGACCAGGTTGTCTGGTTTGAATTCACATGGTTGACAGGAGAGTGTGCTGTGGCAACAAAAGCAAAAGGTCAAAAGCAGATCAATTTTCGGAGCGAAAGCGTGGATGTGGAGCTTGTGTCGGTTCACAGGCTTCGGGAAATGCAGTCGCAGGGGACGGCATTGCGGCTGCTGGATGTGCGAACGCCTGGTGAGTATGTGGGCGCGCATATTTCGGGTTCGTACAATGTGCCGCTGGATAAGCTGAATAAGTATGCCAGCGAGCTTTGTGAGTGTGTGGATACGCCGATCATCATCGTGTGTCAGTCGGGCCAGCGAGCGCGGCGTGCGTATAAGTCGCTGCGCGATCTGGGGATGAAAAATGTCTCTGTGCTGGATGGAGGTGTGAGTAAGTGGTCGGCTGCCGGATTTGCGGTGGAGCAGGGCGCTGAGCGTTTGTCGCTGGAGCGCCAGGTGCGCATTGTGGCCGGTGCCATTGTGGCGGTGAGCGCGGTGCTGGCTGTGCTGGTGCATCCGTTGTTTGCCGTGATTGCGGCGTTGGTGGGCAGTGGGCTCGTGTTTGCTGGCGTAACGAATACTTGCATGTTGGCCATGGGGCTTGCGCGATTGCGTTACAATCGGTCGGCTGGCTGTGATGTGGATGCGATGGTGCGGGCACTGAAGCAAGGTCCGGCGCCGGCAGAAACGGCAGTGCGCTGAGGCCAGAGGAGTCTGCAGTGATGAGTCTTGGGCTGTTGATGGCAGTACTTGTGGGGATTTCGCTCGGGTTGATGGGCGGGGGCGGTTCGATCCTGACGGTTCCGATCTTTGTGTATCTGTTGGGCTTTGAGACCAAGGAATCGATTGCGATGAGTCTGGCGGTGGTTGGATTCGTCAGCCTGTTCGGTGCATTTAGTCACTGGCGGGCGGGCAATGTGAATCTGAGAATTGCTGCGATCTTCGGCGTCTTTTCTATGATCGCCACATTCGGCGGTGCCCGACTTGCCGCGATGATGAGCGGGACGATGCAGTTGTTGATTTTTGCAGTGGTCATGCTGGCGGCGGCTTTTTTCATGTTTCGCGGCAAAAGTCCGGCGGAGTCTGGAGTTGTGGATGCGCAGTCAGAGGGAGCGCCGCTTCGTCTGGGACTGATCGCGGTGGAAGCGACAGCGGTCGGTATTTTGAGCGGGATCGTGGGTGTGGGCGGAGGTTTTTTGATTGTGCCGGCACTGGTGTTGCTCGGAAAAATACCGATGAAGCAGGCGGTGGGGACGAGTTTGTTGATTATTGCGCTGAAGTCCGTTGCGGGGTTTGCCGGGTATTATGGGCAGGTGGAAGTGGACTGGGGTTTTATGGCGCTTTTTACCGGCGCGGCGGTCGTGGGGATTATGATCGGAACGAGGCTGGTGAGGTTTGTGTCACAACACACGTTGAAGCGTGGGTTCGCAGTGTTTTTGGTCCTGATGAGCGCGTGGATTCTTTATCAGAATCTCGGGTTTTGAGCGGGCTTTACGGATAAACAGATCAAACAGATAGAAATCAAATTACCGAATAGAAAAAACAGGAGAAAGCTCATGCTATTGAAACGATTTTATGACGAGAAGTTGGCTCAAGCGAGTTATCTGGTGGGATGTCAGGCGACGGGAGAGGCGGTGGTGATCGATGCAAATCGTGATCTGGAACAGTTTCTCAAGGCTGCCGAAGCGGAAGGTTTGAAGATTACGGCAGTGACGGAAACGCATATTCATGCGGATTATTTGTCGGGCAGTCGTGAGCTGGCGGCGCGGACCGGAGCGCAATTGTATTTGTCGGGCGAGGGCGGCGCGGACTGGCAGTATGCGTTTGCCGAAGAAGCGGGTGCTATTGTGCTGAAGGATGGCGATAGTTTCTGGGTCGGCAATGTGCGCATCGATGCGATGCATACGCCGGGGCATACGCCGGAGCATCTGTCGTTTGCAGTGACGGATACGCCGGCAACGGACAAGGTGATGGGGGTGTTTACCGGCGACTTTGTGTTTGTGGGTGATGTGGGGCGGCCGGATTTGTTGGAACGCGCGGCGGGGTTTGAGGGGACGATGGAAGACGCCGCTCGTGTTTTGTTTGAGAGCCTTCAGCGATTCAAGAAGCTGGATGATTATGTGCAGATCTGGCCGGGGCATGGCGCGGGTAGCGCGTGTGGGAAGGGATTGGGCGCGGTGCCGTCATCGACCGTGGGTTATGAACGGCTTTATAATTGGGCGTTTCAGATTACGGGCGAGGACGAGTTTGTGGAGGCAGTTTTGGCGGACCAGCCTGAGGCACCGGTGTATTTTGCGACGATGAAGCGGCTCAATAAAGAGGGGCCGGCGTATCGTTCGGAAGTTTTGCGGCCGGCACGGATGTCCGCGGAGCGGTTGCTGCAGGTTTTTGGCGGCAACAGGGAAGGAGTGGTTGTCGATACGCGTTCTAGGGATGCTTTCGCTGCCGGTCATGTGCCTGGAAGTATGAATATTGAGCTGGGGCGCGCGTTTACGACCTGGGCTGGCTGGCTTTTGCCGTACGATCGGCCGCTATATTTGGTGATCGATGGGGATGAGGCCGATGCGCTGGAGGATGCTGTATTGAGTCTGGCGAGCATTGGTTTGGATCGGATTGATGGATATTTTACCCAACACGCATTAGATGACTGGAGCGAGAGAACCGGTCAAGAACTGGCGTTGTTAGATCGTATATCGATCGATTATGCTGAAAAAGGGCTGAAAGAAGATAGGCTGACGCTGCTTGATGTGCGAGGTAAGGCGGAACGAAATCGGGGCCATGTACCAGGCTCGTTGCATATTCCGCTCGGCTATCTTGCAGCCAATCTGGCAGAACTGCCCAAAGAGCAGCCGATCGCTGTGCATTGCCAGGGCGGCACACGTTCGGCGATAGCAGCCGGGCTGCTGAAAGCTCATGGATTTAAAAACGTTTATGATTTGAGCGCGGGTTTTGCTGGTTGGAAAAATGCAGGGAAACCAGTAGTGATACCGCGGCAATAAAGCATTTCACCGAAGGAGTACATCATGTCAGTGCAACCCCTAACTCCCGAGCTTCTGGAGATCATTGCCGAGCGATTTAAGGTTTTGAGCGAGCCGGCCAGACTGCGTATTTTGAACGCGCTGCGGGTGGATGAGGAATTGAGTGTGAGCGAGCTGATTGAGAAAACGGAGCTCGGTCAGGCGAATTTGTCCAAACATCTCGGTTTGTTGCACGGTTCGGGTTTTGTGGAACGTCGGAAGGAAGGTGCGTTTGTGTATTATAGCCTGTCGAATGAAGACGTTTTTATTTTGTGCGACGTGATGTGCGGAAGGCTTGAAAAGGAAGCCGACGAGCGGCAGAAGATTTTGAGTCGCTCGTAAGTCGATTTTCTCAGGCGTTTATCCTGAAAAGACAAGGCCCGCTCTCTTCGTATTTGTAGAAGGGAGCGGGCCTTTTTTGTGTGGTTAGAAAAGCGGGTGGTGCTCAGTAACGAAAGGAGACGGGTTCGCCTTCGACGACGTTTGTGAGCTCGGGGATGTGCCCCCAGCGGCGAAGTTTCTCGGGCATCTTCAGGGGGATTTCCGGGATGGTTCCATCGCCATAGAGTGCGGCGTAGGTGATGTAGCTGGTCATGACTTTTCGGACATAGCCGCGTGCTTCCTGGAAGGTGATCGATTCGACAAAGACGTCGAGTTCACGGTCGCCATAGCGTTCAAACCAGGATTTGAGTGAAGCGGGGCCGGCATTGTAGCCAGCCAGGGCCAGGGGAATCATGTCGGAGGCGTGGGCTGTGTGCACGCGGATGTACATGGTTCCGAGGCGTATATTGGTTTCGGGATCGAGAATTTGTCGGCTGTTGGGGACGGGTTGATTGTCGAGAAATACGCGGGCTGTGTAGCGCGCGGTGGCAGGCATGAGCTGCATCAGACCTTTGGCGCCGGCGTAGCTCGAGACGCCGGGACGGAAGCCGCTTTCCTGGCGAATGATGGCCTGGACCAGGAAGGGAGAAACGCCGAATTCGGTGCCGAATTTGTGAGAAAACTCCATATAATCGAGCGGGAATGCGGTGCCCCAGTCGCGCAGGGTTGTGTGCGTGGGGCCGCTTTCGGCGATCTGGCTTTTCATGATCCAGTGGCCCCAGTTGGGTTCGCCGAGCGCCAGGTGCAGGGCAGCGCGCATGCGTTCGGCGCCTTCGGGGACCGGGTAAATCGCGATTTGTTGGCGGACTTCCTGCAGGGCATCTTGCCATAGACCCAGGCGGACCATTTCGCTGGCTACGGCCAGGCGTCCGCTTTCCGGGACGCGGAGTGTGGAGAAATCACGTAGATCGGCCGCGGTTAATTTGGACTGCGGCAGGCGTAGCGAGTATTTCATGCCGGCTTCGTCCATGCGCGCGACGGCCAGGCGTCCATACCAGGTAAGAGGGCCGCTGTTGATGGTGTCTTGCAGCCAGCGTGCGGCGGTGTTGCGATCACCGTCTTTGAGAGCGCTGGTTCCCAGCCAGTATTTGGCTTTGAGGCCCATCGAGAGCTCGGATTCGTCTTTCTGGGAGGCGTATTTTTCGACGATCGTGAGCAGGGGAGCTTGCGCGGCTTGGAAATCTTCCATCAGGTAGGCGCTCAGCGCGGTGCGCCAGAGTGCGTCGGCGATGTGCTCGCTTTCGGGGAAGGTTTCGACAAGCGCGGCGAATTTTTCGCGTGCTTTTTCGTGCTCGTTCACGAACTGGTACAGACGGCCGGCTTCGTAGAGGGCTTCGTCGCAGAGCAGTCCGGTGGGGTATTCTTCGCACAGGCGTTCGTAGAGAGCGATGGCTTCCGGGTCGCGGTCCAGGCGGCGCAGAGCGCGGGCCCAGCCGATGTAGAGGCGCTGACGGACTTCGAGGTCTTTGATGAGTCGGTCGGCCTGCTCGAATTGGGAGACGGCGCGTTCGCGTTTTTTGTCGCGTTCGGCTTCGAGCGCCTGGCGGAAGAGTGCCCAGCCTTTGACTTCATTGCCGGAAACGCCGCGGATTTTGACGTTTTCCTGAGAAACCTTGCGAGCTTCGCGGTAGCGGCCGCGTGCGATGAGTTCGCGCATCAGGTCGACGCGGTCGCCGAACTGGATGATTTCGCGTCCGATGCGTCTTTCTGCCCGCTGAAGTTCTGCCACAATGGTGTTGGCTGCGCGCCAGGTGCGGGTCTGGCGGTAAATACTGATGTAAACTTTTTGCGCTTCGTCTTTGCGGCCGGCTTCTTCCAGGAGTTGGGCTTCGACCATGCGGACGCGGTAGCGATCCCAGCTTGTGGTGGAGGCGGCCTGGAGGTCGCGAAGTTCGGCGAGTGTTTCGTTGAGTGAAACTTCTTTTTTCTGATTGGCGGTGCGGATCTGGTTGAGGCGTTGTGAGAGGTACATGCCGCCGTCGGCGTCATCGGCGCCGCGTTCGATGCGCATGCCCTGGCCGAGGCGTCGTCGGGCCAGTTCACCGACTGCGCCGGGTTGCTTGGCGAGTTCGGCCATGGTTTTTCGGCCGGCAGCTTCGTGGTTGCCGCACATTTGCATGCGTGCGTAGGCGTACACGACGGCAGATTCTGCGGTGGCTGCATCGGGGGCGCCGCCGAGGACTTTGTCGGCACGGCTGAGGGCTTCGGTGCAGCGATCATCGCGCATCAGATCGATGGCTTCGAGCCAGGCGGGATCGGCGATGTAGGGAGAAAGTACGAAATAGCCTTCGCCGGATGGGGTGAGCAGGCGGTCGGTCAGGGCGCGCAGGGAGGCCAGGCTGACGCCGTTGAGCGGGCCGCTGCTTTCGGATTTGGCCGCGCTGGTTTCCGGCGTGGGCAGTGTGTTGGCGACCAGATCGAAGAAGGCAAAAATCCGCTCCAGGGAGGCGGCTTCTTCTTCTTCAGATTCCTGGAAATTTTCCGACTGGTCGTCGTTATTTGCATCGTCGAGTTCGGCCAGCAGGTCGCCTTCGAGGGTGTCGTCCGTGTGTTCGGAATTTTCCGAATCTTCATCGTCTGCGGCGTTGCGGCTATCGAGTTCGGCTAGTTCGAGCAGGTCGGTTTCGTCGAATTCGTCGAATTCGTCGATGTTTTCGATTTCGGGATCGATTTCTGCCAGCGAAGGCTCGGCCCAGTCGAGGTCTTCGGCGGGCTCAGGTTGGTCGGTCTGGACGCCGGCGGTTTCGAGAATGCTTTCGGCAATGGTTTCGGCCAGAACGGTTGTTAAAACTTCGGCGGAAGCTTGTTTTGATTGTTCAGCGTCTGTTTCTTTCTGTGCGTCTTCTGGCGCCGGATTGTCGGCATCAGCAGAAAGTTCGCTCCGGGTCTGCTGGAGCGCGCGCTGTGCGTCGGCCAGGGCTTCGAGAGCGCTGTCGGACGGTAGCGTGGTGGGAGGCAAGACAGCAGACGGCGCATGATCGGCGGGCGGTTGCGCTTGAGCAGCCGTAGAAAATGCGGTGCTTGCGGCAAGCGTAACAAGGCAAACAATCAAGGACAGGCGGTTCATCGAGTTATACATAATCTCTTTGATTCCAGGAATTCAGACTGGGGACATCCGCGTCTCGCAAGCAAATCTGCGTATCGCACATGCGAGTATAGACTGGATAGGGATGAACTCCAGAAAATTTCGACGCATTGCAGCAAATCAGTGTCGAAATCTACTTGTAATCCTATATTTGGCTGTGCGCGCTGTGTCAAAGCGTTGGGGACGAAATGAGGACTTTCAGGCCGCACAATATGGTTATAGTGTTGCGGGGAGGCTTTTGCAGAAGGTATTGGCCTCTGTATTTTCTGACCTGTGCGTCTTGTTCAAGGTGCACCGAGCGACTCATAGCATTTATGACACAAATTCTAAACTTCGAAACTCTGTTGAATCGTGCGGGTTTATCGGAGGATATGCCGGAAGATACGTATTCAGCCCTGCCGGCGCCGCAACTTGAGCTGAGGCATCTGGATACGCTCTGGCTGCAGGTTACCGGGACATTGTGCAATCTGGCCTGTCTGCACTGCTTTATTTCGTGTGGTCCCAAGAATCATAACCACGAAATGATGACACTTGAAGCGGTTCGGGATGCAATTTTGTGGGGCCAAGAAAACGGGGTGAAGGAGTTTTATTTTACGGGCGGCGAGCCGTTTATGCATCCGCAGATTCGGGAGATGATCGAGGCGGCGTTGGAGGTGGGGCCGTTGAGTATTTTGACCAACGGATTGCTGATCGATGAGGAGATGGCGGCGTGGCTCGGGCAGGCGTTTCGGAAATCGCGTTACAGTCTGGATTTGCGGGTGTCGTTGGATGGAACGACGCCAGAAGAGAACGATGCGATTCGTGGACGAAAGACGTTTTATCAGATTTTGGAGGCGATTGACCGGTTGTGGGCGCACCGGGTCAATCCGGTGATTACGGTAACGACGTGTCATGCAGATCTGGGGAGTTCGGACGGGCGGCAGCGGTTTTATGAGCTTGTGCGCGCGCGTGGTTTGAACCAGCCACGGTTGAAGTTTTTGTCGCCATTTAAGATCGGGCGCGAAGAAAATCGCAATGGCGGATACGAGGCGCACGAACGTCTGGTGGAGGGCGATCTGGTGCCTGGCGACGAGCACAAATTGCAGTGTTCGAGCTGTCGGATGGTGACGGCGAAAGGGGTTTTCCCTTGTCCGATTTTGATCGAGGTTGAGAGCGCGCGGATGGGTGGCAATCTGGACGATGCGCTGGTGCCGATTCGGTTGGATCATCCGGCCTGTTATACGTGTCATGTGGAGGGTGTAACGTGCAGAACTTGAGTGAAGTGCGGACAATCGCGGTTTTTGGCGGGATTTATAACAATTATTTGAGTCTGGAAGCGACGATTGCGCACGCACGCGAGCGTGGCGCGCAGGAATTGTATTGTCTGGGTGACATGGGCGGATTTGGGCCTCATCCGGACCGGGTATTTCCGTTTTTGCGCGATGCATCGGATATTTTTGTGATGCAGGGAAATTACGATCATTCGATCGGCAACCGTCTGGGCGATTGTGCGTGTGGTTATACAGATCCGCGCGATAATTATTTTGCGCAGATTAGTTATGACTACACGTTCGCGAATACGTCGGACGACAACAAAGATTGGTTGCGTGATCTGCCGACGGAATTTCGGCGGACGTGGGGCGGCAAAAACGTGTTGCTGGCGCACGGTTCACCGCGGCGGGTGAACGAGTTTTTGTGGGAATCGGCGACGCCGGATTGTTTTCTGGAAGATCTTTTGGTGAGCCAGAACGTGGATGCGTTGTTTGTGACGCATACCGGGATTTCGTGGATTCGGCGGCTGAAAAGTGGGCGGATTGTGGTGAACGTGGGCGCGATCGGGCGGCCTGGAAACAACGGTAAGCTGACCGTGGACTACGCGCTTGTGCATATTAGTGCGGATGGGTTTGAGGTCGAGTTGCAGGAAGTTGCGTACGATCATGAGCGGCTTGCGCAAGAAATGCGTGCTGAAAAGCTGCCGGAGGAGTTTGTGGAAACCGTGTTGACCGGGTACTGGACGACGTGCACCGAAGTTTTGCCGGCGAAAGAGCGCGCATTGGGTCGTTTTTGACATTTTGATGCGTGGCTTTTGGGGAAGTGAAAAGCGCGCAAGTCCGCGTAGAATGCGCTGCTCAAGGATGTTTGGATTCTGGGGAAGGCTTGTGGGCAGCCCGACAGGTGTGGTGGCGTTTGCGGGAAGGTTGCCGGGCGCTTTTTTGAGGAGTTGCAAATCTGGGGAAGGTTGCCGGGCAGCCCGGCAGGTTGTTTTGGTCTTTTTTGGGTTTTAGCTTCCCAAACTGATTCACCGGCGTGGCGAGCACGCCGGGGCCTGGGGAGGCGATCCGGTGTTAATTCTGGCGGAAAAAGAGGCGGATATTGGAGCCGGGGCGGACGCGGACGACTTTTTCTTCGGAGGTTTTACCGTCTTCGTAGAGTACTTGCACGTTGCGGCTGCCGTTGTCGGTGGTGACGGTGCCGGGCGTTTGTTGGCCGGTGCTCTGGCCGTCGACAAGGATCATGCCCTGGGGTTTGGCG
>JBEBUW010000138.1:0-10962 GCA_040393065.1 Lujinxingia vulgaris | reverse complement strand
GCGTGTGTGTGGATTTATCTGCACGGCGTGGCCAGGACTGAAAACTCTTCAGAGCAGGGTGAGGCTGCAAAAGAGCAGTAGAAGTAGCAGTGGTCAGACGGCGCGGGGAGGCGCATGAGCAGGCGGCAAAAAAAGAAGAAAAATTTTGCAGTGACGAGGCTCAAGTGCGCAAAAATTCTGGCAGAAAATTATAGAAATTACAGTAATTTCTATAATTTTCTGTCTTTTCAAGAACTGTTCTGTCCTGGCCGGCCGATCCCATTCTGCCACTCCGATCCTGAAAAAATTTATTCAAACAGCGTTAGGCTACAAATTCCTGAAAAGAGTCTGGAGCCATCAATAAATACGTCAGAGCGCCAAGTTCTCCATTGCTCTCGATACAACGCCTTAACCAGTAAACTCGATACAGGAGCCTTACCGTGCTCAGCGATCCCATCAACTATGCCGGCTAGACTCAGCAGTATATCTGCATCGCTACCTATAGCTCGGTATCGTTACATATAACCAAGCAAGAACCAGACTCCGAGCGCAAACAGCACGAGACTCAGCAAGAGAATACCTCCCTGCAAAACCAGGGCGACCTCACCAAACCGTAGATCTCTCTGCTCCGCTGCCGCGCTTGTCAGAGATTTTTCAGACTCCGGCTCGGTTTCCGGTTCTATGTCCAGCTCGATATCGGACAACTGCTGAGAGCGCAGACTCGCGTGTTGAACTCCCTTGAGCGTGAAATACAAAAGGGTGATGACGCCAATGATTAAAATGAACGCAACCAGTAATTTCAGGTCTGCTTTTACAGCGGTCTGCCACGCTTCGAGCGCCGCACGATCTGCGTATTGCGTATTAAAAAGTGTCGAGGAAACTTCAAACTGCCGGGGAATGGCCAATAAAAACGCGGAAAGCCAGACATTCAGCTCTTCTCGAGTGGCGGATGCGAGAACGTTGTCAGCAAGTATTTCGGAGAAGTAGGGATCGTGTTTTTGGGTGTGCGTCGCGACGAAGTGCAGGGTACGCGTGGCTGCTTCGCGCAGGCTTTCAAGCGATGAATCCTGGGCACGTGCCAGATATACGGAATCCCAGGAGTTCGCCGGATTATAGAAGTCACCGTACACCTGCAGACGATAAATATCTGCGGGCACGCTTTGCGCTGCTGGTGCGGGGAGCTGGAGGCCGCTTCCGCCGGGCTGAAGGCCAAAAACATGTGCAGACAGACGATGGTTTTGCTCGTACAAATCGATAAAAAACGCGCCTTTCTCAAAGAGACTGTAGACGGCGCCTTCGATGAAACTGCCGGGAATGACAACAGGACTTTTGCTCTGAATGGAAAATTGAGTGACAACCGTCGTCAGCCGCACCTCATTTTCGGACTTTGTACCGTCGGGGGTTTCCGCTTCTAGCTGCCAGATTTGATCGGTAATCGGAGTGATCGGCAGACGTGCAAGCCCGATTCGATCTGTCTTGATTTCGGTGGGAAGCTTTCCTTCGATGAATCCTTTGCTGGATTGAAAACGAACGCTTGCCGAAACAGGGCGGAGCGTTCGGGCGTCACGCGTCCGAATAAATATCGTACTTTTCAGTCCGCGCACGACTTCTTGATCGGCTGGCAAAACATCGATGACCAGCCCGTCTTTGGTTTCGGAGCGCGCGGTGCTGGTGGCTAACTTGGCGTTGGCTGCCGCCGTTGCATCGGCACGCGAAGTCTTGGTCGGCCACTGACTACTAGCTCTGGGCGCAGAACTGGAAGCAACAACTTCAACAGGCTGGCGAGCTTCGAATGGGCCGGCTGAAGGATGATTGGCTTCCAGAATCAAGTCATAGCTGCCGGGGGAAAAGTCCGCGGGGATGTCGAGTGAAACGTGCGCGAACCCGCCAGGCCCCGATATCCCCTGCCCGACCAACGTGCCACTGGCGGAAGTTTCCGTGCTTCGGGCAAGCGTAAAGCGAAATTCGCTCGGATGGATAAATTGCCCGCTGGGAGCATCCACGTACACCCCGCGCATGACGTTGGGAACGCCCGCCTGCAAAACGCTGTCACCCTGAAAATACAGGGCGCGTTGCACTCCGCGCGTGGAAATCGCGATATAGGCAGAAATTACGCCGACGACACAGAAAATATACAGTGCGATCGCGGCACGTTGTGCCAGCGGATGTTGTATCAGTTCGGATACTTTCATAAGCCGGCAAAACAACAGGGCATGTCAGTTGCCACGGAATGAAAAGGAAGGAAATCGAAAGTCCAGCACGTGAAAATCTGTCACCACGGACACAATCTGATCGTCTGCATCTCGGCCGATGTAGGTCGGATAAACGCCGGGGCCGTAACCTGTGTCGAAAACAATAAGATTACGCTGGTCATGGTAGGGCAATTTCAGATCACTGCCCAGCTCAATGCTGGCCCAACCTGGACCGCGTTTTCTGCGTTTACGAACTTGCGCGCGCACCTGTCGTTCCAGCTCGTTTTCTTCCGGCATGACGATTTGCTTGTAATCGATCAGAGCCAGCGCAGTGTCTGCATCCATGAAGCTGCCGATGGATGAATCGACGCTGTAGCCTTCTTCCGGCGAGTCTAAAAGGCTGCGCCTTTCATCACTGGGTTCCTGCACGTTGGCTACTTCCCAGCGCACAGCCTCGCCGGGAGCGATGCGGATCATGGCGTAGGCCGTGCGTTCTTCGTCGCGCAGTTCGGCTACGAACACGTAGACAGGATAGCTGCCCGGCTCAAAACGCTGGGTAAAAGCTTCGGTGTCGAGCGATGTGAGAGGATCGCAAGCAACCAATTTGCCCGATGTAAGCAGCAGGCTGCCAATCGAGCGGCGTCGGACGATGATGTCGTATCCCAGCGCGCTGATTGCGGCACCGTCTTCGAAATCACGAAAGTAGTTGAAGAACATCGTTGATTGCCCTGAAAGGCGTGAAAAAGAATTGGATTTTGGCAGCGTGAATTATTTCGCGGCTTCAGCTACCAGTGCGAGAAAACTATCGGCTGTGAGGCTTGCGCCGCCGACAAGGGCGCCGTCGATGTCGTTTTTGGCGAGTAGTTCTCCGATATTGTCGGGTTTGACGCTGCCACCGTAGAGAATGCGCGTGGCATGAGCAACCTGCTCGTTGTAGAGAGCCTTCAATTCAGCGCGAATCAGCGCGTGGACTTCCTGGGCTTGTTCCGGAGTGGCGGTTTTACCGGTTCCGATGGCCCAGACGGGTTCGTAAGCAATTACAACCTGACTCATCTCTTGGGCACTTACGCCGACAAGAGCTGCGCGAAGCTGGAAGATATTTTTTGCCTCCGTCCAGTTTGATTCACGTTCATCGAGCGTTTCGCCGATACATACGATGGGTTTGAGACCATGTGCAATGGCGGAGCGTACTTTGCGATTGATCAGCTCGTCGGACTCTAGAAAGACGTGGCGGCGCTCACTGTGTCCGAGAATTACGTAGCTGCATCCCACATCCAGCAGCATCGAAGGCGAAATATCGCCGGTATAAGCGCCCTTCTCAGCCCAGTGCATGTTCTGTGCGGCGAGTTGAACGGTGTCGGGTGAAGATTTGAGGGCCGAAGACAGGGAAGAAAGGCTGACGAAGGAAGGCGCGATGATCACTTCAACTTTTTTGGCTGCGGTAAGTTCTGCCGCGCCTTGCGCCACGGCAGTGGCCACGGCGCGGCCGGTTTCCAGGTTGTGATTCATCTTCCAGTTGCCGGCAATCATTGGTGTACGCATCGCAATTCTCCATCGTAATCGCTAAATAAATAACAAATTCTTCATCTTGAGTATGCCCTGGAGCATCGGGGCAAAAAACAGGTACGCCCTGCAGTCGCCTGTATAGACGGGTGCAGGGCGATTGTCTGGCAAGAGTGAGCGCTGAACTAGAAGGGATAGTTGGCTCGCAGTGCTTCAATGCCGGGAAGTGCGCGACCTTCGAGCAATTCGAGGCTTGCACCGCCACCGGTTGACACGTGAGTGACTTTGTCGGCGACACCAGCTTTGTGGATCGCGGCAACCGAGTCGCCGCCACCGATTACGGTGACTGCGCTGGATTCGGCGACAGCGTGAGCAATCGCCATGGTGCCCTTTGCAAATTCTTCGCGTTCAAAAACGCCCATCGGTCCGTTCCAGAAGATCGTTTTGGCGCGGTCGATTACGTCTTGATAAGCACCGATTGTTTTACGGCCGATGTCCAGTCCCATCATGTCGGCGGGGATTTCCTGGCCAAAGGTCTGGTCAACTTCTTCTGCGGTCGCATCAAAGCGCGGCGCAACGATGTGATCGACCGGCAGATGAAAACGCACATTGCGGCGTTTGGCCTTGGCCAGAATTTCCTGCGCTTTGTCGAGATAGTCATCTTCGACGCGGGAAATACCAACTTCGACGCCCTGGGCTTTCAAAAACGTGTAGGCCATGGCGCCGCCGATGATCACTTCATCGACACGTTCAAGAAGTGTCTCGAGCACGCCAATTTTGTCAGAAACTTTAGCGCCGCCCATGATGGCCACGAAGGGTCGCTCTGGCTGATCGAGAATGCTCAAGCCCTGAATTTCGGACTTCATCAAAAAGCCGCCGGCCTTGTGATTGCGGTCAAAAAACTTGGCGATCTTGTAGACCGATGCATGAGCACGGTGCGCCGCGCCGAACGCATCATTGATATAAATATCGGCCAGGTTGGCCAGTTGCCGGGCAAAATCTTCGTTGGCCGGTTCGTTTTCTTTCATTTCTTCGGCAGCATGAAAACGAAGGTTTTCGAGCAACAACACCTGGCGGTGCGGCTTCAGATCGTTGACCAGTTCTTTGACATGTTCGCCGATACAGTCTTCGGGAAACACGACCTCAACGTCCTGCAACAACGTGTTGGTATCGATCAATTTGGCGAGTCGGGCAGCAACCGGCTCAAGACTCATCGACGGAACTCGTTTGCCTTTTGGTCGCCCAAAATGACTCGCCAGAATCACGCGAGCGCCCTTTTCCAGCGCGTAGGCAATGGTCGGGATCGCAGCTTCGATCCTGGTTTCGTCGGTAATTTCGCCTTCATCGTTCATGGGAACGTTGAAATCTACGCGAATAAAAACTTTTTTACCTTCGAGTTTAAGCTCGTCGATGAACTTGATGCCGGTTGTATCCATAGTGACTCTTCTACCAATACAGGGTCGATAAAATTACTGCTTCTGAGCGTGCATAAACTTCACCGCATCGATCATGCGGTTGGAGAAGCCCCACTCATTGTCGTACCAGGCAACGACTTTGCCCATGCGCGGGCCAATCGTCATGGTGGCCTGCAGGTCTGCGATCGAGGAGTGCGGGTCACCGTTGAAGTCGGAGGAAACCAGCGGCTCATCGGTCACGGCCAGAATTCCCTTAAGCGGGCCACTCGCGGCAGCCTTGCGCAGTGCTTCGTTGAGCGATTCAACCGATACGTCTTTCTCAAAGGTCGCGGTCAGGTCAACCACACTGACGTTGGGTGTCGGCACCCGAATCGACGTACCGTCCAGCTTGCCTTTCAGCTCGGGGAGAGCCTTGGTCACGGCAATCGCGGCGCCAGTCGAGGTCGGAATCATGTTCACGCCGGCAGCGCGCGCACGACGGAAATCCGACGGATGCGGCAAGTCGAGCAGCGACTGATCGTTGGTGTAGCTGTGTACGGTCGTCATCATGCCGTATTCGATGCCGAACGTGTCGTTCAACACTTTGGCAACCGGTGCCAGGCAGTTGGTGGTGCAGCTTGCGACGTCGATGATTTTCATTTCGGGCTTGAATTCGTCGTTGTTCACACCCATGACCATCGTCATGTCCAGACCTTTGCCCGGAGCGGAAACGATGACGCCCATTTTGGCGCCGGCTTCCAGGTGCAGCGCGGCTTTCTCGCGGGCACGGAAAATACCGGTACATTCCAGAACGATGTCCACATCGAGCTTGCTCCAGGGAAGCTCCGCCGGATCGCGAAGTGCGCTGACTTTGATCACGCGGCCATCGACAGAAATTCCATCTTCCATGGCTTTGACTTCGCCCGGATAACGGCCATGCACGGAGTCATATTTGAACAAAAACGCGAGTTGCTCAATGCTGGTCAGGTCGTTGACGGCTACCAGTTCGATGTTGGGATCTTGCATCGCAATGCGACCCACACAACGCCCAATTCGCCCGAAACCATTGATTGCAATTCTAATCGCCATACGTGCTCCTTAAGGTAAATGACATAGTAGATAAAAAATTATCCCGGCCCAAACGCGGCCTAGTAATCCAACATCCAGCTCATGATTGCAAGCATTGTTGCGATTCGCCTTTCATGCGGCGGATAGTTTCTGGCGCGAAATCATCTTCATCCAAACCATGCGCGCCCGGAAGTCTGCCCATAGGTAGACACCAGAAGTCAGGAAACAACCTGCAAGCCAAGATTCCGCCGCCGCGCTAACCGGATAAACACGTCCGGCAACATAAAAAACCCGTGGTGCTTCCACAAGCACCACGGGTTTTTAGACTGCGCTACTTCACGCACTCTTTTCGACTATCAGGCTGGCGGCGCACCGGGCTGGTCGTCCTCCGGATGCTCCCCGCGTACCTTTTGCCAGCCGTAGCGCACGGAATCCTTAAACTTCTCCCAGGTTCCTTTGTTGCGCTCATCCCACTGCGTTCTGGCATGCGGCTCGACATGCTGCCAGTCTTTGCCCCGATAGCCCGGATCTTCACCGAGCGAGGCTCCGTAGCGATAGCCAATCGCGTAGTCTTCGTAGCCATAATCACCGGCGGTCGCATAATTTTCGTCAAAATGCGCCCGGAAATCATTGTTGTACCTGTCCAGACGCGGATTCATAGCCACGGACTCGTCGATATGTTCGATTTGCACATCCTGCCGACGCAACGTGTCGCGGATCGTTTCCGTATGCTCCTCCACATCTTTGCTGACGATGACTTCCTCGGTCACATGCGCCGTTTTTGCGACCATCGGCTCTTCACGCGTTTCGCTGAATTCTACTTCGCGCTCCTCAAACACGTGGGAATCATCACGCAGCGGACGGTCCACCTGGTGACGCTCGACCACGACGTGTTCCTCGCGCAGCGTAACGTCTTCTTCCACAGGCGTTTCCGTCACATAGCTTTTGACGCGCACGCCGCCGGCATCCACTTCACGCTTGCCGATCAGAAGTTCTTCCTCGGCCGCTTCAAACTTCGCCGTCTCTGGAATCTCGCGGTCTTCCACAACCTCGCGTTCTTCCACGACTTTTTCGGTTGCAAAGATTTTTTCTTCTTCCTCCGTCAAATCCTCCTCGAACGGCCGCGATTCCAGGTCAAAACTACTCCAGCCATCGCGTCGCCAGAGTTCTGCACGCTCATCGATATCGACAAAAGAAAAACGCGCCATGATATCGGCAGCTTCCTCCGCGCGTGCATCAGAAGTCCGTAAATACACAAGCGAGCCGCCGCGCTGGACGCCCTCGGCATAAATGCCGGCGTCGTTCTCCGGCACGCCGTACCCGACCAGGGTATCGTAAATCTCGCGAGCACTTACGCCGCGATCTTGCGCGTTAGAAAACAGATGAATGCTGGAACGATCAAATCCCTTTGATTGCAGCATGTCGCAAGCGCCGCGGGCATTCTCCAGCCTGTCGAATAAAGCTACTCCTATCTTTGCCATGATGACTACCTCGAGGTGTTCGTACTGAAAAACGCTCGTTTGCCGACGAAGCGCTCAGGGTATGAGTTCATTGTTCGGATCGGGTGGCTCAGGTGCACGGCCACCGTCGGATTCACTGCGAAATGAAGTCGGCCGGGATGTGCTGCGCTCGACTGCTGCATGCTCCTGACGCACGGTGAATGTTTGCGGATCATGCTCCGTGGAACGGTGACGAGTCAGGTGGATTTCCTCCTTGAGAACGAGTTTCGTCTCTACCACCAGCACTTCTTCATAAATCGGCACGATCGTCGTGTCCCCTTGCTGCCGAATCCCCGACGCCTTATCGACGACCCGGCCTACAGGCACGCGTTTCATCGTCATTTCCTCGCGAAGCAGCGGTTCATCGACGACTTGTTCGCGCTCCTCGGTGTAAATCCGCACACGTACACGGCCAGTTTCCTGTGGCCGAAGCGTGACGTCGAGGACCTCATCGGCCAACTCAAAGACCTGCTGCTCTTTGTCAGAATTGCCTTCCGGCGTCGACTTTCCTTCTTTCACATCACTACTCCGGGCGCGTTTGCCGTTCTCAAAGCCACACCCAAACCTTACGCACAATCACAAAAACTCAAAACAAACCAACCAGTTACGAGAAACCACAAAAATTTCAAGAACTCGTGAACTCCATTGTCTGCGTGCGCGAGATGCAGTACTTAACGTAGTGACGGCGACAAGGCCCGCACATCGCGTCGACAAAAGACCAGAAGAACACCCTGTATTTTCATTTTCTGATTTCAATACCAATGAACTGGCAGCTACCCATACAAACAGGATGTTTGGAATGAAACGTTTTGGACACATCGCGCTGGTCGTGTTCGCCTGGCTGATGTGCGCGCAACCGGCGCAAGGCTTTGATTATCTCGAGCACAGCTATTTTACCGACCGCGCCTGCTGGCAGGCCCAGACAAGCCTTCTGGCCTTGCTGAAAGCCAGTGCCCCGGATTCGTCCAAGCAGAATTCTTCTACACCGCAGACACCGGACGATCTGCACGCTTCGCAGAACTATGCCCGGCTTCGCGCACGCTATTTAGCGCTGGCCCTGGTTTGCCCGGAACGGCCGGCCGTCTACTACTGTGTGGACGAGCGCAAAGCCGTGACCTCGCACATCAACCGCCTCAGCAACGAGCCCTGGACAAGCTCCAGTCACCCGATCACGCTCGGTGATTACTCGGCGCTGGCCGACCACGTCTCCCGACTCGGTCCCGTGCGCGGACTTGGCGGCGCGCGTGAACGCGGCTTAACCGTGGACTTTTTCCGCTGGTTTGCGCGCGGCTATGGCTCCGTCGGCGGCATCGCCGAAAGCGTGGGCTCGGCCGCGTGCTGGGATACTGAAAACGTCGACTGGCCTCAGATCGAACAAGGCTTCACCCAGACGCTTACTCCCGTCTTCGCCTCGGCCACGCCAGAGGCTGTTCCGGCCGAACTCCTCAACCCGCTGCGGCGCGAACGCTCCCGGAAAGGCCCCAGCGATCCGGCCGGCTTGTACAGCTTCAGCAACCCGCACTATCTCGATCTCGTGCTGCGCAACCACCACCATTTCGGCGTACAGGCCTACGATACCTGGCTGGGCTACCACACCGCATCCATTGCAATCTCCGAAGACTCCTGCGCAAAGACTTTCGCCCTGCGCGCCAGCGATGCACGACGCATTGCACGCAACATGACAGGCTTCGAAAACGTGCGCTGGTCCAAACTCGACGCCGAAACACTCGCCAAAACCGGCTGCGCCATGCTCGGCGAATTGACGCGCCGACGCCTGTTGCAGTGGCGCACGCGAGCCGACCTTCGCCTCAGCCAGCCCCTTGCCCCCTACTTCGAAGAACTCGCCAGGCTCGGCTCCTCTACCGGGCGCCCCGACGCGCTGACCGAGGCCCGGCTTCGTAAAGACCTCGACGCCGTCGTCGCCTCGCTGGTCGCCCTGGTTTTCGAAGGCAGCGGCATCCACTACCTGCAAGACGGCTTTGCCGGCGGCCACATCCGCACCATCCGCACACGCGGCGGCCTGGCCGAAGCGCGCTACGATCACGATCATGACAATGCCGAAGGCGTCGCCGCGATTCTACGTACGCGCAGCGGCGATTATCCCTTCGTAGCCTACGGCGATTCACACCTGCTCAACACATCACCCGAGCCCGACAACTGCGACTGGCAAGAAATCGCGCGCGCCGACGTTTCCACCGCCCGAGTCCGCACCTGTCTGGTGCGCCACCAACGCGCGCTGGTCGTCGGAACCAGCGCCGCGAGCCTGCTCGACTGGGCGCTCGGCGGCCTGCTCTTTGAACCCGTGGAAGAAAACCGCTGCGACGAAGGCCCTGTGCAATCCGCCGTATGCAGCATTTTGCCGATCACCGCCGTCCGCGCACCCGGCGAAATCTCCCCGCGCACCGCCCTGAGCAACGGGATGCACCGCAGCACGCTTCCCATCCCGCCGCCGCCCTTTGGTTACGAATCCCTGGTCACCCTGGCCGCCTTCGACGTCAGCGGCAGCAACACCCAGTACGGTCTGCAGCTCACGATTTTGTCCGAGCTCGACACCTTCGCAAACTGGATGACGAGCTACCGCATGGCGCTGTTTTTAAGCCCCGGCGAAGGCGACGCCAACCGTTTTGTCGGCGAGTTTTCGTACAATTTTCACTGGCGCTGGTCGGCCAGGTTTTTGCTGGAAGCCGGTGCCTTTGGATTCGCCGGATTCCGCGGCCTGGGCGAACAAATCTCGTTCTTGAGCGGCCTGGGCCCGTCCGCCGGACTGGTCGCCCTGCCCGAAGGCTGGGTCAAAATCCCGCTCGAACTCTCGATTTCTTACCGCTTCCCCATGCGCTTTTTCACCTCGCGCCACGGCTTTTTCGGCGAGAGTTTTGGTATCGAAGGCCACTGGCTGCAGTTCGGTCTGGGGTTGGCGTTCATGTAGGCAACCATTGCGCTCCTGCTCGCGAGTCGAAATTTTTTGAGAATGATTCGACCGGGCCGAATAATGAGTGGGGAGGTTTCTCCATGCAGGCGCACGCTGGTCGGGAACCATTCGGACAGCAGCCAGCGGGTTCATAACAACCGGGGCTGGTCGGCATTGCTATGTTTTCTAGTTTCCTGGTGGTTCCTACAGAAAATTTTGGCGCGGCAGGAAATTGTAAAAATGTAGAAATTTCCAGGACCGGCCGGCCAGGACAGAACAGTTCCTGAAAAGTCATGAAAATTATAGAAATTTCTGTAAATTCAGAATTTTCTATAATTTTCTGCCAGAATTTTCACATAAAGCTGCCTCGTCACTGCAAAATTTTTCTTCTTTTTTTGCCGCCTGCTCATGCGCCTCCC
>JBEBUW010000137.1:0-11051 GCA_040393065.1 Lujinxingia vulgaris | reverse complement strand
AAATCGGGGGAGTCGAGTGGCGCGGATTGGCCAGAATTGAGCAAATCGGGGGAGTCGAGTGGCGCTGTTTGCAGTGAGAGTGGAAAGATTCTTGTCGGGGTGGATTGCATCGTGATCGAGGAGCAGGCATTGTTGAGGCGGCGCAATGAACCGCTAACAACAGTATATTGGTATGGATTCAGGACGGCTGAGAGAGCGAGAGGTGTTTGGCGATGATCGATGAACTGGAGCAGATGATGATCGCCTATGAGGCGTTATCGGAGGGGCTGTCGGATCGTTCGGAGGAACTGAGTGAGCGCACGAAGGAAGATGCGGAGATTCGGTTTTATCGTGCGATGGCCGAGCCGTGCCTGGAGCCGGATGTATTGTTGCCTCGCCTGGCGCGGGCGGTTGCGGAGGTGATGTTCGATGCGTGCCTGGTTTTTCGGGTTGAGGAAGAGACGGGCCATATCGAGCTGGCGAGTGTGTATCATCCGAACCGGCTGGTGATGCAGACGTTGGAGCAGACGTATCGGGATTATCCGTCGGGGAGCGAGGATGGATTGATCTCGCAGGTGATTCGTTCGGGGCAGCCGTGTTTTCGGCCGGTGTGGGATGTAGATGCGGTGCACGAGGCGGAGGGCGGGGAAAGTTCGTCGTATTTCGAGGTGCTGGCATCGTTGCAAGTGCACGGATTTATTGTGGTGCCGCTGGTGACCGGTGAGGGGCAGGTGCTGGGAGCGATTTCGGTGTTTCGGCATACAACAACGGCGTCATTTGATGTGCGTGATCTGGCGTTTGCGCAGTGGATTGCGTCGCATGCGGCGATGCAGCTCGATACGGTGCGTTTGTACCAGCGTTTGCGTTCGGCCAATGTGCGTCTGGATCGTGCGGTGCAGGCACGTGATGAGTTTATTTCGATGGCGTCGCATGAGTTGCGCACACCGCTGACGACGATGAAGCTGCAGGTTCATATGCTGATGCATCATCTGGAGGGGCCGGCGCGCACGGTACTTGGGCGCGCGCTTGAGGAGATGGATTCGGGGCTGCATTCGTTGGATATTCAGATCGATCGGTTGAATCGTCTGATTACGCAGCTGCTTGATGTTTCGATGATGGATCTGGGCAGTCCTGAGCCTGTGCTGGATGCGTTGAATTTGAGCGAGGTCGTGCAGGAGGTTTGTGCGCGCTTTGAGCTGGAATTTGCGCGGGCAAAATGCGCGCTGACGATGGATGTTCCGGCGTCGGTGATGGGGCGCTGGGATCGCGACAGGTTGGATCAGGTCATCACGAATTTGTTGTCGAATGCGATCAAATATGGTGCGGGTGAGCCGGTGGAGGTTCGGCTGGAGCTTGTCAGCGATGGGAAACAGGCCGAGCAGGTGCGATTGACGGTGCGTGATCACGGGGGAGGCATTGCGCCGGAGGATGCGGAGCGGATTTTTGCGCGATTTGAGCGTTTGCCGCGGACGCAAAAGATCGGCGGTCTGGGACTCGGGCTGTGGATCGTGCGGCGGATTGTGGAGATGCACAACGGGCACATCTGGGTGGAGAGCGCGGATGGGCCCGGGGCGCGATTTGTGATGGAGCTGCCGCGCGGTTTTTGAAGATTTGCAAGAATTCTTCGTCTGGAAATTCGGGCTTTCTGGTTTCGTGCAGGGCTGACAGTTTGTGGGGCCTGGTGAAGGAAATGAGAGTCAATGCGAATGATTTGTGGTAGAGCTGCGTCGAAACAATGTGCGTGATTGTGAATTACAGATCATGATGAGAGAAAAGTAATGAAAAGCATCGGAAATTCAGTGGGGCGGATGGTTCTGGCCGGGGCTGCGTTGTGGTTGACGAGCTGTTTGCCGATGGAAGCGCGCGAGGCGACGCTGGATGTGGAGGGGGCGTACGATTTTTCGGCGCGCTACGATATGTCGGTGGCGGCCGGTGCTTTGCAGAGCAGTGTGAGCGGGTGGGTTTCGCCGGATGAGACGATTGTGAACTCGATTCTGGGGCTGGTGAAGTCGGGTTTTGGTGAGGACGTGGCGCAGGTGGTTTCGTCGAATTACGGCAGCACCTTGCGTCGCGATGTTCGCAATTATCTCTCCTCTTCCTCGCCGTCGTGGGTGATGAATATGTCGCAGCAGGTGGGACTGGTCGATGAACAGCTCAAGGTTGTGGATATTCAGGGAAGCTGGCATATCGCGGCGGTTGAAGGCGAGGAGATGGAGGACGAAAACGGTTTTACGGTGCGTGCCAGGGAGTACGAGGTTACGCAGATGTGGAACGGGATTTCGGTGTTTAAGAATCCGGCGTGTCGTGCCGGCGGTGGTTTGTTGTGTGAGCAGTTTCATATTTCGGCGGAAAGTCTGTTGGATTCGGAGTATCCGCTTGAGATCGTGAGCTCCCGGGCGCGGGTTCAGACGTCGGGTGAGATGTTGAGCGTGGATGCGCATCAGATCGAGTTAAATTATGGGCGGCTGGGGTTGTATTTGCTTGTCAATCAGTTGTTTCCGGATAAGTCCACGGAGAGCGTGGGCGTGCGAGATATTGCGCTTGCCGCGGTGAACTGTCGTGGGCTTGCCGGGCGTTTGACGGGCAGTGACGATGTGTTGGGCTGGGAAGTCGCCGGCGTACGCGTGGGCTTGAGTTTGAGCCAGCTTGTGGGAAGTTGTGAGGACAGTGTGTTTGGTTCGGTGAATCGGCTGGTGGATGGATTTAATTTGCCGCTGCAGATGAATTTGAGTGGTAATGCGCGCATGGTGGATACGTCGCGGCAGGGACAAATTACACGCATCGATCAGGGCAAGATGTCAGGTGCGATGCAGATGCCGATGGGACGTTCGGAGACGCGGCAGGGAAGTGTGAAGGGCGATTTCACAGCCTTTCGTGTGGGGAGTTTTGAGTAATTTTTTAGAAAACGTCGGATGACCGCAGGCAGATAGAGAATGCGCGGGTTGTCGGCAATTCGAAGTCATAACGAGGATACAATGTCTGAAAATGGCAAAAAGAGTGCGAAGTGGGCGGTGGTAACAGTGCTTTTGCTGGCGATGTTGTCGACGCTGGCTGTGGGATGCACGCCGCCCACGGTGAAGATGGAAGATGTGCTTTTGCGTCGTCTGTCGACGGATCGCATCGAGGTCGGGCTTGTGCTCGATCTGTTTAATCCCAACGATTATGCATTGCCGTTGGAGACGATCGATTGGGATTTGCATTTGTTTCAGAATCCGTTTGCGGACGGTGTGGCGAAGTTCGGTCGTCAGATTCCGGCAAAGCGTAATTCCAGGGTGGATGTTCCGCTCGGGGTGCGATTTGCCGATGTGGCGACGGGCGTGCAGCGTGTTGTGACGAGCAAGACGATTCCGTGGAATATCGGAGGTTCGGTGAATTTCCGATTGCCGGCCGGAGGAGGGCCGCTTGCGGTCGGTTATCAGAACGCCGGATCGTGGAAGAATCCGTTGTTTCAGTAAAGTTGGTGTTGATAGCTGCCAGCGATTGAAGGCGGCAGTGAGGAACAAAGAAAAAGCTCAGCCAGAAGATCTGGCTGAGCTTTTTTATGGTGTGGGGATGGTAATCGGTTTAAATGTTTAATCGGCGGTCATGGTGGTGACGATGGAGCCGGATTCGGTGGGTTCAATGGATACGGTGAGGAATTCTTCGCCGCGCACGAGCTGGATTGCCTGCTGAGGCATGTCGCGCAGGTCTGTGTGTTCAAGCGCCTGGCGTGTCAGGGCGCTGGCGTCTGTTTCGCGCCAGCCGCGGTTTTTCATCGCTTCCAGGTAAAAGTTGGTGACAGAAGTGTAGTGCTGAGGCGATTCGAAAACGTTGGTGATGTAGGAGTCTTCTCGGCCGCTGCCGGCGAATCGGGTCAGGCGCTGGCATCCGGGGCAACTGGGGACGTTGGTATCGGCGCTTGCGGCCAGAAATTGGCTGGCTTCGTCCGGGTGGTGTTTGCGGATATCCAGGCCGGTATCGCTCCAGGAGGCGGTGACGTAGGTGACGTTGGGATCGTCTGCGCTGCGCATGATTTCTACGGCGCGGTAGGCCTGGAAGAGATCTTCAAAGGGAAGTCCGTCCGCAAGGTTTTTCTCGAGCACAGCTTCTGCGGCTTTGCAGGTGGTGGGTTCGCCTTTGATCAGGCCGCCGCTCATCATGACGTAGTCGTCGTTGATGACGGAGGGGACGAGCTGTCCGCTGAGCTGGGCGAGGCCGCGTTCGTCGGTGAGTTTTTTGAATTGTTCCGGGGAGTCCTGTGGGCGTGGTCCGCCGTCTTCGGAAGCTTCGAGATAGGGGCGTTCATTGACGCCGGAGCGTGTGAAGGCGCGCTGGTATTCGACCAGAAGTTCTGCGGGTGATTGGGTGGTGGTGCGCGCGGAAAAGAAAACGGTATTTCCGTTGTAGTCGTAGCTTCGCGGCGCTTCGTGGCCCAGCTCCTGAAGTGTGGATGCAAATTTTTGGGTGCTCGTACGCTTGAAGGAGCTTCCCCAGTAAACATCGGCTTCCGATTGTTTAACGCCGGTGGAGGGGTAGAAGGTGATGACGCTCCAGCCGATCGCCACCAGTGTCGCGCCGGCAATAGCGAGTTTGGTACCTGCCCACAAAGATGTACGGGTTATGTTATTCATCAGAAGCCTCGAAGATATTCATTAAAGCCCGTTAGACCATGCAATACCCAGGACACCGCTGAATGGCTTGTGGGATTCGACGGCGAGGCGTGTCACGGCGGTGGTAACCATTTCGGAAGTTGGTTTGGGTGCAACGAGTACGTCGTATACGGTGGAGAGTTGATAGCTCTGGCCTGCGAAGGTTACGTCGGCATCGGCATGACCGGCCGCCAGACCGTAGCGAATACCGGCCGCGATCGCGGGGCGTGCTCCAGAGGCCGTAATAAAGGCATTGAAGGCGGCCAGTGGTCCAGAGCCGCTGGGGAGAGATTTGATCAATCCGTCATCGAGCAGGTCGCGGGCAAGTTCCTGGCCGTTGTAGACGGGATCTCCTCTCATTTCTAAGTTCATGCTGGATGTGAAGACATCGGCCATCATGTCGATGGGTTTGACCAGTGCGTAGGATTCGCCAAAGTGTCCGGTTGCCGCGAGGCCCACGGTAGAAGCCATGCCGATGGTGTCAGAGAGAGGATCTTTGATGTGAGAGGCGATTTCAGCGGTGGCTTTGCCGCCGCCTGCCACGGGCAACATATGGATGCTGACGCTGGATTTTTGCACAGGGATGGCGTTGGTCCACAGGCGGTTGGTGGCCTGCAGTTTAATGTACATGGATTTGTCCTGAAGTTTATTCAGGTTCACAACGCCAACGAAGATCAAGATGAAAATGGGCAGACAGATCACGAACTCGGTCAGGGATGTTCCGCGCTGATCGCGATGGAATCGGTTTGCGATGCGCAAGAATCTGGCGTTGATGTTCGTCATTATCTGGTGGGATCTGGACATGATAAGTACCCTTATTTATTCAGCCCGTTGATGACACTGTTATCCAGGGAGCGTGTTGCTTTTTCGAGAAAAACTGCGTCGCCGGCCGTTGCGCTGACGCCGTCCATGAATCCACCGCCGCCGGTCAGGGCGGATTGTCCGAGTGAGAGGAGCATGGAAAGCGCCATGTAAGGAGCTACGTCATGGTACATGGCGTTGAGATCTGCGCCGAGTTCTTGAAATTCCCCGGGCAGAGCGACGGGGCGAACTTTGGCCGTCCATTTGGGCGTCCACGGATCGGGCGAGCCGCCGTCAAAGAAGAACTCGCCGCGTGAGAGGTTCCACTGGCCAGAGCCGTATTGCAGGGCGGTGGCGGGTTCGAATTCTCCGGGAAGGATATTGTAGTTGTTACGCAGTGTACCGCGCATTTGGGGCGTGCTTTTGTAAGAGAAGACAACGTTGGATTTTGACATCAGGGCGCTTGCGCTGTCGCCCTTGGCGGTTGGTTCGCGCGGGGCCATGGCGCCGCCAAATTGCGAGTAGGAGTAGAGGCAACCCCCGGTCATAGCGAGTGCGGCACCGGCCGCGACCACGCTGCCTTTTTTGGCACCTTCCTTAGAGCGGCTTTTGTGGATGGCGACGTTGGCGGTTGTTTCCAGCAGAGCCGCCGCAGTTGTGGGAACACACATTTTTAGCCAGGAGCCTTTTTTGAGCGGCATGCTGTCTTTCATATCGGTGTGGTTGCCCAGGCTTTTGCCAAAGAGCTGGAGAGCGGTTTCGATCCAGTCGGGAATTTTGGTGAGGATGAGGCCGGGCGGCGGCGGGAACGACGAGGTAATGGAGGCGCCGTTGCGTGAACCGCGTACAAGGCCTTCTGACCACGCCCACCAGGGAGTAAGTTCGGCCATGTAGCTCTGGTATTTGTCGAGTGCTTTTATTTCCTTTTCATAGCGTGAGCCAACGCTGCCGAAGTATTTGATGGTGTCCGGGGCTTCGGCGATTGCTAGCAATCCGTTGATCACGCAGTCGTAACATGCTTTTGGGTTGTAAATATTGCAGGAGGAGCATCGACTTGCGGTCCACGCAACCCATGCCGTCCACATTCCGAAGTAGGTGTTGTGCAGGCTGACGATGGTGCGCTTTGCGACGTTGGCGTACATTACCATGTTCATGGTGCGTGCTTTGACTGCGGCCTGGCTGTAGGCGGCGGAGTCGGCAGCGTTTTGTGCGTCGATTTTGTTTCGTGCTACTTTGCCGGTGTCGTAGAGGACGAGCGCGACCATGAATAAAATCATGCAGGCAGCCAGGCACAAGATTGCAACAGCGCCGCTCTGGTCTTGATTGAACGACTCAAGCCGTTGGCGTGTCCAAGAACGCAGCCGGGCGAGAATGTTTGAATGAGCTTTCAAATTTGCGTTCATAAGCGCACCTGTGCAGGCATACTAAAGCTACGGGTGAGAGTTACGTAATAACCAGTTCGTCCAGCGACCGTTCCGGGTGTTCCCCAGATGTAGGAAAACCAGGGGAAAACGATGTTTTGGCGGTAGGTCAGCGTGGTGGTGATGGTGTTGCCGCGCTGAACTTTTACTTCGGTTGCTGCATAGGCAAACGTGAGTTTGCGCGCAGCGCGTGCCGGGAACGAGGAATGGTCGAAAGCTTGCGTGTAGGTGAGGTTTTTTGAGTCAGAGCTTTTGCCGCCGATGAGCATGGCATTGGCGAGATGTTTGCCATGGGAGCCGGACGCATTGGAGAAATCCGGAGAGAAGGCACCCGTCATGGTTCCGCGCAGATCGATGAGCTCGTTGCTGAGCCCGCTGCCGGCAACAAAATAATCGGACGGTGCGACGGGGGCCATGACAGCGGCTGCAGCGACACGTGCGCGGCGATCGACCTGCGCGTTGTTGACGCCTTTGCGACCTTTATCGGCTTCGGGTTGCCAGACCCAGGCGGTGCGTGTGGCTTGATAACTGGCCAGATGCGCCAGCACGCCGGTGATGTTGAGGATCGTCAGCTGAGCAATGCCGCTGGTGAGCAAGAGAAATGGCACAAGGACAATCAGCGTCTCGACCAGAACGGCGCCGCGGGTGGCGCGAAATGTTTGTAGAGCGGAGCGTTTTTGCAGCGTCCAGAGGCGAAATAAGATGTATCCGAGCGTCCACAGGCAGGCGGAAAGTCCGATGTGTAGCAGCACATCGAATATCGTGCTGGAAAGAAAGCTCGTATGGGAAGTTGCCTCCCAGTACAGGCTCCATATATCCCGGGAAACGAACGGAATCAGGAGGATCGCTGAGATGAAAAGCACTCCCATGCTGTGAAACGTGCCAGCAGCCAGGGCAGGGAGAATTTTTCCATGTAATGGGGATATTTTGCTTTCAGATTTCATCATTCTCAGTTCCCATTCCAGCTCAAAGCCGTATCCATCAGAAATGTTTAGCTGCAAGGAATTGAAGCAATTTTTGTACCACGCACTTATAAATCTGCTGTTTATGCTAATTGGGTGGTAAAAGCGCTGCTTTTACACGTTCTGTGGCGGAGATTTGTGCCACTTTGTCGCATTCGGTATGTCATCGTGTCACTGTGAAGTGAGGATATGAGCAACCGGTGAAGTTTAGATTAACGTGAAGAATAGCAATAAACAAATGCAGAGTGCTATGTAGTCATGGTAAATCTTATTTCTTTGTAGGCAGCTTCATATTGGGGATCTGATTGAACGAGTCTTGCAGTGTTTGTAACGCATCGATCTGTGCTTTGCTGGCTCCGCTCGCCTCGATGTACCGGAGGGTGTCGGGCAATCTGGTTTTCAAGGCTTCGACGTGGGCCGGGGTGAGTTCCGCCATGGGTTCTTCGGGGTCTTCCACGCTATTGATTTGGTCGAAGTAGGCTTTGATCGGTGCAATTTCGTCATCCGAATATTCATCCGCATCGGCAACACCCATCTCGCGCAGGTATTTTTGCAGGTCTTCGGGTCTGGTTAATTGCGCGCCGGATTCGATTTGTGCGATGAGCTCTTCTGCGTCCTGTCGGGGGATGTTGCGGATTTCTTGCTCGATCTGGGCGGCCAGAATTGCCTGGCGTTCTAATTCTTTGTTGAGAACGTTGCAGAAAACGTGGGGTGGCTCGGCTTTGGGTTGAATTTCGAAATGATTGGTGAGGGCCTGGCAGGCTTGTGTCCAGGTATTGAGAGTGTTGGGAGGTGTTTGCCCGCCTTCGAGACATTCCAGCGATTGCGTGAGTTGGTAAAGCGCATTCAATGTTGGCGTCGGGTTGGACTCAAGCTCGGAGCAGGCGGTGAGCAGAGCTGTTTTTTGGAAGGCCGGGGTCTGAAGGCTTAGCTCGCCGAGTTTGGGGCGTCCGGAGAAGCTGGCTTCGAGGAGTCGGGTACTGGTTTTGAGGACGGCAAGATGAGGATGTGCTTCTTGTAGCGGGCTGGCGAGTTCGTCTGCTGTCGGGTAGCGGGTCGTGAGTGTCTGGGTGCAGCATTGCTGGGCGTCGGGATCCAGAGCGGAGAGGGCACAGTGCATGAGGCGCGCTGTCTGGAGTTCTGGTTTGGTGGTGAGGCTGCCCAGTACGTCGCTGGCTTCGCAGGTGGATTGTGCATTGGATGTGCCTGCGATGAGTTTTTGGTGCCAGACTTCCGCGAGGTTTAGCAGGACTTCGGTGTTGGCGAGATTTGAATTTTGCAAACAATGCGAGGCAACCTGGGGAGTTGCAGAGAGGCGTTCGAACGCGAGGCGATAATCGTGGGGAAAGTTGCTTGCGGCCAGGACTTTGCAGGCCGCGAGGGCGACTTCGGGGAAGGGTTCCTGAAGGGCCTGCAGCAGGGGCTGGCTGTTTTGAAAGTCTGCCGAAATTTTGCTGGCAACATTGGCTCGAAACTGAGGCTGTGTCCACATCAGGCCCAGGCCGACCGTGATCAGGCCGATGATGATGCCAGGAGCTGCGCCGGTGAGAATGAGTTTTCGTGTCCAGGGCTGCTGATCGGCCGGTGATACCGTCATCAGGCCGGCGAGGATAGCCGGGAGTAGCGAGGCGGCGAGTAGAATCAGGGCAGGGGTGGTTGGCTCCAGCCATTCGATGAGCGTGACGGTACCGACGACGAACGATCCCAGAATGCTGGCGGCGAGTGCAGCTAAAAAACATTGAACGGATTTCGGCATAATCATTCGAGAATTTATTGATTTTGCAATGTGTGAAGACTTGCAAAAAAGTTGATCAAGGTCGCCGTAGATAAGTCGTGTATAGCGTAACTTTCCGCAAGACGATGGGCAAGCGTGGTCCCCTGCATGGTGGTTGCTTCTGGCTGGTAATCAGATCCAGGAGCGCGGGGTTTTGAGGACGTCGAGCATGCGGGCTTCGTCGGAGTCGGGGGCTGGATGGTGATCGTATTCCCAGCGTGCGGTCAGCGGCAGCGACATCAGGATGCTTTCGATGCGGCCGTCGGTGCGCAGGCCAAACTGGGTGCCGCGGTCATAGACCAGGTTGAATTCAACGTAGCGGCCACGACGAATTTGTTGCCAGTCTTTGTGGTGTGGCTCGAACGGGAGATCTTTTCGGCGTTCGATGATGGGCAGGTAGGACGGCAAAAAGGCGTGGGCACAGTCGGATACGAAGGAAAGGTATTTGTCGGCGGAGTTCGGTTCGTTGTCGTGCAGGTTGTCGAAGAAAATGCCGCCGACGCCGCGTGATTCTTTGCGGTGCGGAATGTAGAAGTATTCGTCACACTGCTTTTTGAAGCGCGGATAATACGTGGAATCGTGGCGATCGCAGACGTCGCGGTAGATCTGGTGGAAGTGGCGCGCGTCTTCTTCGAAGAGATAGGACGGCGTCAGGTCGCAGCCGCCGCCGAACCACCAGCTTCCGGGTTGGGAGCCGTCGCCGCGTTCAAAATAGCGATAGTTTGCGTGGACGGTGGGCGCCATCGGGTTGTGTGGATGGAAAACCAGGCTGACGCCGGTCGCATAGAAGGAGAGATCTTCGATGTTGGTGCCGCCGCCCATTTTGGCTGCGGCTTCCGGGCTGAGCTGGCCCATGACGACGGAAACGCCGACGCCGGCTTTTTCAAAGACGCGGCCCCCTTGCAGTACACGGCTGCGACCTCCGCCACCGCCCGGGCGCTCCCAGAAGTCTTCCTGGAAATCGGTGCCGTCGAGGGCAGCAATGGCGTCACAAATTTCGTCCTGGATGCCGTGGACGAGTGCTTCCATGCGAGTGCGCATGTTGTTGGAATGATCGGTCATGATGAAAATCCTTAGATAACGCCCTGGCGGTGCAGTTTGTTGAGTTCTTCCCGGATATGATACGCGGCGATTTCAACCTGATTGGTATAGTGCGCGTAGTTGGGAACCCGCCCGGCAAAAAACGCGTGTTGATTGAGAAAAATGAGATAGCCTGCCATGGGTTTGTTGTTGTTCAGGCCATGATTGCGGATGGTTTCCAGACAATCGCTGGTGGCGGAGTATGCCTGTCGGGCGAGGTTTTCGGCAAGTGCGCAGGCGTCGGTAAGTAGTAGCGTTGCGGGAAGTTCCCAGCGTTGTCCGGCGGCGGGCCTGGATTCGAGGATTCGTTGCAGGCGCGCTGCTTCGCGCTTCCACTGATCGGCGCTGTGGAAAAGCGCGGAAAAGAAGTTGGAATTCTTGCTGGCCTGGGTCGCAAAGAGTTCGT
>JBEBUW010000136.1:0-11111 GCA_040393065.1 Lujinxingia vulgaris | reverse complement strand
AGGGGCTCTGCCCCTGGGACACATGTTGTACCAGCCCAGGGGCTCTGCCCCTGGGCTCACGTCACACCACAATCGTTTCTACACGATTACATGTCCCCCCTCCTCCCCTTACAGACCTAAAACGCCGGCAATATAGTCCGCGTCCTTATCCCCACGCCCGGAAAGATTCACCAGAATCCGCTGATCTTTCCCGAGCGTCGGCGCAACACGCATCGCCCACGCCACAGCATGGCTGCTCTCCAGCGCCGGAATAATGCCCTCCACGCGCGACAAAGTCATGAACGCATCCAGACACTCCTGATCGATCACGCTTTCATACTGAACGCGTCCGATATCCTTCAGATAGCTGTGCTGCGGCCCGATGCCAGGATAATCCAGACCCGACGCAATCGAATGCACCGGCGACGGATTTCCCTCTCCATCTTCCAGCACATAGCATTCCATGCCGTGGATCACGCCCGGCTTGCCCATCGTCAACGTCGCTGCATGACGTCCCGGCTTGTCCAGACCTTCACCGGCCGGCTCCACGCCCACCAGTTGAACAGACTCGTCCTCCAGAAACGCCGTGAAAATCCCGATCGCGTTGGAACCGCCGCCCACACACGCCGCCACATAATCCGGCAACGCATCATGACGCGCCAAAAACTGCTCGCGTGCTTCCTTGCCCACAACCGACTGGAAATCACGCACCATTTTCGGAAACGGATGCGGCCCCACCACCGAACCAATCGCATAAAAAAGATTCTGCGGATCGCCCATGTACGTCTCAAACGCACTGTCCACCGCTTCCTTCAGCGTGGCGCCACCGCGCGTCACCGGCACAACCGTGCAACCCAGAATCTTCATCTTCGTGACGTTCGGCGCTTCCTTCTCGATATCCACCTGACCCATGTGAATTTCACACGGCATATCAAGCAGTGCACACGCCGTCGCCAGCGCCACACCATGCTGACCCGCACCGGTCTCCGCAATCACACGCGTTTTGCCCATGAACTTGGCCAGCAAAACCTCACCCAGACAGTGATTGATCTTATGCGCGCCGGTATGGTTCAGATCTTCACGCTTGAGATAAATCTGCGCGCCGCCAAGCTTCTCCGACAAACGCCGCGCATAATATATCGGACTCGGACGCCCCACATAATCCGCCAGCAACTGAGCGAGCTCTTTTTGAAAATCTTCGCGCTGACGAATTTCCTCATACGCAGCATCGATTTCATCCATCACTTCTTTCAGATGCGGCGGCAATACCTGACCGCCATACGCTCCAAAATAACCTTCCGCATTGGGCATCGGGGCAAAACGAGATTCTTCACGACTCATAACATACTTCTCTTCTTGTTTACGGTTTTTCACACAACAAAAACTCTTCCTGACAATCCCGCCATCGGTTGTGCGTTCAATAGCGGAACCCCAACGAGTATCATACAGCCATTGCCCGGCCCAAGTTATTTCACCAAGTTTGTCGCATAACCGCTATATATCCCGGCAATCCCCCGCTTGATTCAATCCTCGCGACCCTACTTTTGGGACTGTTTCCACTACCGATACCTTTCACAGGGTATCTTCCGTACAAAAGCAAAGAGTCCGATCATGCGCCACATCACCATCTCATCCCTCATCGCCTTTCTCGCCCTTGCCTTCATCGCCAGCAACGCCAGCGCACAGAACTCCGACGACGACCGCAAAAACGTCCCGCGCGCTGACCGCATATTCTTCGAAGCCGACGCCGACGACGGCGACGGCCCCGCCGAAATCGACATCCAGGCAACCCTCATCGACAACACCCTGTACGTCACCGGCAAAGTCACCAATCTCAGCAGCCCCATTCTCGAAAACAACACCAGCAAAAACGGCGTCCATCTCTACCTGGGCCAGGGCGGCGACAACGACCACGACCGCGTCTTACCCCTGGAGTTCGCCCCGACCTCCAACGAAAAACGCGGTGCCATCGGCGGAAGCATCGAGCTGAACGAAGACGAAATCAAACAACTTCGCGACCGCGAATTCTTCATCGACATCCACACCGAAGACTATCCCGATGGCGAAGTCCGAGGCACCGTCACCATCGACTAAACCCCGACCCAACAAACAAAAAGCCGGGCGATGCTCCATCGCCCGGCTTTTTTACTTTCTTATTACTTTCTTACACGTACAACGCTCTTATTTGCGATTCTTCAGCAAATCGCCAAATGTCCCAAGCCCCGTACGACCCGACGGCGCATCCGCATAACTCGTCGGTTCCCGCTCCACAGCCGGCTGTTTCTCTGCACCGGCAGCAGCCGCAGGCGCCGAAGCCGCACGCTCCGCTTCGCTCCGCTGCGTCAACGCCATCCGACGACGCTCCACATCCACACTCAGCACATGAGCCGTCACAGGCTTGCCCACCGTAAACATCCGGTGCGGCGTCGCATCACGCGGCAACACCATTTCACTGCGCGGCAACAACGCCGAAATTCCACCGCCCAGCCCCACAAAAACACCAAATTCTTCGATGTTCTCGACCACGCCCGTAACTTCGCTTCCCGGCGCAAAACGCTCCAGAACCGTCGTCCACGGATCTGCCTCCACATCCTTCATGCTCAGGCTGATCCGCTGCCGCAGCACATCGATATCCTGAATTTCGACCTGCACCTTCTGGCCCATCGAAACCACATCGCCCGGCACCGCAACATGACGCTCCCAGCTCATCTGCGACACGTGCACCAGCCCATCCAGACCCGGCGCAAGTTCCACAAACGCGCCAAACGGCGCAAGCCGCACCACGGTACCTGTCACCTTCTGCCCGATCGTAAACCGCTCGTTTACCGTCAGCCACGGATCTTCCTGCGCAGCTTTCATACTCAGACCAATCCGCATCTGACGATCGCCCACAGCCGGCTCGATGTTCAAAACCTCGACCTCCACAACGTCGCCCTCCTTCACCACGTCGCTGGCCTTATCGACCGTGCCATGACTGAGCTGCGAAATATGCACCAGCCCTTCAATGCCGCCCAGATCGACGAACGCACCAAAATCAGCCACGCGCGTCACTGTCCCACTCACCCGAACACCCGGCTCAAGTTTCGCAAGCGTTTCGCTACGTGCCGCATCGCGCTCCTCACGCATCAGCTGCGCACGACTCACCACCACCGTGCGACCGCCCTCACGCACATCCGTCACCTTAAACGTGTACGTCTCACCCACATGCACGTTCGGATCTTCCGTAAACGCCAGGTCGATCTGACTGATCGGACAAAACGCCGGCACACCGCCCAGGTCAATCTCATAGCCACCCTTATTGGTCGCCACGACACGCCCCTTCATCGGCAGACCCGACTCAAAAGCAACCTCGACCGCTTCCACGCCCTGGCCGCCTTCCATTTCCTTACCGAGCTGAATCCCGCCGCGCAGCGACAACACATAAAACTTCTGCGTATCACCGACCGCCAGCGTCAGATTCCCTTCCTCGTCCAGATAACCTTCCGGCGAAGCCACGCCCTCATACCTGTCGCCCAGATCGACAAAAATATGCCGCCCGACGCTCATGACCGTGCCTTCGACCTGGTCACCGACCTCAAAACGACGTCGCTTCGGCACATGACTCTCGTCCGCGTTGAGCATCGCCTCAAAATCTTCCATCGTCGCCGACATATCCCCGAACTTCACGCCCGGTTTCTCCGCACGCGCCGCCGGCTTCGCCACAGCCGCCGGCTGCTGCTTCTTTTCCGGCTCAGCCGCCACCGGCACCGATTCTTCAACCGGCTCCGGCTGCACAACCGCAGATTCTTCGAAATTTTCCTGCGATGCATCCGACTTCACATCCGAGGCTTTCCGCACACGCGGAGGAACTAACTGCACGACTGGTTTCTTTTTATCGCTGCTCATGAACGCCAACGTAGTAATAGAAATGAATTGATAGACCAAAATTCAGAAAGTACGCCCGAACCAAAAATTCTCCTGCTCAAGCCGCCACAGTCTGAACTTATCTGCTCCACTTGTAAACCCACCACCCACACCCCAAATTCTTATTCTTCCAAATTCCTCCCCGCCACCCGGCTCCAGCATCGACCATACCCACCTGCGGCCCGAATGTGGTAAACCACCTGACCTGTTCGCTAGCTCTCAACGCTCACCCATAACTTTCACCGAGTTTTTCACCCCATGATAACCCTGCACGAAATCCCCAAAGACCGAAGCCTGAAACGCCGCGCGCTCACCATCCCCTTCTGGTTTTTCATGGCCACATTCCTGACCGCCATCCTGCCTTTGCTCGCACCCTTTACCGCGCTCTACGACCTGATTTTCCGAAAAAGACTCTCGACCACCCGCACCCTGATCTTTTTCACCTACTTCTTCGTCCTCGAATCTGTCGGCCTGACCATCGCCTTTACCCACTGGCTACGCCGCCGCCTGGGCCTCCTGGACGAAGCCGCCTACCAGCTCATCAGCCGCAAACTCCAACGCTGGTGGGCACGCGGCGCCTTCTGGGGCTGCTTGCGCATCTACTCCATGAATATTTCCATCGACGGCCTGGAAAACCTCGAAAACACCGACCCCGCCATCGTCCTCTCACGACACGCCAGCACCCTCGACACGATGCTGCCCCTGGCCATCGTGCGCGAACTCAAATTCTTCCGCTACGTCATCAAAGCCGAACTCCTCAACGACCCCGCGCTGGATGTCGTCGGCCAACGATTCCCCAACCTCTTCGTCGTCCGCGGCGCCCCCGATCCCGAACTCGAAGTCCAAAAAGTGCTCGCCCTCAGCCAGGAACTCGAACCCAACGCCGCACTCGTCATGTACCCCGAAGGCACACGCTTTTCCGCCTCCAGACGCCAGCGCCTGCTCGAAAAATTCCAGGACGACGCCGACCGCTTTGCCATCACCGAAAGCCTCCGCCACACCCTGCCCCCCTTGCGCGAAGGCTCCATCCGCCTGCTCCAGTACGCCACCGAAACCGACGTCGTCTTCATCGCCCACCGCGGCCTCGAAGCTGCCCGCAGCATGGCTTCGCTCATCTCCGGCGCCCTCACCCACGTCCACCTCGAAATCAAAATCTGGCGATTCCGCGCCGCCGACGTCCCGCGCGACAAAGACCGCGTCCAGGATTTCCTCATCGAAAACTGGCAACGCATCGACCGCTTCGTACACGAAATCTACCCACAACCCGTCACACCCCAGGTCACCGCACAGAACTAACGCCTCAAAACCGGCGGATATCAACATATTTTTCAATTTTCGCAGTTCCTTGATCTGCGAAATGAATTTCCTCATACTTACTTTGCTTTACGAAAAGCTCTCAAGCTTCACATGACGTAAATCAGCCATTCAAATTCAGGGGGGGCCCCATGACGTTTTGGGTTTCCAGGCTTGGGTAACGATTCGCAGTAGGAGTAAGAATCATGACGAAATTACCGCCCGCACGTCTTGTTGATACGCTCATTGCCTTCATGCTCTCCGAATCCATCCACGATGTATTCAGCGTACCTGGCGGCTTGATTCATCCCTTCCTCAGCGCCGTCGACAAACACCCCGCCCTCCAACTGATCGTCAGCAAACACGAACAAGGCGCCGTTTTCGCAGCCGACGGATTCGCACGCACCCACGGCCGCCTCGCGATCTGCGCCGCAACCTCCGGCCCCGGCGCGACCAACATGCTCACCGCGGCCGCCGTCGCCTTCACCGACGGAATCCCTCTACTCCTCATCACCGGCCAGGCCCCCTCCTACTTGCGCGGCAAAGGCGCCGCCCAGGAAACCACCACCCACGGCGTCGACGTCAACGCCATGTTCGCCGCCACCACCAAATTCTCCACCACCGTCACCGCCCCCGAACGATTCGCCGACGACTTCAACCGCGCCATGCGTTTCGCCCTCACCGGCCGCCAGGGCCCCGTCCACTTGAGCGTCCCCGTCGACTTCTGGAACGCACTCGTCCCCGCCAACCAACTTCACCCGCTCCACCAGATCCCAAAATCCTCCACCTTCGATCCCCACGCCGTCGAACAGGCCGCCCACGCCCTCCTGCACGCCCGCTATCCCCTCCTTCTGGCCGGCGCCGGAATTCTCCGCTCCCGGGCCGCCCCCCAGCTCAAAGCACTCGCCGAACTCCTCCAGGCCCGCGTCGTCACCTCGCCTTCCGCCAAAGGCGTCTTCCCCGAAAACCACCCGCTCTCCCTGGGCGTCGTCGGCTTTGGAAGCCACGACCGCGCACGCGAAACGCTCCTGGGCAACCAGGTCGATGTCTTATTCGCCGTCGGCGCTTCGATGAGCGAAATGTCCACCTTTCAATGGAATCCCGCACTTTTACCCAACGACAAATTCATCCACCTCAACATCGACCCCGAACTCATCGGCCGCATTTTCCCCGCCGACATCGCCCTGCTCGGAGACGCCCGCGCCATCCTCCAGGCACTGCTCGAACGCCTCACGCCACAAATCACCACCCCACCAGCTTCCCTGTGGAAAAACGAACCCGCCTTAACCGCCGACCGCTACCGCTGGCCGGAACTTCGCGCCTCATCCTCCTCGCCAATCACGCCGCAACGCTGGCGAGCAGAGCTGTCGGAAGTGTTGCCCGACGATGCGATAATTTATTCGGACATCGGCGGACACATGCTCTTCAATCTCCACGACCTCGAAATCCGCGAAAACCAGGACTTCGTACTCAACCTGAATTTCGGTTCCATGGGCCACGGCACCGCAGCCCCCATCGGTGCCGCACTGGCCGCACCCGAACGCCCCGTCATCGCAATCATCGGCGACGCCTGCTTCATGATGAATGGCATGGAACTCCTCACGGCCGTCGAATACGACATCCCCGTCCTCTGGATCGTAGAAAACAACCAGATGCACGGCATCTCCTGGTACGGCAGCCAGATCGTCGATCCCGGACAACCCATGCAATCCGTCTCGTACAAAAAACCCGTCGCCATCGGCCGCATCGCCCGCGCCATGGGCCTGGAAGCCTACATCATCGAACATCCCGGACAGCTGCAAAACGCCGTCAAAACCGCCCTCTCCAGAAAAACCCCCTCCCTCATCGAAATCCGCGTCGACCACACAATCTCTCCACCCGTCGCCGACCGCGCACGCTCCATCGCAAGGAGTCCGGCATGAATCAATCGTACAAAAAAACCAGACCCATCCCCTCACCAGATTCACAAAACAAACCAAACGACATCAGCCCACTCGACAGCACCGGCATCGACGCAACACTGGACGCATTCATCATCGAAGACGGCGAACACCTCCGCCTCCACGGCTTTGATGTCCACGAAGACCTCGCCCACCACTACAGCTTTGCCGAAGTCATCCTCCTCACCCTTTGCGGCACACCACCCGACGAAGCCACCGGCATCGCCTTCGCCATCGCCCTGATCGCTGCCAGCCCCGTTCCCATCGCAGAAGCCCCCACCCACGCCGCACGCATCGCACACGTCTGCAGTGCCGACGCCGCCGGCATCGCCTCACTCGCCGCCATCGCACTCGCCGAACAAGCCCGCTGGCTCTTGGACGAACACAAAGAACTCCTGCTCTGGCTCACAACGCCTTCCCCTCCTCCACTCGCCCCGCAATTCCAGGCCGCACAGTTCCAACCAGAAAACCCATCCCGAACCACCGCCATCCGAAACCAGGTCCGCCATCTCCAGAACGCCCTGCCCCGACCCTTTCGACAAGACCCCATCTTCCACCAGGATCCCACCCTGTGGGCAGCCATTCTGACCATCTTCGTACGCTGTGGCCTGCACAGCCCATCCCAGCTGCTCACCGCCCTCCTTACCGCGCGCCTCACCTCCACCATCGCCGAAGCCATGGCCGGCGAACGCGGCCAACTCCAATCCTATCCCGCCAATCTCCCTCAATTTATCTACAAAGCCCCGGAGCAATCATGACTACGCCCACACTCACCCTGCCTACCTCCGTGGCCCGCGCCGGCCTGCACGACCACAAACTCCAGGGCTGGAACGTCTTTGCCGATCTCGACGGCGAACACCACTACTCCCTGCTCTCGATCTATCTCAGCGGCCGCAAACTCGACCCCCAAAGCTGCACCATTCTCGACAAAATCGCCCAGATCTGTGCCGTCGCCGACCCCAGAATCTGGCCCCTCAAAGTCACGCGCCTGATCTCCGCCTACGGCCGCTACCTGCCCGCCATCGCCGCCGCACAAGTTTTCTTGCCCGAAGTCAACCTCGGCCCCGCAGTAATCGCAAAAACAGCTTCCCAGTTCCTGCAAATTCAACATACTGTAGGAGCGAGCCTCGACGCCGCCCACATAGAAAGAATCCTGACCGAACACCTCGAAACCAGAACGCCCCTGCTTGGATGGGGCGTCCCCGCACGAAAATTCGACGAACGCTACCGTGAACTCAAAACCTGGTACCAACTCCACGGATACACCGACCGCTACTTCTGGCGACTCGTCCTGGAAATGGAACCGATTCTCCTGCATTTGAAACAACTTCAACCCAACATCAGCGCCCTGATCTCGGCAATCCTACTCGACCTTGATTTTTCACCCGATCAGGCCAATATCGTCATGCTTTCCTTTCTTCAGAACACATTTTTTACCAACGCCCTGGAAGGCGCCAGCCAACAACCCGATTTCCTGCGTAAACTTCCCGCAGGCACAACCCACTACCGCGGCAGTTCCCCAAAACTCAGTCCCAGAAAACAATCCCAATCGCGCACTCACCCCGTCCTCTCATAACAGGCAATTTCCTTGCATTCACTGCACGAGCTCATCAACAAACGGAGCTTTGACGTCCTGATTCAGGTTGCCGAACAACACGGCCTCTCCGAAGAGTATCTGACAAAAGACCTCAGCTTCACGCACGCCGATCTGCTCCAACATCAGGGCTACGTCACCTGGGACGAATTCGCCATCTACTGCCAGCGCCTCGAAGACCTCCTCGGCGGCCCGGAGGCCTCCCTGGAAATCGGCCAGGTCTTTCTTACCACCCCCGTCTACGGCCCACTGCTGCAGTTCGGCGGCCTGTTTACTTCGTCGAAATGGCTGTACCACATCGCCCTGCGCTGGTTTGGCCCCATGATGAACCCCGCCATCAAAAACAGCGATTTCAAAGAAATCAACGCGCAGACCATCCAGTTCACCCTCTCCAGCCCGGCGCACCTCACCGACTCACCGGCCGTCTTTCGCATCATCGCCTCTCTCTTTCGCTACGCCCCCACCCTGCTCGGCATCCAGCCCTCCGTCGTTTCCCTCCAGATCTATCCGCACCAGGCAATCTACACCCTGCAAATGCCACCCTCTCTGACGCTGCCTGCACGCCTCAAACGTGCCCTCCACTCCGTATGGTCCGGCCAGAGCATCCTCAACGAGCTCACCGAGCAGCACCAGACCCTCCTGCAGAACTTCGAAACCCTCCAGCAATCCGAAAGAAACTTCCGGATGCTCATCAACAACTCGCCCGATGGCATCATCATCTTCACCCCCCAGAAAATCCTGTTCGCAAACCCCGCCATGGTGCAATTCCTCGATGCGCAAAAACCAGAAAACCTCATCGGAAAGCCCATCGAACACATCTGCCAGAAACCCCGATCACTCGCCCTCTGGGAAGATCCCCTCACCGTCCAAACCCGCCACAGCGACAGCCTGCCTTTCTTCAAACGCAACGGCGACATCGTCTGGGCCGAAACCAATACCTTCCGCGCACACTTCAACGGCGAAAAAGCCTGCGTCAGCATCACCCGCGACATCACCGAACGACAACGCGTACTTGCCCGCGCCGTCGAAATGGATCGCATGATCTCCATGGGCATCCTGGCCGCCGGCATCGGCCACGAAATCCGAAACCCGCTTTCCTACCTGCAGGCCAATCTCTCCTACATCCAGAACGCCATCCAGGGCCTGCACGCACAAATCCAGAACGCCAGCATCCCCGAAAAATCCCGGAACGAATGGCAAATCGAACTTGCCGAAATCGAAGCCGCCACAACCTCCTCCCTCGACGGCACACAACGACTCATCGAAATATCACAAGACGTCCACAGCTTCTCGCGAGACAGTGAATCCACGCTCGAACTCGTCTTCATCAAAGACGTCATCACCGCCGCCATCAACATCGCCCGACACGAAATCCGCCACCGCGCGACCATCATCACCGAGCTCTCCACCATCCCGGCCGTCCACGCCAACGCCACCCAGCTCAGCCAGATCGTCCTCAACCTGCTCATCAACGCTGCCCAGTCCATCCCCATGGGCAACGTGGACGAAAACCAGATCACCATCCGTACCTTCCACGACGAACATCACGCCTTCATCGAAATCCACGATACCGGCTGCGGCATCCCCGCCGACCTCCTCGAACACATCTTCGATCCCTTCTTCACCACCAAACCTCCCGGCGAAGGCACCGGCCTCGGACTCGCGATCTCCAAAAACCTGATCGAAAAACTCAACGGAACCCTCACCATCACCAGCGGTTGCAACGAAGGCACCCGCGCCCTCATCAGCCTTCCCCTCCCTCTGCCCAGCGACTGAACGCCCCGAACGGTCCTGACCGCCCGCCCGCTCCGTTTTTTCAAAAATCCGAAGGCCACGCCTTCCAAAAGCCTCAAAAAAAGTAAATTTTCGAAGACCACGCCTTCCAAAAACCTCAAAAAAAGTAAATTTTCGAAGGCCCGACCTCCCAAATTTTACTTTTTTTCTCATTTTGAGGGTTCGCGGCCTCCCAAATTTTACTTTTTTCCACCCCGCACGCGCTCAAGCCCCCCAGATCTTTACTTTTTCCAACTTTGGAGGCGGTCCAGACCGTCGCACTTTTACTTTTTCCCACACACCAGGGGTTCGCGGCCTTCCAAATTTTACTTTTTCCAACCCCATACGCCTTCAAGATCCCCAAATTCTTACTTTTTTTCACGCCGCAAGCGTTCAAGACCCCCAAATTTTTACTTTTTTTCACGCCGCAAGCGTTCAAGACCCCCGAAAATTTACTTGAACGCACAAAAATCCCCGGCCGGACCGCCTTTCACCCCAATCAACGCAGCCCGCCACACCAGCAGCCACCCCCAAAAGCTGCGCCAGCAGCCTCCCCCAAAGGCTGCGCCAGCAGCCTCCCCCAAACGCGGGCGCCCCCGCCTCCCCAAAAGCGGAGCCCCCAGCCAAAC
>JBEBUW010000135.1:0-11125 GCA_040393065.1 Lujinxingia vulgaris | reverse complement strand
TTGCTATATTTGTTATCGGAAGATCGGGGCGTTTTGTTGCCTGTTATTTGTAAATCAACAAAAAAGATGTGTTGAAGGATGAGGAAAATCCCTCATCCTTCAACACATCTCCTGTTTCGAGTTTTTCCGGCCGTACGTGTCGTGGTGAAGCCACGTCCGCGCACGCCGCCACGTCCGCCCCAGGTTCCGCACCCTCGTCCTATCGGCCTCGAAGTGCGTCCACCTGGGGCTATCGATAACAACGGATCGCCTCCCTATCGGGAGGCTCGTGATAGGCGTTTGTGCGCGAGTAGTAGGTTGGTGGGTACGGTTTTCGCGTGTTGGAAGGCGCGCTTTGCGCGAATGATGGCTGGTTTTATTGGATAGAAACTTGTCCGCGCAAAGCGCGCCCCTCAATGTCCGGCTTGCCGTGGCTGCCCGCAGGTAAATTTGCTCGGTCGCGTATTATGAGCCTCCGGAGGAGGCGATCCGCTGTTCCTTGCTAGCCCCAGGTGGATGCGCTTCGAGGCCGATAGGACGAGGGCGCAAACCTGGGGCGGACGTGGCGGCGTGCACGGCCGATGCTCTATGGCGGCGCTGAGTTTATAGAGATGTGTTGAAGGATGAGGAAAATCCCCCGGGCTCGTGCCAGAACCCTCGGTCTGCTTTCAGGGCAAGCCCTGGCAGACCTTTTTCATGGCGATTTCATGTATGCGCAGCGGGGGGTTGGGCAGGGGACCGGATGGCTTGTCCGCGGTCGGAACTTGCGGGGCTATTCCAGGCTGACGGCCTTGGTCTGGGGGAATTTGATGTTGTGGCGTTTCATTTCGCCCTGGATGACGGCGAAGACTTCGAAGTTGCCGGGTTGGACGGGGAGGACGACGCGGGGGCCTTTGCCGACCATTTTCTGGTTGACGAAGATGGGGATACCGGCGGGGGCGCTGATGGTGAGGCATTCGCAGGCGTTGCCGAGTTGCTCGAAGATGCGGACGGCGGTGTCGGTGCGGATGGCGAAGTTGATGGCGCTGGTGTCTTTGATGCCGGAGGTGATGACGCCGACGACGCGGCCGTGGCGGTCGAAGACGGGGCCGCCGGAGGCGCCGGGGCGGATGGGGATCTGGGTCTGGAAGACGGGTTCGTCGAGTTCGCCGGTGTAGATGTTGGAAACCATGCCGGTGGTGAAGCTCCAGATGCCGCCGGCGCTGTGGCCGATGGCGGCGACCCAGCTTCCGATCTGGAGTTCGGAGAATCCGGCCAGGGTCAGGGCGGGCGTTTGGGTAAGGGGAACCTGGAGGAGGGCCAGGTCGATGTCGTCGCCGGCGCGCTGGAGGACTTTGGCTTTGAGACGGCGGCCGTCGCGCAGGACGACTTCGACGGATTCGGCGCGGCCTACGACGTGGGCGTTGGTTAAGATCAGGCCGTCCTCGGAGACGAAGAAGCCCGAGCCCATGGTTTGCCCCTGGGAGATGAAGACGACGGAGGGGACGATTTTTTTGAACAGCGCCTGCTGGTGCGCCTCGATCTGGGCGATGGGATCGGCGTCGGGTTTCTGGGCGAGTGCTTTTGGAGCCAGTGCCGGCGTGAGGGCTGTCAGGCTGAGCAGGCCGGCGAGCAGGAGCCTGGTGAGAAATGTTGCGGGTTTTTTAGTAGCGGATCTGGAAAACAAGCTGGCCTCCGTCGGGGCTAAAAGCGAGTTGGAAATCGTAGTTCAGGGGCACCTGGTGGGGGTGTTGCGGGCCGGAGTTGGACAAAAAGTGGTAGTCGGCCGGGAGGTTGTGTTCCTGGCGCAGGGCGTCGTTGTGTTCGTCGACCATGCGGCGCAGGTCGCTGGGCTGAACGGGGTGGATTTCGCCGGGGGAGACGAAGTAGGCGGTGACGAGCATGGCGACGGAGGCCCCGGTGAGGGTGAGGGGCAGGGTCATGTCGCGTTTTTCTCGGGGCGTGCCGATAAGTGGGTCGGGATCGATGGAGGCGTTCATGATGCCGTAGACCAGGGACCAGGAACCGCCGCCGATCAGGCCGAGGGTGCCGATGGCGCTAAGCCATGCGCTTGCGGTGGAGCGTCGCTGGTTGCTGCGGAGTTGGTCGGCCAGATCGGGTCGGTTCAGGGCGTTGTAGAGATCTTCGCCAAGGAGTGGGACGGCGTATTTGCCCTGAAATACCTGGAGTCCCCAGTAGCTGGAGGAGGGTGCGACGATGAAGATGGCGGCTTCGTCGAAGGCTTTGCGGGCCTGGATGGAGGCGTCGTTTTGTTCGTTGATGACTTTTCCGATCACAGCGCCGGAATCGGTTTTTTTGGCGGCCTGCGGGGGTGGGGTTGGGTCGGCGGCCATGCGTTGGTTGCGTTGTGCGGTGATGGCCCAGAGTGCTTCGCCCTGCTTGTTGTAGCTGGTGACAACGGCCATGGGTTCGGCGCCCTGGCCGGTATCGAAGGTGCGGACGATGACGACTTCCTCGACGGGTAAGGCGGCGACTTTCTGGATCAGGGCTTCGTCGGAGAGGGCGCGGGTATCGCCCAGGCTTGCGCTGTCCATGACGAGGGAGCTGCGGTGTTTTACGAGCTGCTCGCGGATGGCTTTGGCGGCGTGCTCGGCTTCGGGATGTTCGCCGGCGGTGGTGACGAGTACGGGCGCGCTTTCGGCGACTCGGGTGTGAATGGCGTCGGGGTGAAAGGTCAGCTCCCAGCCTTCGATGAGTCGGGCAGCGAGTCCGCCGACGCCGATGCCGCCACTGCCGATCATGACCTGGCTTTGCTGGGAATCGTCGCCGGGCGGGTTGTCGGTTTTTGGGGCTTTTCCTGTGACGACCGGCGTTTCCGGGGAAGGGGGCACGGGTTTTTCGGCCCAGGCGGGCAGGGTGTAAAGTAAGGATGTGCCCAGAAGAACTGCTGCGGTATGCAGGGGACGAACGCTCATAACAACCACCGAACTCAGGAAGGGAATCACAGAAAGGGTTTACAAAAACTTACGTCACTTGTCGCGACTCTTAGTATAGGAGGGCCGGGTGATGCAACTGCAGAACAGGAAATCTCCGGGGCTCAGGGAAGCTGGCAGGAACCGGGGGCGAGTGAATAGTCGGTGACCAGGCCGTCCATTTTGAGGACTTCGAAGTGGTGGCCTTTGATCTGGCGGAGTTCGCGAGAGAGTGCGCTGTCGTTCCAGTGTTCGCTGGGGGCGCCGCTGACGTACCAGTTGCTGCCGTTGTCGGCGAGGATCATGCCGTAGGTTTGCATGGCGCGGATGAGGATGCGGGCTTGTTCGGAGAAGGTGGAGAGGTCGATGCCGAGTTCGGCGTCGGCTTTTAAGCGGACGCGCATGCCCATGGGCGGGAGGTTTTCGTCGGTGTGGCTGCTGGCCCAGTGGCTTGCGGGTGGGCGGACGAAGGCGCGGCGTGTGCGGGCGGCGGTGAAGCGCAGGGCGTGGCGGATTTCGCCGGCGGCGACTTCGTCGTAGCGGGCCAGGCCGGGGAAGATGGGCAGGCCGGCGGCGTCGGCGGAGGTGCAGTAGGGAGCGCGGACGGGTTCCTGGTTGAGATTCCAGACGGCGCCGGAGCCGGCGTGCCAGGAGCCGTCGGTTTGCGGATGGGCGTCGAAGAGTTCGTAGATTTGTTCGGTGGCGCAGTCGATGGCCAGGATGTGTCGGTCGCCGGTTGCGTCGGGGCCGCCTTCGATGGGGGCGTCGGGGGGAATCGGGTAGGGGCCGGGATCGCTTTCGCTGGCGTAATCGAACTGGATGGGAACCTGGGGCGTGGAGCTGTCGACGACGACGTAGGGGATGCCAAAGGGCGTATCAGGCCAGCAGCAGCCGAAGTCGGCGTGCAGGCCGGTATCGGCGCCGATGGAGGCGATGATTGCGTCGGAGTTGGGATCGACTTCGGCATCGAGTACGGGCTGGTTCCAGTAGGAATCGTCGGGGAAGAAGCGTTCGCCGCGCAGGTCGGAATTGGGGCCGAGTTCGATGCGGTCGCAGAGGCTCGGGCCGGGGTTGGGGTCGGTTTCGGTGTCCTGGCCAGGGTTGGAGGTGTCCTGGCCGGGGTTGGAGGTGTCGTTCGGATCGGAGGTGTCGGACAGGTTGGCAGCGTCGGCCGGGTCGTTGTTGGCGTTGTTGCTATTGTTGGCGTTGTTGGCAGGAGAGCGGTCGTCGCAGCCGGTTGTGGCGAGGGCGGTGATGGCGGCGAAGCCAACAAGGGTTGCGGCGATGGAAAATCGGCGAAAAAAAACCGGGCGGGATGCTTTCATGATCACTCCACAGATGGCTGAGGGGGATAGCGGTTTTGCGGACAGGCGTGCGAACTCTGGAAGGGTAACAAAGTAGGCAGCGGCCTGACAGTGCTTAGTTTGCCGGCAAATCATTTTTGCGATTGCTCATCATTTGCTGGCGCTTTTAAGGCGCTCAAATCGGGAGATTTATGATGGATGATTTACTGGCGGCGCGCTCGCAGATGGCGATGTCTCTGGCGTTTCATATTGTGTTTGCGGCGGTCGGGATTGCGATGCCGCTGCTGATGATCGTGGCCGAGGGGATGTGGATACGCACGAAGCGTCGGGTGTACCGGGAGCTTGCGCAGCGCTGGGCGAAGGGGACGGCGATTATTTTTGCGGTCGGCGCGGTGTCGGGCACGGTGTTGTCGTTTGAGCTGGGTTTGTTGTGGCCGACGTTTATGGAGCATGCGGGGCCGCTGGTGAGTATGCCGTTTTCGCTGGAGGGGTTTGCGTTTTTTCTGGAGGCGATTTTTCTGGGGCTGTATCTGTACGGCTGGGACCGGCTTGCGCCGAAGGTGCACTGGTTGTGCGGTTTGATGGTGATGATTTCGGGCACGATGTCGGGGATTTTTGTGGTGTGCGCGAATGCGTGGATGAATGCGCCGGCCGGGTTTGATTTTGTGGGCGGGGAGTTTGTCAATGTGCGGCCGTGGGAGGCGATGTTCAACGCGTTGTGGATGCCGATGACGGCGCATATGACGGTGGCGGCGTTTCAGGCGGTGGCATTTGCGGTGGCGGGGATCCATGCGTGGATGTTGTTGAAAGATCCGGGCAATGCGTTTCATCGGGCGGCCATCGGGATTGCGCTGATCGTGGGGCTGGCGACGGCGATTGTGCAGCCGATTATGGGGGATTTGCTGGCGAAAAACACGGCGGTTCATCAGCCGATTAAACTGGCGGCGATGGAGGGACAGTTTGAAACGGAACGGGGCGCGCCGCTGCGTATCGGGGGCATGCCGGACGTGGAGGCGGGGCGGACGAATTATGCGCTGGAGATTCCGGGGGGCCTGAGTTTTCTGGCGTTCGGGAGTTTTGAGGCGGAGGTGCGGGGGCTGAAGGATTTTCCGCGCGATGAATGGCCGCCGGTGGCGATTGTGCACATTGCGTTTCAGATCATGGTGGCGTGCGGGATGTGGATGCTGGGCGTGGCGGTGCTGGGAGTTTTTCTGGCGTGGCGGCAGCGCGCGTTGCCGGAGCAGCGCTGGTATTTGTGGCTGCTGGTGGTGAGTGGGCCGCTGGGGTTTGTGGCGATCGAGGCCGGGTGGACGGTGACGGAGGTGGGGCGGCAGCCGTGGGTGATTTACGGGTTTATGCGCACGGCGGATGCGGTGACGCCGATGCCGGGTTTGATCGTGCCGTTCACGGTTTTTAGCGTGTTGTATCTGGTGCTGTCGGTGATCGTGGTTTACCTGCTGCGGCGGCATGTGTTTCAGAGTCCGACGGCGGCGCAGCTTGCGCGGATTGCGGAGGTGGACGGTGGTGGGGCAGCGGACAATGTGCAGGTGGGAGGGGACGATGCCTGAGTTATCGACGATTGTGGCGATGGTGCTGGTGGTGGCGATGGCGGCGTATGTGTTGTCGGGCGGCGCGGATTTTGGCGGCGGCATCTGGCGGCTTTTTGCGTGGGGGCCGCGTGGGGAGCGTCAGCGCGATGCGTTGAATGATGCGATTGCGCCGATCTGGGAGGCGAATCATGTGTGGTTGATCCTGGTGATCGTGTTGTTGTTTTCGTGTTTTCCGCGTGCGTTTTCGGTGCTGATGACGGCGCTGCATATTCCGCTGGCGGCTATGCTGGTGGGGATTGTGTTGCGTGGTTCGGCGTTTGCGTTTGAGTCGTATCCGGCGGGTGCGACGCGTTTGCAGAAGCGCTCGGGGCGTGTGTTTGCGGTTTCGAGTGCGGTGACGCCGTTTTTGTTGGGAATCAGTGTGGGGGCGATTGCGTCGGGAAATCTGCGGGTGGATGCGGCGACGGGGATGGTGCAGACGAATTTTGTTTCGGAGTGGCTGGCGCCGTTTCCGTTTGCGATTGGAGCGTTGCTGTTGGCGGTGTGCGCGTTTTTGTCGGCGGTCTATATGACGGTGGAAGTGCGCGCGGATGTGGAGCTGGCGAATGATTTTCGGCGGCGTGGGTTGTGGGCGGCGGTGGCGGTGGGGGTTTTTGCGCTGGTGAGTTTGTTGCTGGCCAGACGTGACGCGCCGTTTTTGTACGAGGGGTTGGTGCATGGCAGGGCGGCGATTTTCTTTCAAATATTGACCGGGCTGGCGGCGGTGATTGTGCTGGGAGCGTTGTGGCAGCGGCGTTACCGCATTGCGCGGCTGGCGGCGCTGGTACAGGGCGGTTTGATCATCGTGGGCTGGGCGCTGGCGCAGTTTCCGTACTTGATTTACCCGGACATTACGATTGCGGGGGCGGCGGCGGACGAGGTGGTGTTGCGGCTTGTGTTGATTGCGCTGGCGGCCGGAAGTGTGCTGTTGTTGCCGGCGTTTTATTATTTGTATCGTGTATTTAAGGCAGGGAAATCCGGGGGCGTGGAAGTTGCGCAGAACCCGGCGCCGGTAGCGGATGAAAGTGAGGCGTCGGGCGGCGCGGATGAATCTGGTGTAGATTCGCGGTAGGATGGCTCTGGTTGGAGCGAATTCGCGTCTGGTGGAAGTTTTTGTGGGCGCAGGCAGAGGCAGTATTTTCTGCATATTTTTTGAGAAATCGATGTATCGTCGCAGCGTGAGATTCTGGAAAGTCTGGATGTTGGTGGGCTGGGTTCTGGTGGCTGGATGTTCTTCGGAGCCGCAGGGGCCGGGAAATCTTTCGGATACGGGATCGGTAGATGTGGGGGACGTCAGCGAGTTTGACGATGTGGGTGAGCCGGAGCTTCGCGTGCAGCCGACTGCGTTGCGCCTGGAGGTCGGCGAGTCCAAGGCGGTCGTGGTGGAGTTTCGCGGCGAGGATGGGAGCTGGGAGCAGCTCGATGCGGTGCAGTTTCTGGTGGAGAATCCGGCGCTTGTGACGGGGCATGGTCTGACGTTGACGGGGCGTGCGCGCGGCGTGACGGATGTGGAGGTGATTGCGCGGGAGCGCAGCGCGCGGATTCGTGTGGAAGTGGTGGATGCCGGGCCGCACCGGGTGTCGATTACGCCGTCGGAGGTTGTGCTGGGCTCGACCGGAACGGTGATTTTGCGGGCGGCGGTGGAGACGCGCAACGGTGTGGAGGTGCCCAACATCCCGGTGGTGTGGCGCACCCACGATCCGGGCGTTGCGGTGGTGACGGCGCAGGGCGGCAAGGTGACGGCGAATTCGGCCGGTGTGACGACGATCGAGGCGGTGACGACCGGGAAATTTGCCGGGATTGTGGGCAGCGCGGTGGTGCGCGTGAAACCGATTGCGAGCCTTGAGATTTCGCCGAAGGGCGGCGAGTTTCGGGTGGGCGATGAGGTGCCGCTTGCGGTGGAGGCGTTGTCGGAAAGTGGGGAAGTGTTGCGCGTGAATCTGATGCCGCGCTGGACGTTTTCAGCAGAGGGGATTGCGGAGATCCGGGACGAGAAACTGGTTTTTAAGAATCCGGGGGAGTTTCATTTGTTGGCGGAAATGAGCGGCAAGCATGTGCGGGAGACGTACAGGGTGGAGCGGACGTTTACGGAGCTTGTGTGCAAGTTTTCGCGGTGTTTTGCGCGGGGCAGTGATGGGCTGTGGTATGCGTGGGGGGCGGGGTCGAGCGGAGTGCTGGGAGTTGGCGATGAACCTGTCATGACTGGGTATTACGCGTCGTATCCGCAGGCGGTGGCGGAACAGGTAGATCTTGTGCGGATTGTCAGCGGCGGGTCGATCAGTTGTGGGCTCACGGAAGGGCATCAGGCGTATTGTTGGGGGATGAACTATGCAGCTCAAACCGGCACGGGTGTGGTCGGGGAACCTGTTACGATGCCGACTGCGGCCGCGACCGTGTTGCGTTTTCAAACGATTCAAAACTGGAATCCGGCGACCTGTGGCCTGACGCTTGCCGGCGCGTTGTATTGCTGGGGAGCCATACCTCCGTCCACCTGGAATCCCTGGCAGGAGCCATTGGAGATAGCGCTCGAACCGGTGCTTATGGCGGAGGGGCCTTTTGTGGATATCCAGATGGGGGCTTACCATGTCTGTGTGAAGACGCCGGACGGAAACTGGGCGTGTGCGGGCGGCGGATACAAGGGCGATGGCTCAGTGGAAGCCAGTGATGCGCTGGTGCCTGTGGATACGACGCAAAAGCTGACGCATTTGACGATTAACGAGCAGACAAGTTGCGCGCTCGATGAGGCAGGCAAGGTCTGGTGCTGGGGCAATGGTTATAGTCAGCATCTGGGGATTGCGGGCGCAGAAAGTTATTGGGAAGCGGCACTGTCGCCTGTTCGCACGGAGTGGGACGATGCTTTTGTGGAGCTTTATAACGGAGGCGGCACGTTTCGTTGCGGGGTCAATACAGAGCGCGAAGTCTGGTGCTGGGGCACAAATTATAGCTGTGAGCTGGGACAGTCTCGGGAAGATTTGCGCGGGTCGGATGTTCCGTTGCGGGTGGATGTGCCGGTCGATTGGGTAAAGGTAGCGCTGGGTGATCGGTTCGGATGCGTATTAACCCCGGGCGGAGAAATCTGGTGCTGGGGCACGCCGCCCATGGAAAAATTTGTGTCACGGCCGTGTACGGCGGGGGTGCAGCGGATTCCGAGTTACGAGTCGATGTGGACCTGGTGACTGGTTTCGCGCAGGGCGGCTCGCGCTATGTTTTGAGCAAGTGAAGTTTCGGAAAAAGCGGCTCGAGCCGGGGTTTTGGGCAGGTGAAGTTTTGGAAAAAGCGGCTCGAGCCGGGGTTTTGGGCAGGTGAAGTTTTGGAAAGTGCGGCTCGAGCCGGGGCCTGGGTAAGTAAACTTTTGGAAAAAGCGGCTCGAGCTACCCCAAAAGTCCATCAACTAGCGACCTTGAAGCTCGAGCCTGATTTTTTGTGGGCCGTTTTTGGAAAAGTGGCAGCTCGAGCCTGATTTTTTGTGGGCTGTTTTTGGAAAAGTGGCAGCTCGAGCCGCCATTTTGAAAAATCACGATCAAGAAATCCGGCTCGAGCCTGAAATTTTGTGGGGCGTTTTTGAAAAAGTGGCAGCTCGGGCCGGATTTGGAGAGAGTTGGCTTGCTCGGAGGGCGGCTCGAGCTTGATTTTCGATAGTTGACTTGCTCCCGGGCAGCTCGCGCCGGAAATCGAAGTGTTTGGGGGAGCGTGGCGCGCGAGTTTATTGCAGGGCGGCTTTGATGTGTTTTTCGAGTTCCGGGTAGGGAACGGCGCCATCGAAGCGGCGGCCGTTTATGAAAAGGGTCGGGGTGCCCTGGATGTTCAGAGTCTGAGCGGCGTGGATGTCGGCGTTGACGACGCGGCGGGCGAGTTCGGAGTTCATGCAGGTTTGGAGCTGGTCGGCGTTGAGGCCGGCTTCGGTGGCGTAGCTCAGGATCATGGGCTCGGCCAGGGCCGGGGCGCGGCTGAACATCAGGTCGTGCAGGGGCCAGAATTTTTGTTGTTCGTGGGCGCAAACGCCGGCGCGGGCGGCGGCGTTGCTGTTGGGTTGTTGGCTGGCGGGAAAATGCCGGAATTCAACGCGGACTTGTTCGGGGTAGTTGCGCAAAAGTTCTGTGAGCACGCCGGAAAATTGTGCGCAGTGCGGGCAGGTGAAGCTGGAAAATTCGACGAGGACGACGGGCGCGTCTTTGGGGCCAAGGCCGGGGCTGTGGCTGGCGCGGTACTGGTCCTGTTCGATGGGTTTTCGGGCGTCGCGGATTTCTTGTTGGCGCGCATGTTCGACCTGTTGGGCGTCGATGCTGAGCTGGCGAATGGAGAGGCTGGCAAGCAGGGCGACGATGAAACATCCGACGAAAACCGGGGGTGCCCAGGTTTTGAAGAGGCTGCTCAGGTGGCGGAGTTGGTCGAGCAGGGCGTGGTGTGGTTTGTGGCCGTACCACATCCAGGCGGCGGCGAAGCCGCCGATGTTGCAAACGTAGAGAAGCGCGCAAAAGGGGCAGACGGACTGGAGGATGAACAGGCTCACGCCCAGCAAAAAGAGTGAGTACAGAACGCTCAAGCCGTAGAGCGTGAGCGTGAGGGCGGGAGCGCTGAAGGGCGCGGGTTTGTCGTGGGTGGCTGGTGTTTTGGGGCTGGATTTTAAAGCTCCAAAGAAGATGACGGCCAGAATGGCTGCGTAAAAGGCGACGCCGAGTACAGAGATCGGGATGCCGGCCAGCGTGGCGAAGCTGGATTGTGCGGCGGTGTCGCAGTTGAGAAATCCGTCCGTGTTGCAGAGCAGTCCGGTGATTTTGGCTCCGAATTCAACCTGGATCTGGATGGAACTTAAGTAGGCGGCGGCGATGAATCCACCGATGGAAAAGAGGCCGGTGGTGAGCTGGGGAAGGGCTGTGGATTGTGCCATGGGGGTGTACTCGGCAGGTTTTGTTTGTGCGAAACACGACGGGTGGGAGCGTATCACAGTTTGGGGAGAGGGGGAGTCTTTTGCGGGGTGTGAAATGATGGGAGGGATTGGAGCGTGGAGCCGGACAACGTCCGGCTTCGCGGTGTGTGTTGAGTGGTGCGCGGCGTCGCGCCCCCCGGTTTCACCGGGGGTTAGGAATACGCTGCGCTGCGCTCGGACTTCGTCCGGCTTCGCGGTGTGTGTGGGGGGGGCGAAACGTGGCCGTGTGTTGGGTGGTGCGCGGCGTCGCGCCCCCCGGTTTCACCGGGGGTTAGGAATACGCTGCGCTGCGCTCGGACTTCGTCCGGCTTCGCGGTGTGTGTGGGGGGGGCGAAACGTGGCCGTGTGTTGGGTGGTGCGCGGCGTCGCGCCCCCCGGTTTCACCGGGGGTTAGGAATACGCTGCGCTGCGCTC
>JBEBUW010000134.1:0-11162 GCA_040393065.1 Lujinxingia vulgaris | reverse complement strand
CCGCCGCCCGCCCCGGCCGCTTGCGCAAGATTTGCAAAAAACGTTTTCCGATCGACCGCCCCCTAATAACCACCCAAAACACGCGCCTCTTGACGAAAAAACGACTGCACCGACAGCGCCGTCCCCTCCCAGCAAATCTCCACCAGCAATGCCGCCGGCGGCACATCCTCCGCCCCCTCCAGCGCAGCATTGGCCCACGCCACCAGCTCACGCATCCACGGCAAATCCTCCACATCAAACCACTCGGGCCACTGCTCCGCACTCACCATCAACTGCGAAACCAGGCTGTCCACCGCCCCCAACTCCCCCGGCGAACGCACCGCCAACAGCTCGATCACCGCACGCACATGCTTGAAAAACGATTCCACACGCCCCGTCACCCAGGAACGAATCGCCGTCAAACGCACCGCCTGCACTTCCAACCCCTGCGCCGAACCCACCGCCAGCATCTTGAGCTGACGCGCATCCTGCTCCCGAAACACCAGCCCCACCACCACCGGCGACAGCCCCAACAACGACGCCACCGGCCGCGACAACACCCCAAAAATCTCCTGCGCATCCACCCGCCCCAACAACTCCCCGTTCAACCGCAGCACCGGCGCGGGCTTCCCATAACCCGACGGCTCGTATGTAAGCTGCGAAGCCACCGCACGCCCACGCTCCTCCAGCGAGTTCTCCAGCCGCACACTCTCCAGCGTACTGACCAGTAGTTCCACGCGCTCGCGCTGCTCCTCGGAATCCATCCCGCTTTCCGCCAGCAAAACTACCAGCACCTCGAGATGATCGCGCAAAATCCCCCGAATCACACCGCCAACACGCTCGTTCACCGTCTCACGCACGCAACTACTCCTGATACTTTTTACCGGACAGGGTTTCTGCCCCGCAGACTACCCCGGATTATCGCATACGTGAAGACGAAGCCTGGGGATCAAACACCGTCACATCAGGCCACTGCCGCTCCAGCGCCCCCATCAGACGCAAGCCATCGACCTGATTCCCCTGCACGCCCGTCGGATTCACACTCAACGCGACGATTTTCCCCGGCCGAAGCACAAAAATATCCCACTTCGCGCACAACCGCCGCCACAGCTTCCAGCCCAGATGAAACGCCGTCCCGTCCGCCACCAGCAACGCGCGCCTGCGCCCCGGAACCGCCAACAACAATTCCGCCACCCGCTCACTCACCAGCCCCGGAATCGCAATCGCCTCGACCTCTTCCGTCCACAAATCCCCCGCCTTCGAAAGCCCCAGCAACGCCGACGCATGCGGCAACATCCGCACCTCACCATTCTCCAAGCCGAGCAACGTCACCCGCTCCGCACACGCCCGCTCCATCCACTGCCGATGCCGCACCACTTCCACCGCCGGCAATCGAAACGGCTCCACCAACCCCGCCGTCCGATCCACAATTTCCTGAATTTCCGCGCCCACCACCGCACCGGTCGATACAACAATCCCGTCCGCCACATCCGCACTCGCGGCCGCGATCCGCCCATACGCCCCGTCGATCAAAATCCGATCAACGCCCTCACCCTCCAGGATTTCCAGTGCGTGCAAAACATCCTTGCGATGCCGAAGCCCCGCCAAAATCACATTCCCGCCCGTAACCACGCGCCCCAGAAACACTTCCCCGAGCGGCGTCCAGAACCCCAGCGAATGCCGATACTCCAGCCGCGCCGTGCAACCTTCCACCGCCTTTTGCGCCGTCACAACCCACTGCCCCGGCTGCACAAAAATCTTCGGCTTCGAAGTCCCCAGAAGTACATCGTGTGATTCGCCATCAATCCCGAGCGACATCAACGCAACCGACTCTCCGTGCCGGGCCACCTGGCCCAGCACGAAGTTCAAAGTCGTCGTTTTACCGCTATTTTTGGCGACGCCCACAAACGCCAGGCGTCGCCACGATGGCTGCAACTGCAAGCCTTGAAAAGTAGGAAAAGACATCAATACGCATCAACAAAAGTCGAACAACTCGCTACAAACGCCTTTACCCACAAGGCCGTTTACTTCTTATTGCTCAATTTGCCGGCAAGGTCGAGACGCGGATGCCCCTCACGGAAATCAGCCGCAGTAATTCCCTTACCGCCGTTGGCTGCATCCATATGTTCCAGCACGCGATCAATCGCATGCACCGCCGCCAACACGTCGCCCGTGTGACCGCTCTCCGAAATCGTATGCATATTACGCGTCGGAAATCCGATCGACGTCGCCGCCGAATCCACGCTCGCCAGAACCGCAGCCATCGCATCCGTGCCCGTATCACGGCCACACACATCGCGCTGGAACGGAATCCCGGCCGCAACCGACGACTCCTCAAACAAACGATTCAAATACTCGCTCGCGATCGATCCCACCGAAATCGTGTAGCCCTTGCCCATCTCCAGCGGCGTGTTGCGCTTATCGCCAATCCCCGGCGCCGCCACAAAGTCATGATTCACGTCCACGCCAATCACAACGTCCGGCGAAAACTCTCCCACCAGCACACGGCTACCAAAACGACCGATCTCCTCATGCGTCGCAAACGCATACAACACGCGCACATTCTTCAGACCACCGCGCGCCGCAACCAGACGCGCAACTTCCGTCGTCACAAAGCAGCCCAGACCATTGTCCAGATACGCTCCATAGAACGTATCCTCGCCCACACCGCGACGGATCGGACGATTCAAAAGCACGGCGTCGCCCGGACGAATCCCCAGCGCCTCCACCTGCTCTTTCTTCTTCTCACCGTGCAAATGCAGCTCCAGATACAACTGCTCTTTCTTAATACCCGTATCGCCGTTGCGCAGCGCTGCATCCGCAAAGTGAATCGCGCCCAGCGCCTCCACGGTCGCACCTTCCAGCACACGATACGTGCCCGGCGCATTCTTATCTTCGCTGAACAACAGCACTTCATGACCGATCAAAGTCGTCGGCAAAAACGAATCGCTATCGATCCAGATCTTGCCGTCCTCACCGATGTTGCGCACCTGCATACGGATCTTGTCCGCATGACCGATGATCATTACCGAAAACATATCATCGCGCCCCGGATGCGAATCCAGAACCAGCCCCGCATTGCCGCGGAACTGATGCAACGCCCACGAATCCAGCTTAAACTTCTCGATCTCAGGCTTGATCACGCCCATGGTCATCGCAGCCTCCAATCCAATCGGACTGGGCGCCGCCAAAATATCTCGCATAAAACCAAACTGCTCCTCAGGCATCGCCTGCGTCCAGGGTTTTTCATGCTGCGTCATAATTCTTCACCTTTTTAGTTATTAAGCGTTTTCTAACAAAATACTCGGTCCACAATGCCTTCCAAACGCATCGAAGTGACGAGTCCTGATCAACAGACTCTCAAATAACACCGCAGACCGCCGGGCATTCCCGCCCGCGCCCTTGTACTCCTTCAATCCGATGTTGCAACCATCTTCCCCTGTCTGCCCGATTCTTGCCCTCCCCCAAAACCAACGATTAGTGAGATTATTGCGACCTTCAAAACAAAACTCCCTCGAATTTCTCCCCGGAACCCGACCGCAAATCCAAACACACTCCAGAATTCATCCTGACGCCTCCCCCCCACTGAAACACCCCTTATGCTCGCCCGGCGACCGATCCGCCCACTGAAACACCCTCCAGGCGCCCACCTGACGCCCCCTGCAATTTCAAACACCCTCCAAACGCCAAAAAGAAGACAACCTGAACCGCCAGCACCCTCCAAACGCCCGCCAGAAGACAACCTGAACCGCCAGCGCCCTCCAAATGCCCGCCAGAAGACAGTTGGACCCGCCAGCTCCCGCCAAACGCCCGCCAGAAGACAATTGGACCCGCCAGCACCCTCCAAACGCCCGCCAGAAGACAATTGGACCCGCGACCCCACCCGTCAGCTGACGCCGAGGGCTAAAACGACCCGCGGCGCACCTTTCCTGTTCCCTTCCTAATCTTACAAAACCTTCGCGGCCTCGCGCCTTCACGAGAGACACGCAGTTTGAATTCGCAAGACACACGCCGTTTGCATTCGCGAGAGACACGCCGTTGCCTCCACCGGCAAGACCTGCTACCAAAAACGCGATTTATGCACTGGCCGTATCGTTCTTTCCTCTCACATATTGTTCTGGATTTTTTGCAGTTCTACCCACTCAGGAGAATTCACATGGCTCGCTATATCTGCGCAATCGATCAGGGAACAACAGGCACCAAAGTCATCATCCTCGACGAAAACCTGCGGGTTCGCGGCCGCGCCCACCAGGATTTCGAGCAGATTTTCCCCAAACCCTCCTGGGTAGAGCACGACCCGGAAGCCATCTGGCAATCCACCCTGGCAACCATCGCCGCCGCCCGTAAAGACGCCGGCATCGAACCGGCCGAAATCGTCGGCATCGGCATCACCAACCAGCGCGAAACCACCGTCGTCTGGGAGCGCGCCACCGGCAAACCCATCCACAACGCCATCGTCTGGCAAGACCGCCGCACCCGCGGACGCATCCAGCAACTTGTCGACGACGGCTACGAAGACCTCGTCCGCGAACGCACCGGCCTTTTGCTCGATCCCTACTTCTCCGGCACCAAAATCGAGTGGATCCTCGACAACGTCGAAGGCGCCCGCAAACGCGCTGAGCGCGGCGAACTGGCCTTCGGCACCATCGACTCCTTTTTGCTCTGGCGACTCACCCAGGGCCAGCGGCACGCCACCGATATTTCCAACGCTTCCCGCACGCTGCTCATGGATCTCAAACGCGGCCAGTGGGACGAAGAACTCCTGAAACTCTTCCGCGTTCCCGCCGAACTTTTGCCTGAAATCGCCGGCAACTCCGAATTCTACGGCGAAGTCCGCGGCGTCGAAGGACTCGCCGACGGCACCCCGATCTGCGGCATGGCCGGCGACCAGCAATCCGCCCTCTTTGGCCAGACCTGTTTTGGCCCGGGCGAAGCCAAATGCACTTATGGCACCGGCGCCTTCTTGCTCATGAACACCGGCAGCGAACCCGTCTCCAGCCGCCATCGCCTGTTGACCACCGCCGCCTGGCGCATCGGCAACCAGACCACCTACGCGCTGGAAGGCAGCGCCTTCATCGCCGGCGCCCTCATCCAGTGGCTACGCGACGGCCTGGGCATCATCAAAACCGCCCCCGAAATCGAAGCACTCGCCAAAACCGTTCCCTCAAGCGACGGCGTCGTCGTCATCCCAAGCCTTGCCGGACTCGGCGCACCGCACTGGAACCCCGGCGCACGCGGCGTCATCTGGGGCCTTACGCGCGGCACCACCCGCGCCCACATCGCACGCGCCGCACTCGAAGCCATCGCCCTGCAAAACGTCGACATCCTGCAGGCCATGGAGCGCGATTTGAAAGAACCCCTCAAAGAACTCAAAGTCGACGGCGGCGCCAGCGCCAACAATCTACTCATGCAAATGCAGGCCGATTTCTTAAACCGGCCGATTATTCGCCCGGAAATGACCGAAACCACCGCACTCGGCGCCGGCCTGCTGGCCGGTCTTGCCGCCGGAGTCTTTTCCAATCTGGACGAGATCCGAAAAACCTGGCGCGAAGACGCTCGCTTTGAATCCACGATTAGCACCAACGCGCGTCGCGAGCATCTTCAACTCTGGGCCGAAGGCATCAAGCGGGTGTGAGTTTCTTCGGAAACCCCGCAAACTCGACCGCAAAAGGCGACTCCACCCCGAGCGCCTCGTACACATAGCTGCTGACCAGGTATTTCCAGCGCACTTTCGGCGAGAAAGCACGAAGATTGTGATAGTAACCGCCGACGGTGCGATTGATGTAGGCAATGCTGGCGGGTGGCTGAAACGCGTTGATATATTTCAGCGATTTCGTCACCTGCCGCGCCACTTCTTCGTGCAGCGTCGCGCCATCAAAATCAAAAAACTCATCGCGAATGCACGGCTCCATCAAAGCCGCGCGCCACCGCGCATAGAAATCCTCCGGAATCTTTGGGCCGCTCACAATCCGCGCGCCGATCTCAATCATATTCTGATCGAGCCGCTCGTAATCTTCCTCCAACCCGGCCGCGATGATGTCCGCAAACACCTTCATCGTCGCTTCGTCCAGGCGCTTTACGCAGCCAAAATCGTAGACGATCAGCTTTCCATCCGGCCGAACCGCGAAATTTCCCGGATTCGGATCTGCGTGCACCGCGCGATGCCTGAAAATCTGCGACAGCGACATCCGGTAGAGCGTTTCCCCGATCCGGTCGCGCACATCCTGCGGATAATGACTGCACTCATCGATCCGGTCGCCAGGCACATACGTCAGCGTCAACACGCGCTTCGAGCTACGCTCCCCGACCACTTCCGGAATCAAGATATCTTCATCATCCGCGTGCATCGCGCCGAACAACCGTACGTTATCGGCCTCATTGCAATAATCGAGTTCTTCGTGCAGCCGATCACGGATTTCCTTAAACAGCGCATCAAAAGACTTTTTGTGATTACGCGCCATTCCTGTCATCCGAAGCGCAAATTTCAAGTGCGCCAGATCGCTATCACACGCCTTATCCACGCCCGGATACTGCACCTTGACCACAACTTCGCGCCCGTCATCAGTCACCGCGCGGTGCACCTGACCGATCGAAGCCGACGCAAAAGGCACCTTCTCAAAGCTTCGAAACAACATCTCCGGCGGCTGCCCGAGCTCGTCCTCGATCTGCTGCGCAATGACTTCGTAACTCATCGGCGGCGCTTCACGCTGCAACTTTTTGAGCGGCTCCGTCAGCTCCTTCGGCAACAAATCACTCGCTGCCGAAGCCATCTGACCCACCTTCATCACCGCGCCCTTCAACTCGCCAAGTGTCTTCGCGATCCGCTCGCCATTGGCCAGATTCGTCGCCGACCAGGACTCTTCCGCAGCGTCTTCCGACTTAAAAACCGAGGCAACCCGCGATTTTGTATACGTTCCCGCCACGGATGCTGTCATCGTCGCGAGCTTCATAAAACGCTTCCCGCGGGAAACCGGACCTTCTTCAGACATTCCTAATTCTCTCGTTCAAAGTGCAAAATACGAATCCTTCAGCGCATCACCGAAGGATGCCGCCAGCCTTGTATCAAAGCCCACCGGCACCAGGGAAGCAAGCATCGGACAGGCCACTCAAATTCCCGCCCGCCGTTCATCCATGTCATCCCGGCTGGATTGTCATTCTGGCATCGGCTACGCTCTGAAGCCTGCCCACAGCGGCAGCAGGCACACGCCCCGGATTTTCTTTGCGCAAGTTCCACCCACCATGAGTTCCCCGATGTTCCGTAGTTCTTCACTGCTCGCCCGCTTCTCCCTGGTTTTCTGCCTGATTGCAGGCTCTGCGAATTTTGCCCTGGCTGACGATTCCGACGCCGCCATTACCCTGGAAGGCGCCCGCGAACTCTATACCGCCGGCGACTGGGAAGTTGCCCGCGAAGCCTACAAAGCCGCCTTCGAAGACGCCCCCGAAAACAGCATTCTCAAAGCCGAAGCCTCCCTCGAACTCGCCAATTTACTCTGGGAACAGGGCGAAAACACCGCCGCCGAAGCACGCGTCAAAGACGCGCTCGCTCGCGCCAGAGCCCTCAAACTCGATGCCGCCATCGGCCAGCTCCTCCTCACCCGCGGCCACATCGAAGCAAGCCTTGGACGCTTAAAAACTGCCGAAAACACACTCAATACCTGCGTCAAAGAAGCCGCAGCCCAGCGCGACGAAACCTTCCGCGCCCTCTGCAGCCTGAACTTGCGCCTCGTCCGCACCCTGCAAGGCAAACCCGCCGGCAGCGAAGCCCAGTACAAACGCGACGTCGCCTCCATCGAAGCCAACGCCACACCCCTGGCCGCCGGCTCCTCGCTGGCCAAAACCGCCGAACTCTACCAGCAAAACGGCGACTTCGCGCGCGCCCTGCAACTTTTACAACAGGCCAACCAGCAATTTGCAGCCGCCGGCAGCGTCCCGGCCCAGGCCCGAAACCGCCTGCGCATCGCCTCCGTCCTCCAGGACCAGGGCAACTACGCCGAAGCGCGCACGCACCTCAACGGCCTGGTCCAACAATTCACCACCATGAAAAACCGCCCGCTGCTCGTCAACGCGCTGGGCCTGGTCGCCAAAGACGCCGAACAATCCGGCAATTCCGCCGCCGCGGCGCAACACCTCGAGCGCGCACTCCAGATCGCAAACCAGACCAAAAGCCCTCAGCTCATCGCCCGCGGCTACCTGGCCCTCTGCGAACTGGCCGCCGACACGCCCCAACAAGTCGTCGCGCACTGCTCAAAAAGCGCACAGCTCTTCCAACAAACCGGAATCCCTGCGCTCACAGCACGCGCCAAAGCCGCCGAAGCGCGCACGCACCAGGCCGCCGGCAGCTTTCTTGAAGCCCAGAAGCTTTATGTGGAACTCATCGACATCATGGAAAAAGGCGTCGAGAAATCCGCTTCCGACCAACAGGCGCTGGCCATCCAGTACGCCAACCTCTGCCAGGTTGAACTCAACCTCGCGTCCACCGGCACCCACAAACGCTGCCGGGATGCACTCCAGGCGCTGGAAAAAATCAACGCCCCCAACACGGCAGCCATGATCGCCCAAACGCACTACGCCATCGGCATCGGCGCCGCCAACAACAAAACCCACAAAGCCGCGCTCGAACATTTCGAAAAAGCCGCCACGGCCGCCGAACAACTCACGCCCCCCAATCTTGCCCTGGCCTCCGAAGCCCTGCTCCGCCTGGGCGCCGTGCAGGCCGGCCTCAAAAGCGAGCGCCCGAACGCCGCGGCGACCTTCCAGCGCGGCATTACCCTGACCACCAACCGCCCCGAATTGCTGGCCAACCGCCTGCAACTCCGCACCCAGCTTGCCCAGATTCAGCTCGCCGACCAACAACACACGCAGGCCGCCACGACCCTGGCTCTGGTTATCGAAGACGCCAACCGCGCCAACGATTCCACGACGCTGGCCTGGGCCTACAGCGCACAGGCCAGCGCGCAACTCAAACTGGGCCAGCGCGAGCAGGCCATCCAATCCCTGAAATCCGGCCTGCCCCACGCAAAAAAAACCGGCGACACCGAAATGATCGAACTTTTCGAAAGCAATCTAAAAAGCCTGAATCCGTAAATCTTCTTTCCAACACTCCATGTATTGCTTGCTACCTGCTGGTTTCTGAAATGTTTTCAAGCTGCTTTAAACACTTTCTTGTTCTCCTTGTCCTTGCCATCGGATTGAGTGCCTGCACGGTCAATGAAGCCGAATGCAGTTCCGATAGCGACTGCCCCACCGGACAATATTGCGCCTCTGGCGGAGGCGTCCTGTTCAGTGGCGGCATTTGCGTAGCCAAAAACGCCAGCACACCCGATGATCTGCTGGATTCCTCGGATTTCTTCGACATCCATGACGATAACGATGACGATATCAACGTTGGAAACGACACAGGGACCGAAAAAGACACCGAGACAGAAGACGACACCGACGCTGAAGAAAACACCGATGTTGAAGATGGAACGGGCGAGCAGCAATGTGTGATCGATGAAGACTGTGAGGTGCCTGAAGCATCGCCGTGGGACGCTTGCAGCGATTTTGCAGACGTTTGCACAACGGACGGCACACAATCCCGGCAAGTTCACTCCGCAAGCTGCGTCGAGGGCATTTGCACTATCCAAACAACGACCGAGGAACGCGATTGCACCCGAGAAACCGACGGAAACTCGTGCGGCTCAGCCTCCAACACAGACTGGAGCGAATGCAGTTTCGAGGGCATCAAATCACGAGAAGTCACCACCCCCACCTGTCAGACCGGTGCTTGCGCAAGCGTCACAACGACCGAGACACTGCCCTGTAGCTGCACGTTCGATGCTTCGTGCGGAGAAATCACCTACGGAAACTGGAGCTCATGCAGCTTCGAGAGCCCCTGCGCCAGCACCGGAACCAGAACCCGCGAAGTGAAAACACCGACCTGCAACGGCTCGTCGTGCTCCATCGTCACATCCACGGAAACAGGCTCCTGCTCGCGGGCCAATACGGACGGAACCACATGCGGCACACCAACCACTGCCGACTGGAGCGCGTGCACAAACACCACTTCCAACACATGCGCTACGACCGGCACGCGCACCCAACAAACCCACACCCCGACCTGTCAGAATAACACCTGCACTGTCGTCACCACGACCGTAACCCAGAACTGCCAGCTTTCACCGCCAACCACCTGCGGGTCCACCACCTATTCGAATTGGACGGACTGTGTATTTCCAAATGCCTGCGCAAGCTCCGGCACCCAGACACGCACCAAAACGACGCCCACCTGCCAGAACGGAACCTGCACAAGCGTGAACACAACCGAAACGCAATCCTGCAACCGCACCGCACCGACCACCTGCGGCTCACCAACCTATTCCAACTGGAGCGCGTGCAATTACGGCAGCAATATCTGCTCAAACAGCGGCACCCAGACACGCACCAAAACAACGCCCACCTGCCAGAACGGAACCTGCACCAGCGTGAACACAACCGAAACGCAATCCTGCAACCGCACCGCACCGACCACCTGCGGCTCACCAACCTATTCCAACTGGAGCGCGTGCAATTACGGCAGCAATATCTGCTCAAACAGCGGCACCCAGACACGCACCAAAACAACGCCCACCTGCCAGAACGGAACCTGCACCAGCGTCAATACGACCGAAACGCAATCCTGCAACCGCAATACCAACGGCACAACCTGCGGAACTTCCTATATCTCGAACTATGGACAATGCGACTGGGCCGATGCGTGTAGCAACTTTGCAGAACCGACGATCGATACTCGAATCACGCCCATCTGCCAGAGCGGCACCTGTTCAGGCACCAAAACCACCACCGAAAACCGGCAGTGCACCCGCAACACCAACGGCGCGTCATGCGGTAGAGACCGGTATTGTCAGCACGGCTGCTGTGGGATTTGCCTCTGAGCCATGAATATTTGCTATCCTCCAGAGCAAGTTTCGGCAGAATCCGCGAGACGCCCGGCCGCAGATTCCATATTTCCTTCAAAGTTTTCTTAGAAGAAATTTCCGGCCCGGCTAAAATTCGTGAAAATGTAGAATTTTCCAGGACCGGCCGGCCGGGACAGAACAGTTCTTGAAAAGACAGAAAATTTATAGAAATTTCTATTTTTTCTAAAAAGTTCAGAAATTTTCTGCCAGAATTTTTGCGCACTTGAGCCTCGTCACTGCAAAATT
>JBEBUW010000133.1:0-11357 GCA_040393065.1 Lujinxingia vulgaris | reverse complement strand
CCGAAAAGGGTTCGACACCTTCCAATTTTTACTTTGGCGCTCCCGAAAAGGGTTCAGCACCTTCCAATTTTTACTTTGGCGCTCCCGAAAAGGGTTCGACACCTTCCAATTTTTACTTTTTTCCACTCGAAGAAGACGCAGCACCGCCCACAATTTACTTTTTTGCTCTCAAAAGCCGTTCAACACCTCCCAAATTTTACTTTTTCGCTCCCGGAGAGGGTTCAGCACCTCCCTGAATTGATTCTGACGCACCCAAAGAACGGCTCGCCCCGGCTCCGCCGAGAATCATGGCAACCCGCCGGCTTGAGAACACGCACCACCCACAAAAAAGCCCGGGAAACGTCCCGGGCTTTTTTACATGTTTCACCGACAAACTCAGCGCGCAAACAACGTTTCTGCCTGCGCCACAATCGCCTCACAATCTAATTCTTCGCCAAGCCGCGTCGTGTGGAAAAAACTATTCTCGGCATTCGGATCAATACGATTCTCCGGCTGGTTGCTTTCCAGAATCGCATTATCCGACCCCAGAATCACCTGTTCATCCGTCCACACAACCAGACCATCCAACCGATTCTCGGCCACCGTGCCCGCCAATTCCGTTGAACCGCGCTGAATCACATAAATATCCCCGCTGATGATCCCGGAAATCCGCACCGTCATCCCCGGTTTGCCGTCCCCATCCTGATCAAAAATCCGCGCATCGTTCTTATCCGTAGGCAACGCCTCCGTTTCCACTGCGCTCAAATTCACACCCCGCGCCTCCCACAAGGGCGGCATCTCAAAACGACTACCATCCACACGCATGCTACGTTCCGTGGTCGGCAGACTGCGCACAAACGCATCCGGCACGATCGTTTTCACAACCGTCGAACTGCTCTCCATCTCCACCGAACACGGCGTCGATTGCACGGTATAATCCGGAGCGGTCCCGCCGATCACAACCTTTTGAATCGTTATCGTTTTCGTCGTCACATCACCGACGACCGGAACCTTGGACAACGAAGACATCACCGTTTGCTGTGCCCACACGCCGTTCAATCCCTCCGTCGGCCACTCCGTTTCACCGGTATCTTCATCAGAAGGATCTCCCGTATCCTCTCCACCGCCCACATCACCGGCATCGTCGTCCGAAGGATTTTCCGTATCCTCCCCACCCCCCACGTCTTGTACGGTTTCCCCGACATCCTGCCGCTGGCCATCTTCCGCGTCCGTCGAATCACCACACGCAATCAACGCTGTTGCCAGAAGACTTCCAACCACACACACCATCCATCGATTCGTCATCATAATTTCTCTCATTGAATTGTAGGACTTCATCATGAAACGTCGGAAGCGTTCCCGAGTTAAAACACTTCCCAGCTTTCCCGACGGCACTTCCGAAGTTAAAAAAACATCTTCAAAAACAACCCTCCCCCCGCCAGCCAGCCCTCGCTCGAAAACCCGGGATACCCCGGATTATTCGTCTGCAATCCCCGCGACGACTCGATTTCCGCATCCGTTCGAATATCCACCGATTCCGGATACTCATCGATCACCGGATGCTCCGCATCCGCCGACTTCGTCACCTCGCGATACAACAAGCGATGCCCCTGAACATGCACGCCGCCCTCAAACCCGAGCCCACCCAACGTAAACGGCATCGACCATGCCAGCGCACTACCAAGCCGCGCATTGTCCACATAATTCGAACGCCCACGCTGATCCGGAACCGGCGACGGCTCATACGTCACATCCAGCGAAACCCGCTGACTGGCCCCGTAAAACGCCAGCCCCAGCGCCGCAGTGATCGTATCCGACCAGGCAGACTGCGGACGCTCCGCATGACGATCCCGATAATCCGACCACTCCGACCATAAGCCACTCAGCGCAACTTCAAGCCGATTGTCCTCATCAAAGTGATGCTCATAAGCAGCACTCGCACCGATTCGCAGCGGCTGAAACCCGTGCAAATACTCAAACGTCTGCATCTCCGAATCCTGCCCCTCCGGATACGGATAATTCCAGATCCGCAACTTGTTCTCGCCGCGTGTCGTCGCCGCATGCGCCCCGTGCACCGTCGCCCCCAGCCGCACACCCTCCAACGGCTCCACCACCACCGATGCATGCGGCACAAAACGCGTCTTCACACGAATGGCCGAGTTCATATCCGTATTCGTCTGATCAATCGCATCCGGCACAAACACCTGATTATTTGCCGACGCATCATTGGCCATCGTGACCCCGACACCCAGCGACAACCAGTCCAGCGGACGCCCCGCCAACGCAAACGAAAACACATTCGCATCTGCACGGTCCGAAAAACGCTCAAAATGCAGCGAATTGCTAAAATACTGCTCGCGTTCATCCACATAAAACGGCCGCTGCGCCTGAAAATCCCCCAGCGGCACAAGCGCATTTACACCCAGCGCAAGCCGGTTCTCAATCAAATGAGAAACCACCCCGATCGTTGCATAACTGTGCTCAACATCGCCGCGCGTCGCACTCCCACGCGCCCCCGGCAGTGCATCGGTCGGCAACGGCCTGCGCTCAAGCTGTCCCGTCGTTCCATCCGGATTTCGCTGCCGCGCATTATATATCGACGCATCAATATCTGCCGACGCCGGCCGCTCCCCCAACCCGATATCCAGACGCTGCGCCAACACAAAAAAACCCACACTGGTTTGCGCCGGCTGGTACAACATCAACGAAGGATTGAAATAAGCCGCCTGCGGCCCACCCGCCACCGCACGCGCACTCAACGCCGACGGACCACTCGCCCCGCCCACCGTCTCCAACAACCCGGCGGCCATCGCGTCCGCACTCAACAAAACCAGCAATCCACACAACAACGACTTGTACCAATCATTCATTCAGGCAGCCCTTACGCGATAACTTCCCCGCTTACTCTCTCTGCAAAAAACCGATGCGTTCACAACCGTAACGCCTCCAAAATTATTCAACCGACATCCAAATACTTGTGAAATTCTATACAACTGATGTATCCCGCACTTCCAGATTTCGCACTTACCTGAGAATGCTTCCTTGCCCTGACTTCCCCCTCTTTAGAGAGCACACGCATATGAGCCACTACACGATCATTTCCGCCGCCGACGCCGAAGAACGCTTCGCAATCTCAGATCGTATCAACTACCCGTACCTCGATTTTGCAGAAGACCAGGAAATCCGTCTCTACGAAGGCGACGTCACCATCTCCGGCAACTTCGAAACCGATCCCGACGTCGACTGGAACCCGTTCAACGTCATCGTCGTGGGCAATCTCACCGTCGAAGGCACCATCAACTGGCATGACTACTCCGGCGGAAATTTCTTATTCGTAACTGGCAACACCCACGCTCAGAACGTGATCGCAAGCGGCTGCCCGAACCTGTACGTCGGCGGCAACCTCACCGTCGATAACGTCGTCATGACAAGCTACGGCGACGACGGCGGCACACTCCACGTCGAAGGCGACCTCAGCGCAGAAATCCTGCTCAACTGCTACTACTTCCAGACCTCCGTAAAAGGTCAGGTAAACGCACTGGTCCTGTCCGATGAATACGACGTGAACTTCCCCATAGACTTTGAAAGCGACAGCTTCGAAGACATCTTCAAACCCGAAGCGCTGGATGAAGACGGCGAGTTTGATCCACGGACGTTGCGTAGCTTTGTTGTGGAGAATCGACGTTTTCTGCGCGACAACATCGTCCCCCCTCACGTCGCCACGCTCCAGCACCTCGAAGAACTCGCCAAAAATCCACTCGCCATCGAAAGCCTCGACCTTTCCGGCAAGTTTCTGCGCGAGTTCCCCGAAATCATCACCGAGTTCATCAATCTAAAAGAACTCAACCTGGCGCATAACGAGCAGATTATCCAGATTCCCGCCTCGTTTGCCGCGCTCACTCAACTCGAAAAACTCGATCTTTCCCAGACTTCGCTCACCGAACTTCCCGAAGAATTTGGCACCCTGACAAGCCTTCAGGTTCTCGACCTGTCGTACTGCTCCTCACTCCAAAAACTGCCCGACAGCTTCGGAAACCTGAGCGCGCTGCAAGTACTCGATCTTTCCGGCGTCCCGGCCGCACTATCTCTGCCACAAAGCTTCGCCAACCTGGGCGCGCTCGAAACCCTTGTTTTAAGCCAATGCACCACCGATTTTGATCCGATGCCTCCCGCCCTATTCGACCTCCCGAACCTGCGCGCGCTCGACCTGTCATCGAACCAATGGAAGGAAATCCCCGACGACCTGCTCAAACTTTCCAGCCTCGAAGAACTCAACCTCACCCGCACACTCAGCGGCCTCTCCCACATGGCCGACCTGTCCAAACTCCCACGCCTTCGCAGACTCAAATTTACCGGCCTGTCTTCTACGGGCCAGGACACTACGAACTACCCACAACACGATATCATCGCCACAGCCCTTGCCTGCACACACCTAGAAGAGCTCAGCCTGGATCGCTGGGGCAAAGCGGATACGTACAATGATGAGCTCGATGACTACGTTGTAGTCCGAAAAAAACTCAAGAAACTCCCCGAAGGCGCCTTCGCGAACATGCCCAATCTGAAATGGCTGGACCTTAGTTTCAACGAGCTAAAAACACTTCCCGAAAGCTTTTTCCAGCTCAAAAACCTGGAATTTGTCAATCTGCAATACACCGAACTCAACCGCGAAACGCTGGACCGGATCGCTCGCGATTGCAGCACGATCCGCATGGATCTTCGCAATGTCCCCACTAAACAGGACAGCAACGATCCGCACTGGAAAGCCGTCAACAAAACGGTCAAAAAGGCATCCAAAGCGCTCGAGAAATCCAAATACGCGGCCGCCTGCAAATCCTTCGAGCAGGCCATCGAGATGATGTCGCCCGGCAGGAGATTTTCCGATTACGACCAGCTCTTCGCTCACTACGGCATGCTCCACGCACTGGGTTATATCGTTCAGGAAGCCGATGAATCCGATGCACTCGAAGCCGCCGAACGGGCGCGCCTCATGGCCAAGTGCATGCTCCACGCCCGCAAATGCCTCGAACTCACACCCGACCCAAACCTCGTCTGGCACTTCACCGACGAAGGCGAATTCCACAAGGAAGTCATCCGCACCGCCAGCAATGCCCTGGCCTGGTATCTCTACGAGAACCAGACTGGTGCCCATGACCTCGAAGAAGCGCTCAGCCTCATCGAAAAAGCCATTTCCTGCATCACGGAACCCCACCAGGCGTTCCTCTACGACACCAAAGTTCGCATCCTGCTCGCCCTCAACCGCCAGGATGACGCCTACCCGATCGTAAACCGAATCCTTGCCAATGATCCCGACTTCTACGAATTCCAAGACCTGAAAACCGACGAAAACTACCAGACCTGGGCCGCTGCCAACCGCTGACCCTTGCCCACACTTTTTCACACCCTCCACCCCTTGCTTTTCCTTGCTTTTCTTTGCTTTCCCTTCGCGGCAATTCGCGCCTTCGCGCCTTCGCGTGCGCCTTTTGCCGTGCCTTTCCTTTCTCACCTGCAAAAACTCTGCAAAAAAAGCGAAGGTCGCCATCGCCCGGCGATTACGGTAGGAGAAGGCGAGTTTTTCTCCTACCGTGAGCCCTCAAAATGTCCCAGAATTCCTTTTCCCACCTTGGCCTGAGCCCCGCCTGGCTCGAAAACTTAAACCAACTCGGCTACACCGAGATGACCCCGATCCAGGCGCAAGCCCTGCCCACCATGCTCGAAGGCCGCGACGTCATCGGCCAGGCCAGCACCGGCACCGGCAAAACCGCCGCCTTCGGCCTGGCACTGTTGTCGCGCATCCCACTCGCCAGCACGCCCGCCAACCTACTCCCCGGCGCGCTCGTCCTCTGCCCCACCCGCGAACTCGCTGCCCAGATCGCCGACGAAATCCGCCGGCTCGCAAGACCCATCCCCAACACCAACGTCGTCACCCTCACCGGCGGCACCTCGTTCAGTCGTCAGCGCGAATCCCTCAAACACGGCATCGACATCATCGTCGGCACGCCCGGCCGTGTCCTCGACCACTTGCAACGCGGCACCCTCGACCTGTCCGCCGTCCAGACCCTCGTCCTCGACGAAGCCGACCGCATGCTCGAAATGGGATTCATCGACGACGTCGAAACCATCATCGCCCACGCAACCCTCCCGGACCGCCAGACCCTGCTATTCTCCGCCACCGTCGGCGACGAAATCCGCCAGCTCAGTACGCTATTTCAACACCAGGCCGCCTTCATTTCGGTCGCCAACGACACAGTCGCACCCGACATCACCCAGATCCTCTACGACATCGGGCCGGTTTCCACCAAAGACGATCCCACCATCGATCCGATAGCCGCCCGCATCGCCGCACTACGCCATGTTCTGGCCTACCACAAACCCGCCTCAGCCGTGATTTTCGCCAACGAACGTGACACCGTCGACGCCATCACCGCAGACCTGACCCGCGCCGGCCACGCCGTCCGCGCCCTCCACGGCGGCATGGAACAACCCGACCGCGACAACACGCTGCTCATGTTCGCCAACGCCAGCATCCGCCTGCTCGTCGCCACCAACGTCGCTGCCCGCGGCCTCGACATCGACGAACTCGACGCCGTCATCAACTTCGAGCTCCCCCGCGACACCAAAGAATTCGTCCACCGCGTCGGCCGCACCGGCCGCGCCGGCGAACAAGGCCTGGCCATCACCCTCATCGCCTCCCACGAAACCCGCAAACTCAAAAACTTCGTCGACTTCCTCGACGGCCTCGATCCCACCCCTCTTGCCAGAGTCCCCCACCCCACCGAATCCCCCGAACACGCCGCCACCAAAACCGTCGTCATCCAGGGCGGCCGCAAAGACAAACTCCGCCCCGGCGACATCGTCGGCGCCCTCACCAAAGACCTCGGCATCGACAACGCCAACATCGGCAAAATCACCATCACCGACCGCTTCACCTACGTCGCCCTCGCCAGCCCCATCGCCGGCACCGCCGTCGTCAAAATCCGCAACGGCAAAATCAAAGGCCGCACCTTCCGCACCTATTTGCTAAAATAAATTCGCCCACGAAACAGCCCCAGAAAACCCAGTATCTGATCGCAGAACGATAATTTAACCGCTTGCTCTTCGTCTGCGACATCTGATATTCTCCTCCCATCGACAACGCGTTCCTGACATTCGGCCCACACCGAATTGGGGGGAACACCCGCCATCTGTAACGGTTCGGCAGTCAACCTGCCCACAAACGAGAGCACGGAAACCATGTCCCCAGCCATCCTCGCCATCGTATTCGCTACCGCCTGTCTCCTCGCCGCTATGTACGCGCACATCCTCAAGATTTCCCGCAGCCTTACAGACCTCCGCAAACACCTGGAAGAACGAGAAGACGAAATCGATCTCAACATCTCAAGACTCAACGTCGCCGCCCAGTACCTCCTCGACAACGCAAATCCCCCTCCACCCTACCCCACCCAGCTCCCGCTCCATCCCCTGTTCGACCAGGCCGAATTTGTCATCGATCCAAACTTCATCCACAAGCACGACAACATCGTTTTCCTTAATTACAAACTGAAAGACACCTCACCTCCCCACCACTAACCACCACCTTCATTTCCCCATTTTCTTTTGGGGAAATTTGCTTCATTGATCGTAGACCGACCATTCATGCTGTTGACAACCCTTCTCGCAGCAAGTTAACTTCACCCCATCAATCGTTCGTTCCTTGATATTCGGGCACTCCGAATTGGGGGGAACACCAACACTGCCGGCTCGATGCACTAACAAGTCATCGTCGTTTCCTGCTCGCGTTCATTTCTACGTTCGACTCCCAACGAGTCTGCCAACGCCCTGCAGGATTTGACCATCGCTCAAAGCCATCGCGCCGCCATACGGAGTGTCCATGATTCGTTCACCATACCCAGCAACGCGATGTTTATTGGCCACCATCCTGTGCTCTCAGCTCGTTGGCTGTGCTTATCTAAAAAGCTCACCCGCCGAACGAACCGAGCAGGTAGTCGTTCACTCTTTTCAGGAAACCAGATCGGAAGCCGGCAACTTTATCGTCCGAGATCTGGCAATCCAAAACGACCACATTCGCGCCAACATCCAGCGTGAACAACTCTGCTACACCGTTGGCCTCAACGAAGTGCAACACCAAAAAATCCGGAAGCACGAAGCAGAGAACATCGGGCTCGATATTGCCGCCGGCCTTATTCTTGGCGCCGGTTCTGGCGCGCTATTTGCGGCCTCTCCCAGCTTTTCTGATGAGCGCAAACTGAATGACAAAGGTGAGGAGATTGCATCCAACCAGGAAATGGCTGTCGTTGGCGGAGTAACGCTTGCTCTCAGCAGCCTCTGGGCACTTGGAAACGGAATCTACGTTTATTCGCAAACCGGCGACCGCCCCTACCAACAATCCTGGACAACCATCGAAGAAACCTCCCGAAGCCCGCAGCAAACCTGCGGCTTCGCTGATGCCTCAGCCGGTTGGCTCGAAGTCTCGGTAGGCGGCAAAATCGTAGCCCAGATCGACACGCCAAACAGTGTAGTCGACACCGATCTACGCGCTCTTCCCGGCCTTTGCCCTGATCACAGGCTTCTCGGAAAAGTCGCGCAGATCTCCTTTGCGTCCACGGATTCCAAAGACACCGTCGTCATCACCGAGCACGATTTGAGCACGTGCGTTCAGGTCCACGAAGCGCAACGAAAACTCGCCACCGCCCAAAAACAGCTTGCCGATTTCTCGACACCGATTCAGTTTGCGCGCATTGCCATCAGCCTGCGCGAAGTAAACGCCATACTTCATCAATTGCCTGCCGATGATCGCGATCGCCCGCGTCTGACCGAGCAATTTACGACGCTTGAAACCAGCATGGCGCAGGCTGCCCAGCAGCTCTTAGACAACAGCCTGCTCGAGTATCGCCAGACCATGACACATGCCGATGCCAGCGCGGCGGTACCTGCTGCTCAGGCCAGCCTTGAGCTATCGCGCCTTGTCGAAGGCGCACAAATCCCCACCTGGCAGCGGATTTACTCCGACTACGTCCGGCTCGCCCAGTCTTCACCGCTCACGACATTGCCCGCCCTCGAGAAACTCCTCGACCAAGACAACGCCACACAGAACTGCCTGGTTGAAACGCTCACAGACGACGACGCCACGAAAGTCTGCTCGCATTGGCTTGATATCGAACTTGTGCGCGCAACCTTTTCGCCGCTTCAAACGAGTCTTCCAAAATTCATCACGCTGCACGCAACGAATCTGAAATCCGCCACCCATCAACTCGAGAAAACCCTCAACGAAAGCACGTACGAGCAACTCTCACACCATTTTGATCGGAGCGAAGAAGCTCTGGCCCTGTGCAAACCAGGACCGTGGGCAGACACCCTGCAAGCATCCTGTGCCTTGCTTGAACAAAATCGAGAACACGCAATCCGCACCGCGCGTGCAAGCCAGACCGCGCTGGAACAAATCCGCATCAAAAGCACCGCCAAAGCCTGGCGAGGGCAGTTTGCCCAATGCCGCAAGGTCAGCAGTGCCGCGGAAGCCTTCGGAAAGCTCCGTTCCTGCGACGCTTCCTGCCAGAAAATCCGCGCCCAGGTAATCAACGACTACCAACAACTTCGCGACTTTTCCGTAGAAGACGCCACCTGGGACACCGAAACACGCACCCAGGTCCGCAAAGAATGCCACGCCGCAGGCTGCCCGAGCTGCCCCTAAAAACACGCACTCCAACAACAATCACCCCATCTAAAAAACTCAAAAACCGAGGAATTCACCATGCCAAAGCCAACCACCAAACAGGTCCAACACAAAATCGAAACCTTCGAACGCAACATCGTTTTCCGCACCGCCCGAGGCTACTTCCTGCTCATGGCCGTTTGCGCCGTTCTGGTCTTCGCCGCCGGAATCTTCTTCGGCCTGTCGAGCTTCGTCAAAGCCACGATTCCCGAACCCGAAAAACCCGCATTGCCCGCCTTGCTGCCCCAACCGGAACCCCTCACCTATGCCAGCGTAAAGGCATGGATGGATGAACAATCCAGCAAAGAAGCCGAAGCCCGCCAGCGCCGCGCCGAAGCCGCGCCCCTGCTAAAACGCGACGCCGACAAGGACGACGCCTACGATCCCGAAGCCGACGCCGAACTCAAAGAACTCACCGCGCTGCTCGAAAAACTCCAGGCCCTCTTCCCCGAACCCGAATACACCTGGGACGACACCTACGTGGAAACCTGCGCCGTCAAAAGCCCCTACGGATGCCTGCGATACACCCGATCCGTGGACCGCGAAGGCGTTTCCCGAGTCGTGCGCGCCGTCATCGACGACCACGATTCATTCAACGAAACCATCACGACCTTCCGCACCCTGATCGCCGTCCTGACCGCCGCCCCTGTCTCCGAACGAGCCTCGCTCATCCTCCCCACCTACCGCGCCTATCGCGACAAACATCAGGATTACCTCTCGCAACGAAACGCCCGAGAAAACGAGATCCGACGCCTCGAATACGAGTTCGAAGAAATGGTCCAGATGTACGAAACCAAACTCTCCGAACAACAACAAGAAAAAGAATCCCAGCGCACCACCGGCCTCTACGCGATCTTCGCCGGCCTGATCCTCCTCGTCCTCGTCAGCGTTTTCCTCGTCCACTTCGCCATCGAACGACACCTGCGCCTGCTCCAAACCCTCGTCAACCGCCTCAACCCCACCGACGGAAACATCCGTTAATCCTGCCACTTGCACATCCATAGGGAGAAACCAACGAGCAGCACTTCTCCCTGGCATCCCAATAACCCTGCTGCTCGTTGATTTGATGGCCACCCCCAGGGGCAAAACCCTTGCTCCGCCGCTGCACGCCTTTTGCCTTTCCCTTTCTTTCCTTCGCGGCAATTCGCGCCTTCGCGCCTTCGCGTGCGCCTTTTGCCTTTTGCCTTTTGCCTTTTGCCCGTGCCTTTTGCCCTTCCCTTTCCCCACATGCCCCCCCCTCCAAACACCGGCCTCCCTTGCAATCACAAGGCTCCCTCCCCTCTCCAACCCCCCCCCTTACTGAACAATATCGATGTAAAACGGGGTAACCTTGGTCGATTTTCAGGAAATTATGCATGGACAACCACGCGATTTTCTCAACGCCCCCCAAAAAACGCATGCACAACCGCGGCATTTCCTCAAACCATCCCAAAAAACGGCTCCTTGACCGGGTCAAAAAATGCGTTTCCGTAAAAATCACGTTTTCCTACCCCACGTTTTTTCACGACCCGATAATTTTTACGGGGTAGTAAACACATCCGAGGTCCCAAATCGATGTCGGCGATCCTTTCGAGGTCCATCGCAAACATCGCCAGGGATGTTTCACCCCCATTTCCGCCCCGGCGCCGCAAGCCTTTTCGATGTCCGCCCCCACCTCCAACCCGGTCTTGTG
>JBEBUW010000132.1:0-11414 GCA_040393065.1 Lujinxingia vulgaris | reverse complement strand
GCTCGTCGGGCTCATAACCCGAAGGTCGCAGGTTCGAATCCTGCTCCCGCTACTGAAACAAAACCTTGAGAAATAAAGTTTTTCTCAAGGTCGTTACACCAGCAAGACCCGTATCGCGGGATGGAGCAGCCAGGTAGCTCGTCGGGCTCATAACCCGAAGGTCGCAGGTTCGAATCCTGCTCCCGCTACTCCTAAAAAAGCCGGATTTCTCAATCACTGAGAAATCCGGCTTTTTTTGTTCTATCTTTTGTTCCCCGCAAAAATTCTCCCCCCATAAATATTTCAGGTACATCCGCGATTTCGGCTATTCGCGCAAATTCTTGCCCGTATACAGCAGCCTGTACCCGAGTGCGCCAAACACAACGTTCAACACGCTCAACATCACCAGCCCGTGCAACAGTGGCACATCGCTGATGCCTGTCATGCCGTAGCGCAGCCCGTTCACCATATAGAGCACCGGGTTGAACAACGAAATCGTACTCCACGGATCCGGCAACATCTTCACCGAGTAAAATACGCCACCCAGAAACGTCAGCGGCATGATCACAAAACTCGGCAACAGATTGATATTATCGAAATCCCTGGCCAGCACCGCCATCACAAGCCCGATAAACGAGAAAAACAGCGCCGTAAGCAGCATAAACACCACGATAACCACAGGGTTATGCAGTGTATTGGCGCCCATCAGCATCGCCACGATCCAGATAATCGTCCCGACCAAAATAGCGCGCACAACCGACGCTCCCACATACCCCATCATGATGTTGCCCGGCGAAAGCGGCGTCACCAGAATATCCACCACCGTGCCCTGAATCTTCGTAATAAACAGCGAAAACGCCGAGTTGATATAGGCATTGTTGATCAGCGCCAGCATCACAAGTCCCGGCACCAGAAAGTCGATATACGGAATCCCCTCGATCTCCTGCAGCCGACTGCCCAGCGAATAACCAAACACCAGAAAGTACAAAAGCGTCGTCACCACCGGACTGATCAGCGTCTGCCCGGCTAGCCGCCAGAATCGATACACTTCCTTATAAAACAGCGTCCAGGGCCCGAGAATATTCGGTTCCTGCGCCGTTTTTGAAAGCTCCGCAATCCGCAAACGCGCCGCCTCCACGGCATCCGGCGGCAAAAGCATTTCGGGATTGTCGTCGATTCGCTCTGAACGCTCCGCATGCATCTGTTCGCTCATTTCGCACCTCGTCCGGCAAGCGTTTCGGAATCCGTATCGATCAACTCTCTAAAAATCTCTTCCAACGACCGGCGCCCACCCTCAATCGACTCGATCCGAAAACTTTCTTCCGCCAGAATTGCCCGCAACAAACGTTCCAGCGGCGTCTCATCCCCGACGATTTTCTCGCCCGGGCGCTCATGAAAAACCAGCCGCAGTACGCGATCAGCGTGCGCACGCACATCCAGCCCTTCCAGCTTCGCCAGCAAATCTTTGGTAATATCGCGATCCAGCTTTACATCCACATGACGCTGCCCAAATTGCTGCATCAAGTTCTCGCGCGTATCGACCCGCACCAGCCGCCCCCGGTTCATAATCCCGATCCGGTCCGCAAGCTGCTGCGCCTCCTCGATATAATGCGTCGTCAGAACAATCGTCGTCCCCATCGCGCGCAGATTTTCGACATACGTCCACAACTCATCACGCAAATTCACGTCGACCCCGGCCGTCGGCTCATCCAAAAACAACATCACCGGATTATGCATCAACGCCTTGCAAATCATCAGCCGCCGCTTCATGCCGCCCGACAGCCACCGCGAATTGGCATCCGCCTTATCCTGCAAAGAAAACGCCGACAGCAGCTCATCCACCCTGCCCTTCGGCGGCCGCTGCCCGTAATACGTCCCCTGGAATTCAAGCGCCTGACGCACCGTAAAAAACGCGTCGTAGTTCAGCTCCTGCGGCACAAGCCCTATCAACCGCCGCGTAATCCGGTAATCCTTGCGTACATCAAAGCCGGCCACCGTGATTTCCCCCTCAAAATCCGCCACCAGCCCTGTCACACACCCGATCAACGTCGTCTTCCCCGCCCCGTTCGGCCCCAGCATCGCAAAAATCTCGCCAGGACAAATATCCAACGACACATTGTTGACCGCCGTAAACGAATTGTACCGCTTATTCACACCTTTTAATTGTATCAGATACTGCTCATCATACCTTGCCGCCATCATCGGACTCCTTGCTGCCATTCATCCAAAAAATTCGCCCAACCCATAGCCGTCTCCACCCCAAACGGCAACCCGCCCATGCCATTCACGCCCACTGAACTTAAATTGACACTTTTCACACCTACTGTTAGCGTAAATCAACGAAATTTTTCCTAAACCCACGTCCCTAACAATCTCAAAAGCGCAAACAAAATCAGCAGGATCATGCGGGCCTGTAGATGCCCCGGACAGGGTGCAAACTGCGCACGATAAACTTTTCTCAACCGGCAGATATATGTCCAAAGAACGTCTTGGTGAATTGCTCATCCGCGAGAAGCTCATCTCGCCACTCCAACTCAAACAGGCGCAAGACCGTGCCAAACGCGATGGCAGCCGACTCGGTCATGAACTCTCGCGCATGGGATTTCTCAACGAAAGCGACCTGACGACATTTTTGAGCAAGCATTTTGGCGTCCCCTCCATCAACCTCTCCGGCATCCAGATCCCGGAAAACATCATCGCACTCATCCCGCGCGAAGTCGCCGCCCGCCACCAGTGCATTCCGGTCAATCGCTCCGGCGCCACGCTCGTCATCGCAATGGCCGATCCCTCCAATATCTACGCCATCGACGATCTGCGCTTTATGACCGGCTACAACATCGAAGTTGTGGTAGCCAGCGAAACCGGCATCGAAGAAGCCATCAACAAATACTACGGCATGGCCGCCACGCCGGGCATCGACTACGACGCAATTCTCGGTGAACTGGACCTGGACAATGTCGATTATGCCGAGGCCGACGAAGCCGTCGATGTCAACGACCTGGCCCGTGCCAGCGAAGACGCGCCCGTCATTCGACTCGTGAACCACATCCTGGTCGACGCAATCAAACGCGGCGCCTCCGATATTCATATCGAGCCCTACGAGAAAGAATTCCGCGTACGCTTCCGCGTGGACGGCGTGCTCAACGAAATGATGCGTCCGCCCAACAAGCTCAAAAACGCGATTGCTTCCCGCCTGAAAATCATGGCCAACCTCGACATCGCCGAGCGACGCCTGCCCCAGGACGGCCGCATCAAACTCAAAATGGGCCGCGACCGCGAAATGGACTTCCGCGTCAGCGTTTTGCCCACGCTGTTCGGCGAAAAAATCGTTATGCGTTTGCTCGACAAGAGCAACCTGCAGCTCGACATGACCAAGCTTGGCTTTGATCCCGGCCCGCTCAAAATCTTCAAGGAAGCCATTCACCTGCCCTACGGCATGTGCCTGGTAACCGGACCGACCGGTTCCGGTAAAACGACCACGCTGTATTCCGCGCTCAGCGAACTCAACCAGGTGGGTTCCAACATTTCCACCGCAGAAGACCCGGTCGAGTTCAACCTGCAGGGAATCAACCAGTGTCAGATGCACGAAGCGATCGGCCTGAACTTCTCCTCCGCGCTGCGCTCCTTCCTGCGTCAGGACCCCGACATCATCATGGTCGGTGAGATTCGTGACTTTGAAACGGCGGAGATCGCCATCAAAGCCGCACTTACCGGTCACATGGTGCTCAGCACCTTGCATACCAACGACGCCCCCAGCACGATCAGCCGACTTCTCAACATGGGAATCGAGCCATTTCTTGTCACCGCCTCGCTCAATGTTATTGTAGCACAGCGCCTGGCGCGTCGAATCTGCACCGATTGTAAAGAAGTCTATGAAGTGCCCCGGCAAACTCTGGTCGAACTACAGGTGCCAGAACATCGTCTTCATGAGACAATTTACCGTGGACGGGGCGAAGGCTGCAGCAACTGCAACGGCACCGGATACCGTGGCCGAGTCGCTTTGTACGAGGTTTTGCACGTAGGCAACGAACTCAAAGAGTACATTCTGCAGGGCTATTCAACGGCAGAACTCAAAGCCGAGGCCATTCGCCTGGGCATGGACTCTTTGCGCATGGCTGGTATCAAGAAGATGCTCGAAGGCGTCACAACGCCTGAAGAAATCACACGAAACACCGCGCCCGATTGACGAAGCGCTGCACCGATGTCTGGCTAGATTTTTTTGGTAATTCTCGACTCAGGAACTGCATAAAATGGCCAATCTGCATCAACTCTTAAAGGTCATGGTTGACCAGGGCGCAAGCGATCTGCACATCACCGTCGGTGCGGCCCCTCAGCTTCGCATCGACGGATCGCTGATCCCGCTCAAAACCAATAAACTCTCGCCGCAAGACACACGCATGCTCTGCTACAGCGTGTTGACAGACAGCCAGAAACAGATTTTTGAAGCCAACAACGAGCTCGATCTCTCGTTTGGCGTCAAAGGTTTGAGCCGGTTTCGCGGCAATATTTTCATGCAGCGCGGTGCCGTTTCTGGAGTTTTTCGCGTCATTCCTTTTGAAATCCTCAGCGTCGACCAGCTCGGTCTGCCGCCCGTCGTCAATACCTTTGCCGACAAACCACGCGGCCTGGTGCTGTTCACCGGCCCCACCGGTTCGGGGAAATCCACCTCGCTGGCAGCGCTGATCGACAAAATCAACATCGAAAAACGCCTGCACATCCTGACCATCGAGGATCCGATCGAATATTTGCACCAACACAAAAACTGCGTCGTAAACCAGCGCGAAATTGGCGCCGACACCGACGGCTTCAAAAGCGCGCTGCGCTACGTTTTGCGCCAGGATCCAGACGTTGTTCTGATCGGCGAGTTGCGTGACCTTGAGACCATCGAAGCGGCGTTGACCATCAGCGAAACCGGTCACCTGGCTCTGGGCACTCTGCACACCAACGGCTGCGTGCAGACCATCAACCGCATCATCGACGTCTTCCCTTCGCATCAACAATCCCAGATCCGCGCACAACTCTCGTTTGTTCTGGAAGGCATCATCAGCCAGCAGCTGATTCCACACGCCTCCGGCAAAGGACGATGCCTGGCCACAGAAGTTCTCGTGCCCACGCCTGCCATTCGCAACCTGATTCGTGAAGACAAGGTCCACCAGATCTACAGCTCCATGCAAGTTGGCCAGTCACGCAGCTTCATGCAAACCATGAATCAATCATTATTTTTGCTCTATCGCGCCGGCAGTATTACCCTCGACGACGCAATTTCACGGAGTAGCGATCCTGAAGAACTCCGCACCATGATTGAAAGCGGCGGTGGCGCAGCCGGCGGCAACCGAAACAGCCAGCCGCAAACACGCTCCTCCCAGATTCGCTACACCTAAACCTGCTCGTCGATTCAACATAAAATACCTGAGGTCATTCGATGCCAATTTTTGTATGGGAAGGAAAAACGCGCGCAGGCGACGTTCGCAAAGGCGAAATGAGCGCAACTTCCGCGGATGAAGTATCCCAGCGCCTGAAGGGACAGGATATTTCCGCTTCTAAAATCAAGAAAAAGCGCGAAGGTAAAAGTCTTTCGATGGGCGGCACCCGCATCCCCTCCAAAAACCTGGTCATCTTTACGCGCCAGTTCTCGACCATGATCGACGCAGGACTTCCGCTCGTTCAGTGTCTGGAAATCCTCGGCGGCGCGGAACCCCACAAAGGTTTTCAACGCATCATTGCCAGCGTAAAAAACGATATCGAAGCCGGCTCTACTCTGGCCGACTCGATGTCCAAACATCCCGGCGCTTTCAACAATCTCTACGTCAGCCTGGTAGCCGCCGGCGAAATGGCCGGTATTCTCGATACCGTCATGAGTCGACTGGCCGGACAGATCGAGAAAACCGAAAAGCTCAAAAGCCGCATCAAAAGCGCCTTTACCTATCCCGTCATCGTTCTGGTGATCGCGATCGTCGTCGTCGTCGGCATGCTGTACAAGGTCATTCCGACCTTCGCCGCCATGTTCGCCGATATGGGTGGTGGCGAGCTGCCTGCGCCGACGCGCGTCGTCATGGCGATGTCCGATTTTGTGCAGGCGCAGTTCCTTGTCATCGTGGGAATTCTGGTTGGATTCTCGCTCTTTGCCCGCTGGTTCATGAAGTATCAGCCGACCCGCGCCATGTTTGATGCCTTCATTCTCAAGGCGCCTGTTTTCGGACCACTCGTTCGAAAATCAGCCGTTGCAGGTTTTACCCGTACCCTGGGAACCATGGTTTCCTCCGGCGTTCCGATCATCGACAGCCTGAATATCGTCTCCAAAACATCGGGCAATATGACGATTGAAAAGGCGATTCTCTACGTGCGCGAACGCATTTCCGAAGGCCACAACATGGTCGATCCTCTGATGGAAACCAATGTTTTCCCCAAAATGGTTGTCCAGATGATCGGCGTCGGTGAAGCCACCGGTGCGCTCGATACCATGCTCAATAAAATCGCCGACTTCTACGAAGACGAAGTCGACGTAGCCGTTGGAAACCTCACCGCACTGCTCGAACCCATCATGATGGTCTTTCTCGGCGGCGCCGTCGGCGGCATGATGATTGCGATGTATCTGCCCATCTTCGAAATGGCCGGAAACATCCAGGTTTAATCTTCTATTTTCCCGTTCTCCATCGGCTCACGCATGGTCTCCTTATCCACTACCGCCATGCCCGAGACACCTCAAAACACTTCCGGAAAAGTCTCCCTACATGAACGTCTACAAGGACTGATGCTCTTTCGCGTCGTCCTTGTTACGATCTTTTTAGGAAGCACAATCGCCCTCAATATCTCTGCGCTGGCCAGCTTTTCTGACCGCAGAAATATGGTGCTTCTGGCTGTCATCGTGGGCACATACGCGCTGACGATCGTCTATGCACTGATTTTAGGGCGCGCCCGAAACTTACAAACACTGGCCACCATTCAGATCGGCGGAGATCTGCTTCTGGTCACCCTGTTCGTGCTCGCCTCGGGCAATCTCGAAAGCGTTTTCCTGTTCATGTTTCATCTGAACATTATCAGCGCTGCGATGGTGAGCGGACGACGCGGCGCCCTTTACACGGCAGCCGCCATTTTGATTGTTTTTGCCGCCATACTGGCTCCCGTCGCCACCGGCGCCTGGCCCAATGTCCTGGTCGACACGCAGGCACTGCCGCGTCCTCTCAAGACAATCGTCTTTGAAATCGCAATCAGCGCTTCTGCATCCGTGCTGATTGCCCTGCTGGCCGGCTCGCTGGCCGCACGGCTTGGCGCTGCAACCGTCGAGATCGAGCAACAACAAATGGATATCGCAGAACTTCGCGCCTTAAACCGCGATATTCTGGCCAGTATCAGCAGCGGATTACTCACGGTCGGATTGCACGGCAGAATCATTTTCTTCAACCAGGCGGCCGAATCCATCACAGGCCTCACAAGCATCGGCGTCCTGGGAAAAACCGTCGAAACCGTTTTTCCAGCATTCGCCAAAATCATCGAAAAATCCGATACCGAGGCTTCAGAAGATGCTCGCTTTGAACAATCCTTCGACAGACCGGACGGCAAAACCGTATTTCTGGGTTTCTCAGTATCCGCACTGCGCGACTCCCAGGGACGTGATACAGGTAGAATCGTCATTTTTCAGGATTTGAGCACAATCCGAAAACTCGAAGCACAGGTCAAACGCGCCGAACGACTCGCCGCAGTCGGTGAATTATCGGCCGCCATCGCTCATGAAATCCGCAATCCCCTGGCTGCAATCAGTGGCTCGGTCGAACTACTCAAGGACAACGACCAGATTTCCGAAGAAAACGACATGCTCATGCAAATCGTCATTCGTGAAGTCGAACGCCTGAATACACTGATCACAGATTTTCTGGCCTACTGCAGCCCGAGAACATTGAATTTTGGCGAGTATTCTTTGCCCGTTCTGGTAGAAGACGTCTTAAAATTATTCAAAAACCGCCGCTGCGAAGCGGTCTGCGAAGTGGAAAGAATCGATACTTCGGATGCAGCCCATAAGGCCCGTATCGATCCGGAAGCCTTTCAACAAATTCTGTGGAACCTTCTGAACAATGCGGCCGATGCGCCCTCCCGGATAATCCGCGTTGAAATTTCCAACAGCGATAAAGAATGGCTCCTGGCAGTGGAGGATGATGGTCCCGGTGTCGATCCCTCGCTGGCAGAACGAATTTTCGAGCCGTTTTTCACAACCAAACAAAATGGCACCGGCCTTGGCCTCGCCACGATTTACCGGCTGATCGAAGAACACGGCGGAAGCATTGCCCTGGAAGCCCCCAGAACTCTGAAAGGCGCACGATTTGAGATTCGATTGCCGACCATTCAAGTGACGTAAAGGATTTTAGTGATGGTGGAAACAACGATGCCAGATTCTCGCGGTCCCAATTCCGCTGAGCACGACGCCGCTGAACAAGCCAGCCTCAGCCTGCCTGTTCTCGTGGTGGACGACGAACGAAGCATGCGCGAATTTCTGACGATCATGCTCAAAAAAGAAGGCTACAGCGTCGTCACGGCCGATTCCGGCGAGTTGGCCATCGAGTTGCTGGATGAAGGCCAGCGCTTTGGGTTGGTGATCACCGATCTGAAAATGGCCGGATTGAGCGGCCTGGATGTCCTCCATCGCGTCAAAGCCCTCGACCCGGCCTGCCAGGTCATCGTCATGACAGCGTTTGCAACCGCAGAAACAGCCATTTCTGCCATCAAACAGGGCGCTTATGACTACATCACCAAGCCCTTCAAGCTCGATGACGCCAAACAAGCCGTGCATCGCGCGATGGAAAGCCATCGTTTACAGCGCGAAAACCTCTACCTGAAAACCGCCCTGCAGCACGGAAGCGGCGAATTGATCGGTCGCTCTGAACCGATGCGCCGCGTCTTCGAACTGATTGCCCGCGTAGCCGCCACGCGCACAACGATTCTGGTCACCGGCGAATCCGGCACCGGAAAAGAACTCGTCGCCCGCGCCATTCACCGCCAGAGCGGCCATGCCAGCGGGCCGTTTCTCCCTGTAAACTGCGGCGCAATTCCTGAAAACCTGATCGAAAGCGAACTATTCGGCCACAAAAAAGGCGCCTTCACCGGTGCAGTTTCCGACAAAAAAGGCCTGTTTGAAGCCGCCACTGACGGTACAATTTTTCTCGACGAAATCGGCGAATTGCCACACCCCATGCAGGTGCGATTGCTGCGCGTTTTGCAAGAAAAAAAGGTCAAACCCATCGGCGGCAATCACGAAATCGAGATCAACTGCCGGATTGTCGCCGCTACCAACCGCGATTTGCGCAAAGAAGTCAGTGAAGGTCGATTCCGCGAAGACCTCTACTACCGCCTGAACATCATTCAGCTCGAACTCCCGCCGCTTCGCGAACGCGGCACCGACCTGAAAATCTTGCTCGAACATTTTGTCGACAAATACGCAAAAGAAATCGGCAATCCCATCGAAGGCATCGAAGCCAACGCCCTGCGCATCCTGCTCGCCTATCGCTATCCCGGCAATGTTCGCGAACTGCAAAACATCGTCGAGCGCGCCGTCACCCTGGAAACCAGCCCCCTGATCACGGTTGATTCCCTGCCCTACCACATGCAGGAAGAAGCTTTCGCCAAAGTCGCCGATGATTTTGAACTCCCCAGCGATGGCATCAACCTTGAAACAATGGTCGAACAGCTCGAACGCAAGCTCATCGCCAAAGCCCTGGAGCGCGCCGGCGGCGTCCGCACCGACGCTGCCAAAATACTCGGCATTTCATTCCGAGCCCTGCGCTACCGGCTCGATAAATACGGAATGAACGAGGAATAGCCCGAGACTCCTCCACCACTCAGATCTGGCGCAGTCATTGCTTATCCATTACGATGCTTTTCGCCCGATTCCCTATTTTCCTACATCTTCGCCTCATTCTTCCCGGAGCATTCCACCATGTTCAAACTGTCTTTGAAGTCATTTCGTCCCCGGCGCGGCATGACCCTCGTCGAGCTCATGATCGTCGTCGCTGTCATCGGCGTACTCGCCACGATCGCCAGCGTTTCCTACTCCAAATATGTAAAATCCGCCAAAGTCACCAAGCTCAAGCAGTACGCCATGGACGTTGCCCGCGGCCAGGAACAATACCGCTCCCGGCAAAACGCCTACTATCCTATTGGCGGCGGCAACCTGACGCTCGACAAAAACACGACCGGAAACGACGCCAATATCTGGAAACAAATCCTCGAGTTCAATCACGCACTCGAACCCAACATCACCATCGAAACCGAATCCGGCGTCGGCGGAGCCTGCAATATCTGCGAAGGAATCGATCCCACTCTTTCTGAAAATGGCTCCGACGTCGCCTGGTACGCCGTCCGTGTTCGCCAGCCTTTGAACCCTGCCAACGAAACCAATCTCAACGCCCAGACCGCCGTCATTCTCCACAGCGATCTGCTCCAGCCTGTCGTTTTGCGCGAAGGACAATAATCGTCACTTTTCCCATAAACGACTGACAATTTTTGTCACTCCTGACAAATTACGGCACTACAAAACGCGCAGAACTGAGCACACACTGCAAAAATTCAATAAAAAACCTGGATAAACACGTATTTCCGAGAATTTCATACAATTTTTTACTTTTTCTGCACGTTGGCATCACTCTCGCATTACCTCTTAAACGTGCTTCACTTGATTGCGAATCACCTACTTAGTTTATCAACGCACCATCCCAGAAGGAGATTTTCATGCTGAAGAAATTCCGCACCACCAACCGCAAAGGTTTTACCCTCGTCGAGCTGATGATCGTCGTTGCCATCATCGGTATCCTCGCTGCACTCGCCATCCCGGCATTCATTAAGTACATCCAGCGCTCAAAAGCTTCGGAAGCCCCGGGAATCGCTAAGAAAGCTACCGACGGTGCCAAAGGCTATTTCGAGTCCGACCAGAAATACACCCCTGAAGATAACGGCGAAGAGCCCTGGCATGCAGCCGAAGCAGGTAATGCTGTTACGCGTCCGGGAATGCCCATCGCATTTTCTGACAAAGTATTCCCCGGCGGTAGCGCTGTTGCACAAATTGCTACCCACGCCACCATTCCCATCGACGGAACCAAACTGCTTCCAAGCACCCAGGCAGGCCTTGGTAACGACGAAGCACAGACCTTGAACAAGCTAAACCTTGCTCTGGTCGATCCGACGTACTTTGTCTACAACTATGAGCAGGAAGGTACCGGCGAAGATGCAACCATGACTGTTTCGGCCTGCCATGGCTTCAAAGCCACCGCCGGTGCAAACTCTGATACTTGCACCCCCGATAACGACCAGGTTCACACCTTCGTCGCATCCTGCGAATGGGTTGACCAGGCCATCAGCTGCATCCCTGGCTATGTTGTAAACGAGTTCCTTTAATCATCACTGCATGATTAGAACTTCGTAAGTAAATAAAAAACCGCCGGGGCATAATG
>JBEBUW010000131.1:0-11480 GCA_040393065.1 Lujinxingia vulgaris | reverse complement strand
CGAAGGGAAGGAAAGGCGGGTCTCGCGCGAAGCCGCGGAGCCGCGAAGGGAAAGGGTAAGAAAGGCAAAGGGTGGGAAGGGGAAAGCAAAGGGTGGGGCAAGTGGAAAAAGCGCACGCGAAGGCGCGAAGACGCGAATTGTCGCGAAGGGTAAAAGGTAAGAAAGGCAAAAAAAGGCGCACGCGAAGGCGCGAAGCCGCGAATTGTCGCGAAGGGAAGGAAAGGCGGGTCTCGCGCGAAGCCGCGGAGCCGCGAAGGGAAAGGCAAAGGGGAAAAGCGCAGCGGGGCTCTTGGCCCCTGCGTAGCAACGTTTTGGCACGAGACCGGGCGGCTTGCCCCCGGTCGGACTTCGCGCGAATGGGGAGGGTTTTGTTTTGAGGAGCTGTGGATGTGCCAAGGTTTTTGGGTGGGGTGGCAAGTTGTTCAGTTCAGGTGCTCATTTGGTGGGCCGAAACCTAAGGAGTTTTACATGGCGACGAAGTTGGAAGGCAAAACCATTGCAGTGTTGGTGACGACGGGCTTTGAGCAGGTGGAGTTTGCGGAGCCGGTGAAAGCGATTCAGACGGAGGGAGGCAGGCCGGTTTTGGTCAGTCCCAAAGAGGGGAAGGTTAAGGCGTGGAACGGCGAGGAGTGGGGCGATAGTTTTGATGTCGATCGGGCGCTGGACGATGCGCGGGCGGAGGATTTCGATGCGCTGTTGATTCCGGGTGGTGTGATGAGTCCGGATTATTTGCGGCAGAATGAAAAGGCGGTGGAGTTTGTGCGGAGTTTTTTTGAGCAGGAAAAGCCGGTGGCGTCGATCTGTCATGGGCCGTGGATGCTGGTGGAGGCGGACGTGGTGCGGGATCGGACGGTGACTTCGTATGCCTCGTTGAAGACGGATTTGCGCAATGCCGGGGCCGACTGGGTGGATGAGGAAGTGGTTGTAGATCAGGGGCTTGTGACGAGTCGTAATCCCGGGGACTTGCAGGCGTTTTGCGCGAAGATGGTCGAGGAGTTTTGCGAGGGCAAGCACGAAGGGCAGGCGAAAAGCGTGGAGGGGGAAGCGTACCGGTATGAGGAAGGGGGGCGGTCGATTCATTAAAATCGATACTTTGTGTGTCGTTGATGGCAAATTTTGGGTATTTGAACCAGCGCCGCCGGCTTCATAGATTCTGTAGGGCTTTTTTGGGCCTGCAAAAATTACGTATTGTGCCTTTCCAATGATGGAGAATTTTTTATGCAACCTGTCGAAATCCATGCCACCTGCCAGAGCACGCAGTGGCGTAGCGAAACTCTGATTCATGCCATCGAGCGTAGTGAACGCGTTGGTGAGCTTTCGCTGGAAGATCATCGCAACATTCTGCGTGCTCTGCCGTCGCTTCTTTCTCGGGCTCGCGCTTTGTTTCCGGATTCAGATGCTTCCGACAACACCAAAACCAGGCTGGTGAAGTGGCAATGGGAGCTGCGTTTGGTCGGTGCAGACGGCGCGGCGCAAACACTGGGTGAAGACGTTTATTTTCGGCAGGTAGCGCCGTTTCAGGAGTTGGTGCCTCTGGTTCTGGAGTATTGCCGCCAGACTGGTTATGGCGCTTACAACAGGCGTCTGTGGACTGACGACGAGATTCCGGCCGGGACCTACGCTATTTTGCCGCTGGTCTACCAGGATCGCGCGGCGATCGAGCATTATATCGAGTTTTTGCGCACCAACGATATGGATCACGAAGTGGAGCAGGCCGGGGACATCGAAGAAATCGTCACGCATCATGGCTGGTGCCGGGAAACTGCGCGTCTGGCCATCGCCCGCGTCGTGACTTGCTGCGGGCAGGGCGGGCATGAGCAATTCTCCGAGTTTGTCGAAAATGGTCTGGCTGATTATCTGGAAGACGGGGCCGCGCGCGCTGCGTTTCTGGACGATATTCAGGCAGAAATTCAGGTCTGGGCGGGGATGGGCAACCACCCGAGGCTTCGTGAGACGGCTCGCGAACAGTTTTTTGAACAGCTACGGTTTTGGACCGAGCCGTTTGAGGAGGTGCTGACGAGTGCGGAGCTTGAGGGGATTTGCTTGCGGGGATTTGGGGGGATGTGAGGGCAGGATGGTGGGCGCGTAAAATCGTGATGTAATGGCGCTCAAATGTGTTAGGTTGCCCGGGTTGGTTTCAGGTTCTGTCGTGCAATGAATGGTTGGGATGGTTTTTGGAGAGGTTACGAGCGTGCAAAAGCTGGCGATGATCCTGTTGATTCTGGTGCTGTCGATCACGGTGGGTTGTGACGATGATGGGGGAAATCTTGAGCCGGGTGATGACTGGAGTGACGTCGGCGGGGCGGACGTAGGGTCTGGCACGGACGTTGGCGGGCAGCAGGATAGTGGTGGTGGCCAGCCGATCGAGGACGATGCGGGGGCGGGCGCGGATGTGGAAGTGGATGCGGATGCGGAGCCCGGCGAGCAGGGTGTGGAGGTTTCGCATGCGCGGGAGGTGCGGGGTGTGTGGATTCCGACGGTGTTCAACATCAGCTGGCCGAGTCGTTCGGGGTTGACGGCGGAGATTCAGAAGACGGAGCTTGTCGCGCTTTTGGATGTGGCGCAGAAAGCGGGCTTGAATACGGTGTTTTTTCAGGTTCGGGCCGAGGCGGATGCGTTTTATCCGTCGGATATCGAGCCGTGGAGTCGGTTTTTGACGGGGACGATGGGGCAGAATCCGGGCTGGGATCCACTGGAGTTTGCGGTGGCGGAGGCGCATAAGCGCGGGTTGGAGTTGCATGCGTGGTTGAATCCGTACAGGGCGCTGGCGTCGGGGAATGCGGCGGTGGCTTCTGCGGATCATATTATTCATGCGCGGCCAGATCTGGTGGTGCCGTACGGGAATCTGTACTGGATGAATCCGGGCTTGCTGGAGGGGCAGTCGCAGACGGTGACGGTGATCCATGATTTGCTGGCGCGTTATGATCTGGATGGGATTCATTTCGACGATTATTTCTATCCGTATCCGGACGGGCCGTTTCCGGATGAGGCGACGTATGCGGTGTATGTGGCCGGTGGTGGGACGTTGTCGCTGGAGGATTTTCGGCGGCAGAACGTGCATGATCTGGTGGATGCGGTGCACCAGTTGATCCAGCAGGAGCGCCCGGATGTGCGCTTTGGGATTTCGCCGTTCGGGATTTATCGGCCGGGGATTCCGGAGGGGATTCAGGGGTTAGATCAGTACAACGCGATTTATGCAGATCCGCTGCGCTGGCTGCAGGAGGGCTGGGTGGATTATATCGCGCCGCAGCTTTACTGGCCGACGACGCAGACGGCGCAGGCGTATGAGGTGTTGCTGGAATGGTGGGCGGACCAGGCCGCGGCGGCGGGCAAAGATCTGTATGTTGGAAATTATACGGCGATGGTCGGAACGGAACCGAAGTGGTCGGTTGCGGAGTTTGTGGAGCAGGTGCGGCTGACGCGGGCGGCCAGGGAGCGGGGTGCGTTGGGCAATATTCACTATCATATCAATCCGCTGCGGCAGAATACGCAGGGGCTGACGACGGCGCTGGTGGAGAATTTTTATAACAAACCGGCTGCGGCGCCGCCGATTGCCGGAGCGACAGGCCGGCCGGCGATGCCTGTGCTGCATGTAGGCGCGGAGGGCGTGCGGTATGAGGGCAGTGAAAAGGTTCGGTATTTTGCGGTGTATCGTGAGGGAGAATTGATCCAGCTTGTGCCGGGTGTGCAGCGCGAGTTCGGGCTTGCGCGTGGGGAATATGTGATTTCGGTGATCGATCGGCTGGATCGGGAGAGTCTGGGTGTGCCGGTGACGGTGGAGGTGGATAGCGCGCCGCCGATTGAGGAGCCGGAGGAGCCGGCCGGGGAATCGTGCACGCATACGAATGGTGGGGTGTATGCGGACGGGGCGTGTTCGCCGTCGTATCAGTGCTGCGATGGGGCGTGGAGGATGGGGCAGGGCTCGTGCGGGGCGTGCCGGTGTTTGGAGGAGACGGGTAGTGTGGGCTGCTCGAATTAGTCGGGGGAGGGGGCAGCCCGTGCGTCATTCAGCGAATGAATGGGATGCAAAGGTGTAAAAGCTCTGGCCCCTGGCGCGCGGGGTGTAGATGGCGGGGTTTTCGTCATCGACCTCAAGGTAGGCCGGGTAAGTCTGGCCTGCTTCGAGGATGGGGATGGGGCTCGGGCCGACAAATCCGGGGATGGGGCGCTGGTGTTTGTAGAGGATGGTGATGGTGTCACCGACGGCGAGTTGGGTGGCGGTGCGGGTAACGGCGGTGACGGTGGCGGTGACTGTGATGTTGCGCGACCGACAAACCAGGAAGCACCAGCCGGTATCGACTTTATCGACGTGGATCTGGATGAATTCTGGGGAGGATTTTTGCATCTCGACGTAGACCTGGGGCGGGAGCTCGGCGGAGGCGGTTGTGCTGAGCGTGATGCCGGGTGTGGCGAGCAGGGTGACGAGAAGCAGGGTGCGGAGGAAGTGGTGGGCGGAGGGTTTCATGGTTTTTCTCGGCAAGGCAATCCATGTATCAAAGTCATTAAAGTCATTAAAGTCATCGAAGTCATCAGTAGCAGCGTCGTAACCTGAGAGGCAGCTTGTTGTTCTCGTATTCTATTGTTCTTGAATGTGGGGATCTGGCAATGGGAAGTTTGCTTTGGTGGTGAAAACGGTGAGTGGAGTGCTGCCGGGCGGGGGAGTGGCCAGGTATGTATTGCAATGCCCGGGGAACGGTGTTTTACTGGATGAAACAGGCAACAAAATTGCTGCTACGGGCAGCGTGCAGTCATGTACAACGCTGTACTTTTTGCTTCTCGGTCCAGTTCAGTCTTTCTGGCGTGGGGGATTGTTAAAAAATCGCGAGTTTTCCCAAGTTTTGTTATCGCTAACGGTAGTGCAATTTTGATTGGAAGGGGGTTCATTATGAGAATCAAATTTGGATTGTTCATCGCTCTGTTTATTGCTGGTTGCGGGATTTATGAGCCGGCTCCTGACTACATGGGGGAACATGAGGAAGAAGACACCGGGATATCCAGCGAGGATATCAATGACGGTAAAACGTGTGAGCCAATTGAAACCTGTGGCGCTGATATGTGTGGCGTCGTTGATGATGGCTGTGGCGGGGCGCTCGAATGTGAACCTTGCAAGTGTGTGGATGGTGTAGCCCAGAGTGAAGTATGTGGCGGCTGTGACCTGGGAGTTATGCGATGCGAGGCTGGCAGCACAGGCTCTGGCTTTTGTGATGTGCCTGCTATTCCGGGCTGGAGCGGGGATAGTTGTGAGGGGCTGGTGTTTGTAAGTCCAACTGGTGATGCGGGGGGGACGGGGGAGAAAGATTCGCCGCTGGACTCAATTGTTTCGGGTGTGGCGGCTGCAAAATCAAAGGGAGCCGTTGGGGTGATTGTTGGCAGTGGTGCTGGCAATTTTGCTTATGAGGGGCGCGTAGTGATTGATTCGCCGGTTTCGCTGGTAGGTGGATACACATCGCAATTCGAGAGAGATACAACGAAGCGCGCTGTGATTCATTCTCGTGAGGATGAGGGGGTGGTAATTCTCTCCACCAAAAATGTTCTGGTGGAAAGAGTCGAAATTAAGGTTTTCGATTCTACGGCGCCGAGCGCGAACAATTATGCGGTTCGGATTTTTGATTCTAGATCGGTAGTGTTGCGAGATGTTTATGGAGTTGCCGGCAGAGGAGGGAATGGTGTGGATGGGGCGGCTGGCGGAGATGGTCAGAATGGTTCTGATGGTGAGAGTTTGGGGGTGTTAGAAAGAGATATTACTAGGATTGGAGATCTAAAAACAGGTTATGAATATGTGATGATGCCTGAACCTGGTGGCATGGGCGGAGGGAATGCTTCTTGTCCAGATGCAAATGGTGGTGAAGGCGGTTCAAGTTATCTTGCTTTGGACAAACCAAGAGCTGCCAGGTCAGGAACAGATGGCCGTACGAAGGTCGGTGGAGCCGCAGGTACGTATTTGCCCGGTAATAATAATATTTCCTTACGTGGGGGGAAAAATGGTGAGAGCGGTGAAGCGATCCGAACTAATGGAAAGTATGGTCTTAGCGGTTCTCCAAATGGGACGGTACTTGAGTTAACAGGGGAATGGTCACTTGGTGCTCCGGGCAAAGATGGAGAGCCTGGTGAAAATGGGTCTGGCGGTGGCGGCGGTGGCGGCGGCGTCGGGCATGATGATGAGATTGATATTACAGGTGGTTCTAATGGAGGTGGCGGTGGAGCTGGCGGTTGTGGTGGCGATGGGGGAGCTGGTGGCTTTAATGGAGGAGGAAGCTTTGGTCTTTTCTCAATAAAGTCTGAAATTCGGTTGGAAAATAGCGTGTTTTCTGCGGGTTCGGGTGGTAATGGAGGGGCCGGCGGGGCTGGTGGATTGGGGGGATTAGGAGGTTTGGGAGGTAAACCTCATCTGAAGTATCTTGATGGAATGACTGAAAAAACTTTTTTGATTACAGGCGGGACAGGGGGAAATGGTGCATCGGGCGGAAATGGCGGTCATGGTGGTGGTGGGGCCGGCGGGCCTTCGTACGGGGGATATTGCCATCAAACCTCCGTGTCGGTTGTTGGAGATAATCAGTTTGCTGCAGGAGAAGCTTCTAAAGGCGGAGCGAGCGAAGGGATTCCGGGTCCGGCTGGTGACGCGAAAGACAATGTTCAATGTGACTGAGTAAATCAAAAAGTATGAAAAAAGGCGCCGTGAGGCGCCTTTTTTGATCGGGGAGGAACTTGGGGAGGGTGGGGGAATTAGCGGCCCATGAGCTCGGCTTCGCGGGCGAGGACGCGTTGGACGGCGGGGTTGTCGGACATGCGTGCGAAGTGAGCGTTTACGTTTTTGAGGGCGCTCAAGTCGATGTTGAGGAACTGGGTCCAGGTGTGGATGACGAAGAGGTAGGCGTCGGCGGGGGTGGGGGCGTTGGTGACGATCCAGTCGCGGTCTTGCAGGTGTTGGTCGACGAGGGCGAGGCGTTGTTGGATGGTTGCGCGGGCGTGGGCTTTGGTTTTTTCGACGATGGCTTCGTCCGCGAGGTAGGCGGTGGCGCCGAACAGGGGTTTGAAGAGGGGGTGGACGTCGGCGTTGAGGAAGGCGAGCCAGCGGTTGAGTTCGGCGCGGGCTTTCGGGCTCTGGTCGCCGGGCAGGAGCGTTTCGGGGTGCAGGTCGACCAGGTAATTGAGGATGGCCATGTTCTGGGTGAGGGCCCAGCCCTGGTCTTCCAGCGCGGGTACGGCGCCGAGGGGATTTACGGCAAGCAGTTCGGGTGATTTTTCGCCGTGGATGCTTACCTGTTGGACTTCATAAGGTTGGCCGATCCATTCAAGGCAGATCCAGCTGATTTTTGAGCAGGCACCGGGGGAAAAATACAACTTCATGAGAACTCCTGATTCCAATGTTTTGATGGTTACACACTATAAAAACAACCCGGCCGCGTGCAGCCGGGTGTGTCGGGCCTCGTCAACCTGGGAGACGATGAGAAACATTCCAGGTTGTGGGCCGATGTGTTGTGTGGTGGGATGCGACCGCCCGGCAAGTAGCCTGGTTCCCTCCAGAGGCGGTCGCCGTGTGCTAGCAAGTGGTTGCGTTATTCGTTGGCCGAATCGTTACGAAAGGATTTCGTCGATCGGGGGCCGTGGTTGGCCGGCGGGGATTACGAGGTCGCTGAATTCACTGTAGTAGCCGCGGTCGCTAAAAAACTCTCCCCGGCGCGGTTCGACCATGCCGCGGTGGCGGAGGATGGACTCGAGATACACGTTCAGTTCAATTTCATTGGAGTCATCAAAGGTCGCGTCGTGGTCATCGCCAACCCGGAGGATGGTGCCGGGCGTTTGTTGATTGAGCTGAAGAACGGTCGTATTGAAAAAACTGAACATGTCAAAGGGGTGAAGTGGCTCGTCGAGGGTATTGCTCTCGTTGAGGTATGCGTACATGCCTTGCTCATCGAGCAATGAGTCGCGAAGCGGGATGATGTTGATGATGCCCGTCGCCTGGTCCCAGTCTCCACAAAGATAGCTGCTCTGCTCGTTGTCGATGCCATCATAATCCTCGGCATCGAAATCTTCGGATTCCCGGTCCATCCAGAGCAATTGCACGCCGTTGGCCTGGCGGTAAAAATTCTTGAGCGGCTCGTCGAGCGTGAAACCAAGTTCTTGTTCTATGCTTTCGAGTTCTGCTTCCGTAATCGGCTCGCCAACCCACAGGTTGGTTATCGCTACACGGGGATGCTCTTTCAGCTCGGCTACCATTTGATGAAATCGCTCCAGCCAACTGTTGGTCTCGGACATACGGCTCCTGGCGGGTAAAAAGTGGGGCGTAAATAATCATGCATCTAAGCGGTTATGTTTTTGTAGCGGTGTGGAGATTATCTGTTTTGTTTTTCGGCAGGAAGCAAAAACAAATGCGCGTGTGAAAATGACGTACGTTGATGGTTGGATGGGAGCGTGCGCGGGTTTGTGAATGTGGATTCTTTCGTTTTATAGTGTCGCAACGTTGTGCGGATGTTTGGGTGTGGTGAAACGAATTTCTTCCAGGGAGAGGGTATGAAGATTCAGGCGTTGGTGGTGGAGAAAAAGGATGCACCGTTTGTGATGCAGGAGCTGGAGCTGGGGGAGCCGGGCCGCGGTGAAGTGCTGGTGCGGATTGTGGCTTCGGGGGTGTGTCATACGGATGTGATTACGCAGGCGGGTGACATGCCGATGCCGTTTCCGTGCGTGTTGGGGCACGAGGGGGCGGGTGTGGTGGAGAAGCTGGGGGCCGCTGTGACCACGGTTGCGGTGGGGGATAAGGTGATCATCGGGTGGCCGTCGTGTGGGGAATGCCGGAACTGCCTGGATGGGCAGCCGCGGTATTGTTTGCGCACGGGTGAGGCGCTGGTTTCGGGGCGGCGGTTTAAGGGAGAGTTGAAGGGGACGACGGCGTATTCGAGGAATGGCGAGGAGATCAACGGGCACTTTTTTGGTCAGTCTTCGTTTGCGACGCATTCGGTGGTGTCGGCAGATGCGCTGGTGAAGGTGCCGGCGGATATGCCGGTGGAGCTGCTCGGGCCGCTGGCGTGTGGACTGGGCACGGGGGCAGGGGCGGTGCTGAACGAGGCGCGTCCGAAGCTCGGGGATTCGATTCTGGTGGTGGGTGTCGGGGCGGTCGGGCTTGCGGCGATCATGGCGGCGCGTAATTCCGGGGTGACGACGATCATCGCGGCAGATGTGCACGATAATCGGCTGGAGATGGCCGCTGATTTTGGGGCGACGCATACGATCAATTCGGGCAAGCATTCGCTGGTGGAGGAGGTGAAAAAGATCACGGGCTCGACGGTGGATTTTGCGTTTGATTGTACCGGGGTGATTTCGGTGATTGAGACGATGGCGGAGACGGTGGGCATGCTGGGGACGCTGGTGCTGGTGGGCGGTGCGCCGGCCGGGGCGTCGTTTTCGCTGGACCACCTCTCGACGTTGTGGGGTAAGCGCGTGATCGGTGTGCTGGGCGGAGGCGGGCGCTCGGGGCAGCTGATTCCGGCGCTGGTGGAGCTGTATCGGCAGGGGCGTTTTTCGTTTGATAAGCTCTGTAAGTTTTATGATTTTGATCAGATCGACCAGGCGATTGCGGATTCGGCCAGTGGTGCGGTGATTAAGCCGATTTTGCGGATGCCGTGAGGTTTGTTGGGGGAGGCGCGGCAAAGGCGAGTCTCGCGCGAAGCCGCGAAGGTGCGAAGGAACGGCAAGGGAGAGAAATTGCACGTGGTTTTGGCGCGTGACACGGCCTCATGAATCGGACAGGATGGTTTTCAAAGCAGTACATTTATTTATCCATCGACAGTCCTTTTGAAGGGGAGAAGCTGCATGGCGCTGATTATCTCGTTGTTTTTGGGTTTCATTCCGATGTTTTTCTATGCCGGGTTTATTTACTGGCTCGATCGTTACGAAAAAGAGCCCAAGCTGTTGCTGGGGGGCGTGTTTTTCTGGGGTGTTTTCGTGGCGGGTTTCGGTGCATGCGTGATCAATACGACTTTCGGTATTGGTATTGGTGCAATCACGGGGTCTGAGTCGGTGGCGAGTTTTGCCACAGCGTCGGTCGTCGCTCCGGTGGTCGAAGAGATCCTCAAGGGGCTGGCGGTGGTGATGGTGTTTTTGTTCTTCCGCAAGGAATTTGACTCGATTTTGGATGGCATCGTTTACGGGAGCATGGTGGGCCTCGGATTTTCGGCCATTGAGAACACCCTTTACATCTATGAGAAGGGCTACCTCGCCAGTGGCTGGGGTGGGCTGGCGGTGGTTGCGGTTATCCGCATTGTTCTGGTCGGCTGGCTGCATGCATGTTTTACGGCGTTTACCGGTATTGGCCTGGCGGTGGCGCGGCTGCATAAAAACATCGTGGTCAAGCTGGTCGCGCCCGTGATCGGTCTGGGGATCGCGATAGGCGTGCATGCTTTCCATAATACGATTGGAAGAATTGTTGGTTCCGGCGGCTATGACTCGCTGGGTTTTACGTTGCTCACGGATATGCCGGGCTATTTGCTGATGGTGGGCGTCATCGTCTGGGCGATTTTTCATGAGCGCAAGATCATGAAAACGTATCTGTTAGAAGAGGTGACGCGTGGCTTGATTTCGCAGGCGCAGTATCAAAAAGCGCAGTCGCCATGGACCCTGACGACTTCAATTTTTCAGGGAGGCTCTACCTCCAAGTTTTATCATCTGCTGGGGGAGCTGGCGCACAAAAACAAGCAAATGCACCAGCATGGCGATGAGGGCAGAAATAGCGCGATGATTGAAAAATTACGTGCGGAAATCGCCAGGTTGGCGCCCGGATGAGATCCGGGGCGCGTCGGTGCGGAGGTTTATTTCAGGAATTCATCGTGGATGCGGCGGCCTTCGTCGTTGAGAACAGGGCCCTGGACTTCGGTGATGCCGGCTAGAATTTGCGCGGAGCGGGCGGTGGGTTGGACGCCGGTGTATTCGGCGATTTCGTCGGAACCTACGCTGTAGATGACGCGGGCAAAGCCGGCCATGCGCATGCCGCCGGCGCACATGGGGCAGGGCTCGGTGCTGGTGTACATGACCATTTCGGCGCGTTCTTCGGGGGTGAATTGCTGGCAGGCCAGGTAGGCCAGGTGGAGTTCGGGGTGACGGCGGATGTCGCGTTCGGTGACGATGTGGTTGGAGTCGCTCAGGATGATTTTATCGTCGCGGACCAGCACGGAGCCGAAGGGGCCGTCGCCGCGGGCGGCGGCTTCGCGGGCGAGTTCAAAGGCACGTTGGAGGTGGGCGGTGTGGTTGAACTTGTCGATTTTTTTGGAGATATCCGACATTGCGTTTTCCTGGGTTGGTTGTTTATCTGCGTTGCACTTCCGGGAATTGTTGTGGGGCATTTTATACAAGCTGGTGGGGGATGCCAGTGTGGTGGTGGCCTGGCTGGTTGACGATGTAGGCCGTTTAGGACGCTTGCGAGGAAAGCACGGCAAAGGCAAAAGGCGCACGCGAAGGCGCGAAGGCGCGAATTGCCGCGAAGGAAAGGC
>JBEBUW010000130.1:0-11523 GCA_040393065.1 Lujinxingia vulgaris | reverse complement strand
CCCTCCACCGCAAACGCCCGCACATTCCCACCCCAACACGTCAACTGATGCTCCTGCCGCGCCGAAACCTTCCCCTTCGGATACAACACCTGCACCTCAATATTCGGCTTGCCATAAAACGCCGCCGCCACCGCCCCGCCCGTATCCCCCGACGTCGCCACCAGAATCGTCAACGGCCGCTCACCGCCCGCCCCCAGCCGACTCAAACAGCTCGCCAGAAACCTCGCCCCCACATCCTTAAACGCCGCCGTCGGCCCATGAAACAGCTCCAGAATCGCCGTCCCCTCATCCAGCCTTTTTAACGGAATCTCAAAATCCAACGCCTCCCCACAAATCGCCGCAAGCTCCCCCTCCAGCACATCACCCGCAAAAAACGGCGCCAACAACCGCGCCCCGATTTCCGGCACCGTCTCCAACCCGTCAAAATCCGCGACCGCAAACTCCGGAAACGCCGCCGGCACATACAAACCACCATCCGGCGCAAGCCCCGCCAACAAAGCCTGCGACAACGCCACCGCCGGCGATTTTCCACGTGTACTTACGAATTGCATGACCCATATCCTTGCTTGAAAACGACTTCTAAAGTGGAGGAGTTGCAGCGAGTGCTTCGAGTTGTTGCAGCCAGCCATGAAAAAGAGGGCATTGAGAGCGGATGCTGTTCAGGCCAATTTCAAGAGCAGCAAGCGAGCCATGCGTTGGCTTTTCATACTGCCGATAAAGCGATTCGATTCGTTTACTTGGTGCTGTTTGAGCGGAATTATTGATATCTTCAGGAGTAGAAAACTCTCCACGGATCGATGCGAAGTCTGCTGCCAGGTCTGGTTGATCAATACCTCTGGCCAACGCTTCGGGATCACTAAAAAGTAAACCTTCAAACTCATGCATTTGAACATAAGGTATAAATCTGCGCATGACGTTCTGCCCTAAATTATTCTGTATTACTTTGCCCATCTCATCCAATAGACTTGCTGACTTATCAGCACTCGAAACTTTAGAAGAGGATTCCTTTTTTCCCGGAAAGCTTTCAGGGAGCCCGTAATAATCAAAAAACGTTGTGCAATAAGCGCCGGTATCATTGCCCAATGTAGAGCGCAAATCTGTTAAGAGACGCTCAATTTTAAAGTTGCCTCCTTTATGACCAGGTTTCCCGATCAAACGAGGATATAAATAGATTCCCTGGGCAGAAAACGGTTTACCTAATACTTCATTCACAAACAGTTCTTCGGTCTGACCTTCGCAAATCACATAGATTCGTGTCATCTCTCCGGCCTCCCGCCCAAAACATTCTTCTCCCACAACTCGCCGACTGAATAATCTTCCAGCCAGGATTCGAAGTCTGCTGCTTCGTGACGGTAGAAAACAGACGCACCTTTTTCACGTTCCACGACGATCAAATCATCAATTGAAAACTCATTTACCAGGGGTACAGATTGCGTGGAGATAATGACTTGCATTCGCTTGGAAGCCGACCGCACCAATGAACCGAGCAAGGTGATTGCGTACGGATGAAGGCCGAGTTCAGGCTCATCAATAATGATCGTCGAAGGGGGCTCTGGTTGTAAAAGAGCAGTCGCAAGACAAATAAACCGAATCGAACCATCAGAAAGCTGGCTTGGCCAAAACGCGTAATCGCTATCTTTCTGACGCCAGAGCAAACGAATTTGTTCCTCTTCGCTAGGCAACTGCCGCGGTGTAAGTACAAAATCATCGAAGAACGGAATGGCCAGTCGGACAGTCTTACGAATCTGCTCGTACACATCCGGGCTTTCATGTTTCAAGCGATACAAATAGGCCGCTAGATTCGATGCGTCCGGCCGTAAGTATCGATTATCGTGCAGAGCACCCAGTCGCTTTACCCCGGCGGTGTCGCTCGTGTCATGGAAGTGAAATACTTTCCAACTCGCTATGGATTCGAAGCAATATTCTGTAACGTTTGTCTTGGTCTGCCCATGAGACGATTCGACGGGATGATGATAATTCTTTTCAAGCACTGCTTCTGCATGCCCGGAACCAAGCTGATAAGTTCTGCCCTTAAATTGATGACCCTCAAAAAAAGTTGACTCTTGAGCGAAAACAAACCCACCCTCAATGGTCGGTTCCAATTCAAAGTCATAACCATTCAAACCAAAACGAATCGATGCACTTAGCTTTTTCGTCTCTTTGACACCAAAACTAACAATACGATCTGCCGAACCTTGTTTACCGGTCCAAACCTGTAAACGCCCCGCTACCATTTCGCTAAGCATCTGAAAAAAGCTAATAAAATTACTTTTCCCCGAACCATTGGCACCGATCAATATATTGATATCGTTGAGCTTAAACCCATCCAGGTTCTGAATAGACTTGAACCCTCTGATACTCAACTGATCCACTGGTTTTCGCTTGCTCACGAAATCACCTTACCTTTTCAGATTCGCCAGGAATCGACGATTTTAACACAGCCAATACATCAAAGCTCAACATCTCTCTCAAACCACCAAACTCACTACGCCAGCTCCTACAACCCAAACGTCTGCGGCGAGTCATAAATCGGGGAGTGCGAAGCCGGTTTCCTGGGGATAGACCTTTGTTCGGTCATCCCCAGGGAAGCGGCAAAGCAATCGTCGATTTAGGACCGCCGCCCCCATCGTCTATTCCCACACCACCACATACGGCCGCTCCGCATCCGCCTGCTCCCGCGTCAGGTAATTGCGCTCCACAAGCCGGTCGAAAATCTCCTCCATCCGATTGCCCCACCAACCACTTTCCGGCGTCTTCTTGCGGCGCATATAGCGCGCTCCGACCCACGGCGAGGGTTTTAAGGTGGCGAGGAACACGGACTCGAGCGGGGTTAGCTGCCGGGCGTCTTTCTGGAAGTAATACTGCGCGGCTGCGTGGATTCCGTACACATCCGGTCCGAATTCGATCACGTTCACGTACAGTTCCAGCACGCGATCTTTGCTCACGGCTTCGTCGATGCGCCAGGCGATGAACGCTTCCTGTAGCTTGCGGTCGAGCGTTTTGTGGCGCGTCAAAAACAGGTTTTTCACAAGCTGCTGCGTGACCGTGGAGCCGCCGTAGACGTAGCGGTTTTTATCCAGATTGATGCGAATCGCCTTTTGCATGAGTGAAAAACTCACGCCGCGATTCGTGTAAAACATCATTTCTTCGGTCAGATACATCGCCGCGCCCACGTACGGCGGCAGCTCCGAAATCGGCACATAGGTCGGCAGCCCCGGCCCGACCTTGATATCGGCCAGCACGCCTTCTTCGTCCTGGCTCACGCCTTCGGTCACCTGCTTGATGAACGGATAATTCAACCAGTCCACGTCCGCCAGAATCTTGCGTCGATGCTCGCCGGTGGGCGGCTCCAGATCTGCGGGCACAATCGCCACTGGTGTCTTTGGCATGTCGCCGATCCCAAAAATATCACCGAACAAATCCCATTTTTGCGGCGTGGGCGGTGGCGGCGGCTTCATTTCGGCAAAGCGCACATCCGGCCACGCACTGCGCTCGGCGTTGAGCGCAGTTACAGCGCACGGTAATTCCTCAAATCCGGTCAGCTTGAACGTCAGCAAGCGCGGCTGATCGAGCGGTATGCGCAGCCGCAAACCCGGCGCCACATCGCCCTCCACCACCACGCGGCGATACGGCCCCAGAAGCTGCCTTGGAATCGCACGCACCAGATCCTGGCAAGGACCTTCCTCAATCCGCGCGTCAAGCTGCGCCACCGGACGCGTTGGCCAGCCATCGATCCTCGCATCAAACTGCGCGGCAACCGGCCCCGAACGCAGCACGCTCTCGGTCACCGCCAGCCGCCCCGCCGCCTGATTCCAGGTCGCGTGAAAATCCGCGCCAAACGCCACATCCGTCAAAGGCTCGGCCGACAGCCCCGCGATATCCAGCATGCCTTCGCGCAAATCCACCGAACCGCTCACAAATACCGGCGCACGCGAAACCGCAGTTTTTGGCCCGAGATGCGGCGCGCTCACCAGCAAATTCATATCGATCTTGCCGCCCACGCTGCCGCGAATCCCACGAATCGGCTGCCCCAGCCCGCGCGTCGTCCCCGGCAACATCGAAAGCTCCACCCCGCGCATCTGCAAGCGCGCCGCCTGCGGAATTTTTTCGCCCGGCGCAAACGACGCGTCCACAAACACGTCTCCCCCCAAAACATGCCCGCGCGCAACCACCCGGCCGCGCCGAGCCGCCATCGCCAGCGATTCCGCAAACGTCACCTTCTCCGCCGCCCCCAAAATCTCCGCCGTCGCCCCCTGCACATCCACGCTCGCAAGCCACAACAAAGCCGCAACCTTGCCCGCGGCCGACGCCTGCCCCGAACCTTCGCCTCCAGCAGCACCTGCCTCCGCATCCTCCGCGCCCCGAATCATCCCCGCCATCCTCGACAAACTCCGCCGGATCTTTGCCGCGCTCTCCGCCCGGACCGCCAGATGCGGATTTCGCGCCCGCACATGCAACCGATTGCCCGCTTGGTCTGGCGCATCCGAATAAACCACCCGCGCCGAGGGCACCAACGCCTCCAGCAGCATCGCCTCGCCGTCGTCTTCTGCCTTGTCCGCCGCCGCCAGATGTACCCGCAAACCCTCCAGTGCCACACTCGACGCCCGCGCCACGCCAAGATCGACCCGCACCGTCTGCAACTGCACGCCACCCAGCCCCGCCATTTGCCAGTCGATCAGCGCTTTTTCCGACTCCTCATGCGTAATCTCTGCCTCCAACGAACGCCCGAACGGATCGAGCGTCCCCACCATCCTCCCCTCGATTTCCAGCGCCGACACCGACTCACCCAAACGCACACCGCCCCTGGCTTCCAGCCGCCAGAGCTGCTCCACGGCCTCCAGCGAAATCTCGCGCGCCGCGACCACAGCCAGCTTTTCACCCTCGTTTTGCACATGCAGCGCAACGTCGTTCAACGCAATATCCGGCAAGTGCTCCAGCACACGCCGCAACCTGCCGCCGGAAGAAACTCCTGCAGAATCAGGTTGTTGCACCCCGCCCGACGCGTCAGCAGGCGCAGACAGAGACGCCAGATCGACTTCCACCACCACGCCCTCAAGCTGCACGCCCTGAATCTGCGGCGTCTCCGAAAACAGGCTGCGCAGCGCAATCCGCACCACCAGCTGCTCCACCTTTACCGAAACATCATGCGCCGTTTCCCGAAGCTCCACCTTTTCCAGCGTCACCCGGTCGCCCCAGCCCATCCCCATCTTTTCCCAGCTCGCTTCCAGTCCCGATGCCGCCAGATACGCCGGCAACTTTCGTTCCGCGATTTGCTTCACAAACAGCGGCAGCCCCAGAACGGCCACCCCCAGCACCAGAACCGCTGCAACGATAAAAATTGTACGACGAGACACGTGAAAACCGACGCTACGTAAAAGAAAAAGCCTCCGAACCAGGCTCACGAAGTCTGATTAACCACCCGTTCTAAGCCTTTTGTCAATAATTCTGCGCCTTTCCGCAGCGACCATCCCACAAATTCGCACAAGCAGTTTCTTGACGTACCCGCCTTTCGCGGGGATGGTAGCGCTGCAACCTGAAGTTGCCAGGAGCATGGAAGCTCGCAGTTTAACGAGAGTTTTTGGATGATACGAAGATCCCGGCCACGCGGCGACCTGCTGCGTAACCAGCGCAAGTACCGCTATCGCCGACCAAATACCAGCCGCAAATGGTTTTTCCTCTTGCTGCTCTGTGCAGCCGTTTTCGGACTCGGATGGTTTTTCTTTGGCGACGACAACCTCGAATTTCAATCGCGCCTGGACGGTGTTTCCCAGGAAGCCATGCTTCTGGTTTCCGAAGCACTCTACCAGGCAGAAAACCACCTGCACGACAACCCCGGACTGGCCAGCCCACAAAAAGCCGCCGCCCAACCCGCAGCCGCGCCCACAGCCGCCGCCCTGGCCGCAACCTGGCAAGAAGGCCAGCCTGTTTTCCTGGCCGGCAAACTCGATAAAAACGAGTCCGTTTCACTTTCTTTGCAACAACGCGGCATCTCCAATCAGGCCATCCACCATGTGGTGACCGCCACCGGCGAATTGTTTGATTTCCGACGCAGCCGCCCCGGAGATTCCTGGACCGCCGAGGTCGACGCCGACGGAATCATCACCCGCTTTCGCTACCAGGCCAGCGCGGAAGACGTCTTCGTCACCACACGCGACGCCGACGGCAAATACACCTGCGTCAAAGAAGAAGTCGCCGTCGATTCACGCACCGAAGCCATCGGCGGAAGCATCGACAGCAGCTTCTGGCAAGCTCTCGAAGCCACAGGCGAACAGGGCCAGATGGCGTTTCGCTTCATGGAAATCTTCCAGTACACCATCGACTTCAACACAGAAACCCGCGTCGGCGACCAGTTCGCGCTCGTCTTCGAAAAAGTCTACCTCGACGGCAAATTCCTGCGCTACGGCCGCCTGCTCGCTGCCAAATACGTCGGCCCGACCGGCACCCACTACGCGTTTTATCACGAGGGCAAAGACGACCGCGGCTACTTCGACGCCACCGGCGACAACCTCCAGCGCCAGTTCCTTAGAAGCCCGCTGCCCTTTACCCGCATCACCAGCCGCTTTGGCCGCCGCACGCACCCGGTCCTGGGCGGTACGCGCCAGCACCAGGGCGTTGACTACGGCGCGCCCACCGGCACACCCGTCCAGGCCGTGGCCGATGGCGTCATCACCCACGCCGGCTGGAAGGGCGCCAACGGAAACCTCGTCGCCATCCGCCACAGCGGCGGCTTCGAAACCTACTACGCCCACCTCTCCAGCATCACCAAAGGACTCAAAAACGGCACGCGCGTCTCGCGCGGAGATCTGATCGGAAAAGTCGGCTCCACCGGACGCTCCACCGGCCCGCACCTGCACTTCGGTATGAAGAAAAACGGAACCTACGTCGATCCGCTCACCGTCGACGCCACGCGCGGCGATCCCCTGCGCGGCGCTGAGCTCGAACGCTTCACCAAAAACGTCGTCAATCCGCTTCAACTCCAGCTCGAAGCCGTGCTAAAGAACCAGCCCTCCAATTCCGCGCTGGTCGAAGCCGCCCACTAATTTCCTTGTTCGCTTTGTTTGCCACCCACCAGGTTCTCTCATGAGTCAATCCAGCACGCCCCCCTCTGCGCACGACAACAACGCCGAGAAAAAAAGCTTCATCGTCCGCCAGCTCGAACGCATCGCCAACGCCGGCAACAAGCTGCCCGACCCGCTCACGCTCTTCGTTATTTTGACCGCGATGGTCGTGCTGGCCTCCATGATCTTTGCTGGTGCAGAAGCAGACCTCACCCAGCGCGACGGCTCTATCGAAACCAAAAGCGTCCAGAACCTGATGAGCTGGGAAGGCATCCGCTGGATGTTCTTAAACGCCGTCAACAACTTCATTTCCTTCGCGCCGCTCGGCCCGGTTTTGACCGTCATGCTCGGCATCGGCATCGCCGAACGCACCGGCTTCATCACCATCGGCCTGCGCCTGCTGGTCGGTTCCGTGCCGCCGAACCTCATCACCGCCACGCTTATCTTTGCCTGCGTCATGAGCTCCATGGTCGCCGACGCCGGCTACGTCGTCTTGACTCCGCTCGGCGCACTGCTCTTTGCCGGCATCGGACGCCACCCCATCGCCGGTCTGGCCGCCGCCTACGCCGGCGTCTCCGGCGGATTCAGCGCCAACCTCCTCATCACCGGCCTCGATCCCATGCTCGCCAGACTCACCGGGCAGGCCGCGCAGAGCATCGATCCGACCTACATGGTCAACGCCACTTCCAACTACTATTTCATGGTCGCCAGCACGATTCTCATCACCGTCATCGGCACGCTGGTCACCTCTCGCATCGTCGAACCCATGCTCGGCCCCTGGGATCCGAGCCAGGCCAGCGTCGAAATCGAGCCGCCCGAAGAACCCTCCGCCAGAGAAAAACGCGCTTTCAAAATCTCCATGCTTGTCGCCGCCGTCGTTGCTTTTGGCGTCTTTTTGCTCGGCTACATCGAATCCTCCCCGCTGCGCGACGTCATTCAACCCGGCGATCCGCCCATCGAAACACTCAATACCTTCTTCGAATCCGTCGAAATCCTGATCGCCATCCTCTTTGTGCTCCCCGCCATCGTCTACGGCGCGCTCATCGGCATGATCAAAAACGACCGCGACATCGCCAAAATGGCCAGCGATTCCATGGCCACCATGGGCGCCTACATCGTGCTGGCCTTCATCGCCGGACAATTCGTCGCCTACTTCAACTGGACCAACCTGGGCGCCATCACCGCCATGCGCGGCGCCGAACTCCTCACCCACGTCGGGCTCACTGGCATCCCGCTGCTTTTGGCCTTCATCCTCGTTTCCTCCCTGATGAACATGTTTGTCGGCAGCGCCAGCGCCAAGTGGGCCTTCATGGCTCCGATCTTCGTCCCCATGATGATGATGATGGGCTTCAGCCCCGAACTCACCCAGGCCGCCTACCGCCTCGGCGACTCCGTTACCAACATCATCACCCCGCTCATGCCCTACCTGCCGATCATCATCATCTTTGCCCAGCGCTACGTAAAAGACATCAAAATCGGCACCCTGCTCTCCACCATGCTCCCCTATTCGGTGGCCTTCGGCTTCTTCTGGACCCTTATGCTCATCGTCTGGATGCTCCTCGGCCTGCCCCTCGGCCCCGGCGCCAGCATGACCTATCCTTCCTGAGTTCTCCCAACCACCGGCCAGGCACTCCAAGAGCCCCTGTCGGCGGTCCAGACCACTTCCAGAGCCCCCGCGACTGCTTCCCGAATAGCTCAAACTACTTCCAGCGTCCTCGCGACTGCTTCCCGAATAGCTCAAACTACTTCCAGCGTCCTCGCGACTGCTTCCCGAATAGCTCAAACGACTTCCAGCGCCCTCGCGACCGACCTCAAAGTAGTTCAGACCACTTCCAGAGACCTCGCGACCGCCCCTCAAAGTAGTCCAGACCACTTCCAGAGCCCTCGCGACCGCCCTCAAAGTAGTTCGATACCCTCCAAAGGCAGCTCCGACCGCCCTCAAAGTAGTTCGATACCCTCCAAGGGCATCTCCGACCGCTCTCAAAGTAGTTCGATACCCTCACAAGGCCGCTCCGACCGCTCCCCGGCCTCTCTCTTTCCTTTTCTACGAGCCTGCGTCAGGTGATAACGATTCCCGGCTCATAGTCGAGCCGATAGTGGCAGGTGCAGCGGCGCTGACCGGGCGGAAGTCGGTCCAGCGCAAATAGATCCGGCCGCGCCATGGGAATCGTCGCCCCGGTCGCGCCCGGCAACAATTTGCGGCCCGGTGCAAGCTCGACCTCCAGAAACACCGCCGGCATCGAACCAGCGGGCCAGGGTTCTTCGCGTGCAATATCGTCGAGCGGAATCACCGACGCCTGCCACTGCTCCGGCCGGCCCAGGGCCAGAAGGCTTGCACGATCTACGCACAAAAGCGTTTGTACAGAACCTTCCAGCGGCTCAAAAACCGGCGATGGCCCCTGAAAAGCAGTCGTATCCAATGCGCCAAGCCGCACCTCGATCCGCTCCGGTATGAGCCCCCCTTCGGGTTTCAAAAAAGGCACCAGATTGGCGCTCACTGCAATTTGCGGCTCCCGGCTCAAGCCGGCCTGCAGGCACGACACCAGCAGCAGATCGTACGCTTGCGTGGGCGTCCAGCGCGATGCATCCGCGTGCACAAACTGCGCAATGCGATCTTCGATCTCCAGCGCCTGCGCCACGCTTTGAGCCATCTGCAACGCCGCCGAGGAAACCTCCACCAGCGTGAGCTGCAACGCGCTGGCTGGCCACAAAAGCGCGACCACCAGCCCGGCACCAAAAAACGGTCCGCAGGCCGGATACAAAACCTGCAAGGCGCGCGTCGGATCTTGGGCCTGATGCGCTGCGATCTGTTTGTGGAGGATGCTGGCAAGCTGTGCGATGTAAACGCCTGCGGCCAGAGATTCCTGCGCGTAACCCGGCGCAACCACCAACCCGGCAGGGATGTGAACATTCGTCCACAGCGGATGGTCTTTTTCGTAGGGAAGCAGCGGAACAAGTTCCTTCAATATCGCCAGCAAATCATGGGCTGCGGCCTGGTAGGCATCGGCGCTCAACCCGGCCGTAACCAGAGTTTGCGCGCAGGCGGTGGCCTTTTTATGGTAAGATTTTTTCATCGATGCCTTTCACACTCAGGGAATCAAACGCACAAGAAACGGCACATCCAGTCTGGTAGCCGCATCACGCGTACGGCCGGCCACCAGCACGCGACCGTTTGCATCCACAGCAATCGCCCGGGCTTCGCTTTCGTTCGCATCAAAGGGCGGCGCCTGAATTCCAAACCATTCAAAGTTGGCATCGAAAGCACCCGACGCCAGCACACGCAACACCATGGGCTGCGCGATGCCGCCGGCCTCAAAAGCACCCGCCACAAGCAACCGTCCCTGCGCATCGAGCACACTGTCAAACGGTCGATCCCGACCGTCCCACTCACCCAACACCACGCCAGCCGTTCCGTACGTCGTGTCCAGCACACCGCCCGGAGTAAAGGCCGCGATCAAAATATCTTCCTCGGCGCCAAATCCGCGCGAACCCACGGCATAGATGCGCTGGCTCGAAACCACCACCGACTGAAACCGGTCGATAGAAGCCCCGCCACCGAACTCGACGATGCCGGCGTTGCCAAAATCCGCTTTCAGCGCGCCCGTAAACAGGTTGAAAGCCACAAGCAAACCGCTTGCGTTGCCCATCTCACGCTCAACCGTTCCGACCAGAAGGCCGTGCTCGGCATCCAGCTGCGCGATGTCTCGCGCCATAAAAACACTACTCGGTTGCGTCCATGCAATGTCTCGGAAGCGATTGGTTCCAAAACTCACTTCGGCATCCAGATGTTGATCGTGCCGGGTCAGCGTGCCGATGAACTTCCACTGCGAGCCAAAATCACGCCCGGCACCGATCAGGCGACCATCCGCCATGGGCAGCACCGCATGAAACGACATCAACGAGTGCGCACCGCGCCCCAGAGCCTTGTGCTCAACCTGCGTCGCCGTTGCACGTCCGACGATTGCGAACTCCTGCGCGCCGGTCGACGAAAAGCCCGTCAACAACGCCTCATGGCCCGTCGCGCCTGTGCTTGCTGCGCGCAAACTGCAACTGTTTGCACCTTCAGGCCGGAACAAAACGCTTCCAGAGGCTCCAAAACCGCCCGCCAGCGCACCGCTTTGCTCCACGCGCTGCACCAGACAAGAAGGCTCCGCGCCCGCCGCGCTGCGAGCATCGCCGACCAGGATGATGGAATTGTCGGCCAGAACGGCGACTGAATAAGGCCGCATACCGGGGGCCTCGCTGCCAGACGCGGCAATGCCACCGGTTCCAAAAGTCAGATCGAGACTTCCCGACGGCGGCCCCGGCTCAACATCAGTATCCTGTTCGTCCTCAACGTCCGGATCGTCCACATCAAGGTCTTCAACGTCCTGTTCCTCAATGTCCTGCTCGTCCACATCAAGGTCTTCGACGTCCTGTTCCTCAATGTCCTGCTCGTCCACATCAAGGTCTTCGACGTCCTGTT
>JBEBUW010000129.1:0-11612 GCA_040393065.1 Lujinxingia vulgaris | reverse complement strand
TTCCGACTTGCTGGATCTGTTTTCGGAGATTTTCGGAAAATGTTGCCTGGTATTTATTAATGAAGCAAAAAGTTCAGTGTTTATGCGATATCCGCGGCATAGCCATTTGATGCGGCGCAATAATGACGCGTGTTTCTGAAGTAGGTGGAGGTCTGTGAAGTTCTGTTCGAAGCAGAAATGAACCCCCCGGCATCAGGCGATGTCCGGGGGACTTATCACGACGCTACAGCGAATGATGCGCTCAAATCTCAGTTCTGTTGAAGCGGAATGACGAGCGTGTGAGCGGGCTCCGAGGGGAAGCTACTGCGACAGGTGAGCGTTGCGGTTCCCTGAATTTGCGCGTCCAGATCTTCTGCAGGGTTGGTTTGGGATGCCTGGGTAGAACCGTGTCGGTATCGTCCATTGAGTTGGTGGTTCATTTGCTGGTTGATGTTGCTGTTGAGGAGATTGGTGCTTGCGTACTCGAACTGAACATCGCAGTTGCCGTAGAGCATAGAGGTTTCCCAGTTGGCGCTGAAAGTCAGAGGAAATCCTGGGCTGCGCTGGCTGATTCTGGAGTTGAAGCTCAGGATGCCGGGGCCAACCGTGACGCGGCGGCTTGCGGAGTGCTCTTCACCGTCGATGTCCAGGCAGGTCAAGACAAACTCGGTGGTTTCTGTGATGGAGAGGATGTGGCTGGATTCGTTGAGGGGAACGTCGTCGGAATTCGTGCCGTCCGAGAGCTCACAGGATTCCATTTTGAAGGTTTCCCAGTGCAGCTCGACCTCACCGCCGGCAGCCAGGCCGGGGAATTCTGCGGAATTAAAGGAGATCACAGCAGGGCTGGTCGGAATCATTCGATCGTGTTGCGCCGAGGGCAATCCAGGGTTTTCGGAATCCTGGCATATAATCCGAACAGAAACTGATTGGTTCTGCATGTCGACGGCAGTCGCGCTCAGTTCGATGCAATCACTGGTGGGCGCGTCTGTGTCCATGATGTAGCGAATGCTTGTAGAGCACGAATCGGCATTGCGCGTTTCGTAGCAGAGCTCGATGGTCTCGCCTTCGTCCGAGAATCCCTGAGCACTGTAGGTGACGTTGAGCCGTGGCTGCTGCACGTGCAAGGGCGGCGTGCGCAGGCCGGCCGAACCGGTCGTGCAACCGTCGTTGGCCGCAATCGCCATCGCGTAGCTCATGTTCATGTCGCCCTGGAACTCAAGAATCGCGACTTTGTCATTGTCGGGATCGACCGTGTAGGCCAGCGCACCCTCGCCGAGCGTCTTGAGGATGTCCTTGATCTCCAGGGAATCGATGTCGATGGGCTGATTGAGTTCTACACGGACTCCGTACGTACGGTCCACTTCGTGGTATCCGAAGGGATCTTCTTCCAGTGCGATGGAAACGATCTGAAGCTGTTCCGCGCCAGCGCATACGTCGAGCGGAGCATTGTTGCAAATCTCCGTTGTCTTCGTTTGCTCGTCGGCGATTTCCTCTGCAGACAGGGCGCCGTCTTCATCGAGATCGTAACCGACGTGGACGCGTTGCCCGCCGTTCGGGCAGGTTTCATCGCCGATTTCGAGCGTTTCCGTTTTGACCAGCAATGCCGGCCCGGCTTCCTGGGCGTCCTCGTCATTGCAAATCGGCGTTTCGCTGCTCACTTCGGAATCAGAAAGTTTGCCGTCTTTGTCTTGATCCAGGCCGCCGCGCACCAGGGTGCCGCCAAACTCACAGACGTCGCCCGCCGCAATGGGTTGCTGATCAAACAAGGGCGCGCTCGGCACGGAGAGGGAGGGCTTTGAGGCTTCATCGGAGCCGCAGGCGGAGAAAACCAGCAATGCAGCGGTGAGTAAGCCTATTTTTGTCGCATTACGTTTGAGATGTTTCATGATGTTTTCCTGTCGTTATATTTATTTGTAAAAGTGTGATGGTTTCATGGTTAGAAGTGTTTCTTGGAGAGGTTTTCACAGCCAGAAGGATGAATAATTCTGGCTGTGTAAAGTGATTCTTATGGTTTGTTCACTGAGTAGAAACGTACGTGTAGCTTTCTGTTTTGTCGGCGTTGTAGCAGGTTACTTCGGTAACCTGTTCTTTCGAAAGGTCGAAAACGCTTGTGTCGATGTTTTGCTGGAAGACATTTGCAAACCGATACATGAATCCATTCTGATCGTTTGGAAGGCCAGGGGTCACGTCTGTGAAGGAAAGGGTGGCGCCGTTGTTTGAATAGGTCACATCACAGGTGCCATCGAGATCGACGGTTCCCCATACGATCGAGATGCTCTCATACTGTACGTTCAGGGCAGTGCTCACAGAGGTGATGCCGGGCCCTACCAGATAGCGAACTTTTTGAAGATGTGTAGCGTTAAGTAGATCTTCACATGTCAGCGTAAAGTCAGTTGATTGTGTGATATCTACGGCATGGGGAATGCTCGGATCTGCGGGAACAGCATCGACGGGATTTGCGTCCGTTCCGTCGGAAAGCGTGCAGGAATCCATGCCAAAGGTATTCCAATAGAGTTTGGCAGTCCCGCCCGTGGCCTCCAGAAACAGTGGCTGTTCGCCGTAGAAGTATTCCAGGATGGGTTGCTTGTAGAGAAGGGCCTGATGCTGACGGAACGTAAGGTTTTCCTCGTCGTCCGTACGCTCGCAGCGGATGTAGTAGTCTATGATGCTTGATGGGTGAGCAATCTGCTCGGGCGTGAGTTCAAGCTCCATACATCCGTTGGGTTCAACCGGCCCAACGAGCGTGTTGAACTCATAAAATGCGCAGCTGTCGGCCAGTCGTGAGGTCCAGCAGATTTCGGCCTTGTCGCCTTCGTTGATGAGGCCGCGCACTTCGGAAGTTACGCGAACCTGCACGCGGGGCTCGTCAACATAAGGCAGCTGGCTGTGATTTGCAGCCAGGGAGCAGCCGTCTTCGATCATCGCCAGAATCGGGAAATTGCCAATCTCATCTGGCGTCCACGAAAGGATCGCGATGTGGTCGTTGTCCTCGTCCACTTCGTAGTCCAAAGCGCCATCACCCAGAGAACCGGCAGCATCCTGGATTCTTACGCGGCTTTTATCGATCGCCTGATTGAGCTCCGCACGGATTTCATAGGTCTGGCCGATTTCGTGTTGGCCAAAGTGATCTTGCTCAATTTCCGCGCTCACCAGCTCCAGCGGAGGAACGCCCACGCAAGCGCCGACTTCGGTGCAGAATACCGACGTGGATTTGATCTCATCGCCCGAAAGGTTGCCGTCCTCGTCTGCGTCCAGACCGGCAATCACAAGCTGGCCGCCGTGCGGGCAATTCTCATCACCCGCGTCGAGCGTTTGTGTCTGAATCAGCGGGCTGCCATCGCTGGCGCCGCCTCCGCCTCCACCACTGCCCGGAGCGTTTTTACAGATCGCTTGCGTGGACAAGATTTCGCTCTCAGAAAGCTTGCCGTCTTTGTCTTTATCAACGCCGTTGATGATCAGGCTGCCGCCATGCTGGCATTCATCGCCGGCCGCAATCTCTTCGATCTCCACCAGCGGATTTACAGTATCCCTATTCTCACTACCATCACGCGTGTTCTCCTCGCCACCACACGCCGATGCCAACAAAAGAAGAACTGCGATCAAACCGAGTTTTGAGGATGTTTTCGTAAGATAATGCATAGGTAAAGCCTCCTTTTTATGTGTAGTTTTGATGCCCTGTTTTTTTGTCTTAAAATTTGCGCAACTTACCTGTTGTCATAGGTTTATGACGGTTTTTCATGTTTCATCATGCTTCTCGGTCGAAGTATGATGAGCACCCCGCTGCTATGAAGAATCCTTTCTGTAAAAGCCTGAGCGGTTGCTTGCTTTTTTGTGTTTTCTTGTTTCTTGCTACGGGGGAACCGGATGAGTTTTGACATCCCTGTCGTGCAGCTGAACCATTGCAGTGAACTCCTGTTTACTTGTGGTTTGCGTTTCTGACCCTGTACTGAGTTTTGATGTTGAGTGTCTGGGTTTTCCTGAAATCATAAAGAACGGATACCAAGGCGTTCTCATCATCACTAACTTCGCTATTTGTTAGGTTTGCAAGGTGCATGCCAGCTTTTTTGTTGTTGGCGGAAATAAGGCAAAATGAATCAATGTTGCGGGCAGAATCGGAGAGTTCTTTGCAGGCAATCGGGTGCCGCATCGCAGGCTGAGATTCAAGGCGCATCAAATTATTCCATCACAGGTAAATTTTGTGGGGGGAGATTTTGATGGGCAAGATATTGATTTGTTAGGGGGATCGCGCGTTTTGTTCCCGGAAGCAGCCGATCGGCAGAAATTGAGTGCCTGCACGGCGTGGGAGGGAAAATCCCGGGCGTTCAGAAGCTGCCAGGACGCGTGAAATTTTTGTTCAAAAACAGGAAGGCGGCAGTGGCGCGAAGAGGGCAAACCGGTGCGGGCACCAAATTCATGCATTCCATGTCATGGTTTTGGCGCGCAGCGTTCGGGCGAGGCTCCGGGGATTTAGCGCAACCTGGCGAGTAGTTCGGCAACGTCGTGTTTGAGGGGACGTAGCGCCGGGTCGGGCGGGCCGATGCAGCTCGGGCAGCCGTGGTCGCAGGGGCAGGCCGCGACCAGCGAGGCGGCCATGTCGAGGAAGTCTTCGTGGTGGTCGAACAGACCTTCACCAAAACCCACGCCGCCGGGATAGCGATCGTAAATGAAGATATGTGGGTCAAAGAGCACGGGCCCGACCGTTTCGGATTGGATGCTGTGGTGAGCGGTCGCGATGGAGGTCGCGTTGGGTGTGGTGGCGGCAACGGGTTGCGCGCCGAAGCTGTGTTCGGTGCCGGCGCTGTCGCGGATGGTGAGGCCCTGGAAATCCTCGCTCAGCCAGTGGTCCTGGGAGACGGACCCGATGACGAGTTTCAAGTCGCGCGGATCACACATGAGTTTCAGGCTGGCGGCGGTGAGTAAAACATTGCCCAGGCCGTGGATGACGCGCGGCCATTCGTCGGCAATTTGTCGGGAGACCGGTTGTTCAAAGTGGGCGGTGGGCAACTCCAGCCAGTAGGCCATCGTGTGTAGGTCGAGTTCGGGAAGGTGCAGTTCGCCGTAGCCGACGTTTTCGCCAGTTCCGAATTTGATTTTTTTGTAGCCCACAAAACGTTGCGTGACGCAGACTTCGCCAAAACCGATGTTGGCAGACCGGACCGTTCGCTCGCGGAAGACGTCGAGCATTTGCACGGCCGAGTAGTGCATGGCGGTCGTGTAGTAGCCGTCGTTGCTGCGGCGGACGTAGGCGCGTCGCGCGTCGTAGTCCAGCCGTTCCACCCGATAAGGCTCGCCGGAAACCTGGTAGACGGCGTTCGGATAAATCGTGAGGTGGGCGCTGTCGAAATCGACTTCGGCCAGCACATTGGGCGTGCTGGCGGTTATGTCGATGACGACAAAGTTTTCTTCGGCGATGTTGCGCAGGTTCACTTCGGCGGCCGGATACGTATCGGCGCACCAGCTCCAGCGCTGGCCGGTGCGCTGCACGATGCCCATTTCACTGGCCAGAAATTCCAGCGCCTCGGTCGTGTCGCTGGCCGAAAGCGCGCCGAACGCTTCGCCGTCGCGCCAGGGCAGCTCAAAGCAGGCGCATTTTAGGTGTTCGACGGCGATCAGCAGGTTCGCCGGATCGATGCGCGCTTCTTCGGGGGATTGGCCAAGGAAATATTCGGGGTGATTGATAATAAACTGGTCGATCGGATCGTCGCTCGCGATCAGGACGGCAAGGCTCGTGTTGTTGCGAAGGCCGGCACGCCCGGCGCGCCCGACCTGCTGCCAGGTCGAGGCAATCGTGCCCGGATAGCCGGCCAGCAAACACACGTCGAGGCCGCCGATGTCGATGCCGAGCTCCAGCGCGTTCGTGGAAATCACGCCTTTTACATAGCCTTCGCGCAGGCCTTTTTCGATCGAGCGGCGCAGCTCCGGCAAATAGCCGCCCCGGTAGCTGGAAACGCGGTCAGCCAGATCTCCGGCCTCGCGGTCGCGCCGCAGGCGGTCCTTGAGTTTGTGCACGAGCACTTCGACCGACTGGCGGCTGCGCGCAAACACAATCGTGCCCGAGCCCTGTTTGAGCACGTCGCGCGCAATGCTGCCGGCCACGGACAGCGCGCCTTTGCGACGCATTTTCTCCACATCCACAATCGGCGGATTCAAAAAACACAAATAACGCTCACCGGACGGCGCGCCACTCTGATCGACGACCTCAAACGGCAGGCCCGTCAGGTTTTGCGCCAGCTCGCCGGGGTTCGCGATGGTGGCGCTGGTCGCGACGATCGTCGGTCGGACGCCGTAATGGGCGGCGATTCGCAGCAAGCGCCGAAGAACGTTGGCAAAATGGCTGCCGAAAACGCCGCGATAGGTGTGCAGCTCGTCGATGACGATGTAATCCAGATTGCGAAAGAACGCGGCCCATTTGTCGTGATGCGGCAAGAGCGCGCTGTGGAGCATGTCCGGATTGGTGATGATCAGGCGGCCGTGCTGGCGGATGCGGCGGCGCACGTCCGAGGGCGTGTCGCCGTCATAAACCTGGGCTTCCCAGGACGCGTCGGAGCCGGGCGTGCGCTTGATCAAAGTATTGAGTTCGGCGCACTGATCCTGGCTGAGCGCCTTGGTCGGGAACAAATACAGCGCGCTTTTGCCGCGAAACAACGCGTCGAGCACAGGCAGGTTGTAGCACAGACTTTTGCCGCTGGCGGTGGGCGTGACAACCACCGTGTGGCGGCCGCCCAGCGCGTGCGAAATCGCCTGCGACTGATGCGTGTACAGGCTGGAAAAGCCGCGTGCGCGCAGCATGTCTTGCAGACGCGGATCAAGTTTTTCGGGAAAGGGGCCGAAGCTGGCCGGGCGTGGCGGTATGTGTTCGATACCGGTCAAATACTTGCCCTGGCCGCGGCCGGCCTGCCAGCCCTTGATGAACTGGCGCAGCTCGGCCTGGCCGGGCCGGGTTGTTTCGTGGGTCATTATTTTTTCTGAGGCCGAAACGCCTTCACGATCTCGGGTTTTGTATCGACGAACGGTCCGTTCAACAGCTCGATACAATAAGGAATGGCCGGGAACAGCTCGTCCAGAATTTCCTGAATCGAGCGCGGGCTTCCGGGCAGATTCACGATCAGGGAATCGCCCCGGATGACGGCGGTTTGTCGCGACAAAATCGCCGTCGGCACATACTTCAAACTGATCGCCCGCATTTGCTCGCCAAAACCGGGGAGTTCCTTATCGGCCACGGCAAGCGTGGCTTCCGGGGTGACGTCGCGGCGGGTGGGACCGGTGCCGCCCGTGGTGAACACGAGCTGGCAGCCGGCCAGGTCGACGAGCTCGCACAAGACCTCGCTGATCATGTGCTGCTCGTCGGGAACGATGCGTCCTTCGCTCTCCCAGGGAGTGGAGAGCGCGGCTTGCAACCAGTTCTCAATGGCCGGGCCGGCCAGGTCTTCGTACTCGCCGCGAAACGCCCGGTCACTGATGGTTACAACGCCTATTTTGAGTGTGTCCGTCATAGTTTGAATTCACTCAGGGGTTGGGGCACTCGAAGTTGGCTTCGCCCGGAGTGCCGAATTTACCGGTGACGTATTCGTAGGTGTCGTCCTCTTTCGGGGTTACACACCACGTGTCACTGCTCGGGCTTTTCTGGATGGATTGGCCAAGTGTGGGGCTGGGGTATTTGTAGGTGTTAATTTCCACATCATTGCAGCTAAGGATGAGGGTGTTGTCCGCATTATTACCCAGTCCACCGAGATTGAAGATCGCATCCTCGGTTTTTGCACCCAGCTGGCCGGACTCTTTGGCAAAGACAAGGTACTGGCCAGGAGCGATGACGAGAGACGACGTAATGTCTTCTTTGATCGGATTATTAGTCTTGATCTGCTTGGCCAGCACACAACCATTCAGATCATAGGACTGGGTGGCCGAGGGATTGTAGATTTCGATGTACTCGCCTGGATCGTCGCCGCTCTGGGAGCGGGCCATGACTTCGGTGAAGACAACCTGACCAGCAGCCGTGGGTGCCTGCACGGCGTCGTTGAAGCCCTTGAATTCTGCGGACGCGCCGCCTTCGAGTGCTCCGCCCAGGGTATCACCCAGGGTGTTGGCGATGATGAGGCCGTAGTCGGCATCCGCGGTTTGTTCTTTGGTGGTCAGCGTAACAACTTTTTCCGAGCTGAGGACGGCGCCGACTACGAAATCTTCGTCATCGCCCACGCTGACGAACTGCGAGCCGTCGGCCAGAAGCGTTGCCGGGTTGATGGCGCGGCTGAAGGTGATGTCAACCGTGGTGGAAGACGTTGCCTGCGCGGTGACGACGGTCATGTCGCATTCGCTGAGCTGGAGATCGAACTCGCTCCAGGCGGAAACCTGGGGAGCGCGGTTGTGGCTCCAGAGCGGGGTGCCAAAAAGACTTACGTTGCAGCCTTCGCGCAGAGCCAGGCTGTCGCCGAGCGCTTGCGGCACGCGGATCACGAGGTTTTCGCCTGCGGCGAGTCCTTCGGTGGTTACCGGGTAGGACACAAAGCCGGTGCCACCACCGCGAACCGGGCCGGTGACGGTGAACTCGCCGGAGACGATTTCGAGCGAGTAGTCAACGAAGAGCACGTTAGCAGAAGCGACGTTGTTGATGTCCTGAATGAACGAGGGCAGGTCGTTGTAATCGCCGAGGATTTCGAGGTTGTCGATTTCTGCGATTTCAAGGCGTCCAAACGACTGGTTTTCGGCTTTGAGGGCGACGACATCAAAAGCGACGACGTTTCCGGCCTGGATAGGCGGATCGAAGCTTTCGGGATCCACTTCTACGAAGGCTGCGGGGCCCTGTTTCTCGGCCTGGATGAAGAATCCGGCGCGGTCGTTACCAAAGGTGGGCTTGGTAAAGGTGACGAGAACGCCCGAGAACGACGGGGTTGCATCGCGGTCTTCGAGCAGTTCTTCGATCAGCGCGGAATCCGCAGCGTTGGGCGGATAGCTGTCGCCGGGATCAACGTCTTCATCGTCGCCGGGATCGACATCTTCATCGTCACCGGGATCGACATCTTCATCGTCACCGGGATCGACGTCTTCATCGTCACCGGGATCAACATCTTCATCGTCGCCGGGATCAACGTCTTCATCGTCGCCGGGATCAACGTCCTCGCCTTCGGAAGTATCTTCACCCTGCGAGGTGTCTTCGCCGACGTCGGTGATGTCGTTGTTGCCATTGTTGTTATTGTTGTTGTTGCTGTCCGGATCATCGGTGCCGCAGGCGCTAAGCACGAAGGCCATAGCTAAAACAATCAAGAGCGAGCTTTTCTGAAACTTTTTCATGAAATACTCCGTAATCAAATGAAAGTGCCGAATTGTGGTTTCAAATATTGAAGCAGACTGTCGGACATGGCCTACCTTAGCCATGAATAGATGTAAAGTGCGGTGCAGAATAATCCCGCCTTCGCGTAAGACTGACTAAAATGGCAATGGAATTCAAATGGTTAGGGTCGGATGGCCGTGAAATACGGGCGTAGACCGGCTCTGAGCGAAATCGAAAGCCAGGCAAGGTGCGGGAGGCGCGTAAACCGTGCGAATTTCGGGTCGAGAGGATGGGCGGAGAGTATTTAGGGGCTCGGTCGGGGGTCGAGAGGGGGGAATGGATGGATAGTAGTTATTATGAAGTGTAGCTGATAGCCTCGCATGGTCTTGAGCAAAGTACGAACTATTAGGAGAGGGTGACGATGGCTATGAATGTGCGTTGGATGGTTGTCTTGATGGCGTTTCTTTGGACTAGCACGGATGCGATGGCGGAAACGCCCTTGGAAGCACCGCAGCCTGTGAAGTCAACGAAATTACGGGTTCTCACACCGGAGATATTTGACAGCAAGATCGCAGCGAATGAAAAATTTACGGTCTTTATGGTTGTTGCGGTGTGTGAAAATACAGTGTCTCAGGTGAAATTGCTGGAAAAATATGTAACTGAAAACAATTTGCAGGATCAGATATTTTATTTTGGAATCGCTGATGAAACAGATATAGCGCTGGCGATGCGGGTGATTCCTCGTATAAAAAATGGGATGGCACCTCCTCAGTTTATTGCTTTTGAGGACGGCCGCTTTGTGGACTGGAGTGTAGCGTTTACCGAAAACTTCGATGCGGTTGCTGAGAGTTATTTAGCGTTAAACCGTTATGCAAAAGGCAAATCAACGCATGTCAAAGATTACAGCAAAGAAAAACTGAGTGTCCAAGAATTACAAAAGAAGCTCGAACAAGGTAGTTCTTTAAGCAACCTGAGTGGCTTGAATCTGGCTGGCGCGGATTTGAGTATGTTGACTTTCAGTGGTTCTGCTCTGAAGCAAACAAACCTGAAAGGCGCGAATTTGGAGGGGGCTTCGTTTGCGTATGCGGATATGACGGGGGCAAATCTGGCTGGAGCGAATGTGAAGGATGTGAACTGGCATCACACGATTTGCCCGGATGGCACGCAGAGTGAAAAAAATGCAAACAAGTCATGTGCGGGGCATCTCGGGTTGAAGGCGCGGGCCGCGGAAAAGCCTGCGGAGGCAGTGGAGTGACGCGGATTCACCAGATTTGGTGAAAAGTTCTCACTCGACTCCCTCAAATTGCTCAAAATTGGTGGAAAGTTCTCACTCGACCCCCCTAAATTGCTCAAAATTGGTGAAAAGTTCTCACTCGACCCCCCTAAATTGCTCAAAATTGGTAAAAAAATGTCACTCGACCCCCCTGATTTTCTCAAATTTGAGGAAATCGGGGAGGTCGATGTGTAAGGAGGGCGTACATCAGGCGGGTTCGGTGGGGGATTCTGAGCGCCAGTGGCGGGAGAGGGCAACGTCGTGTTGGTATTGCTGGATGTTGTGGAGGCGGGTGGCTTCGTCCCAGCCGAGGAGTTCGGCCAGGCGGTCGGCGACGCGGTCGGTGGCGCCGAGTCCCTGGTTGGCGTCGCGGTAGAAAATCTGGGTGCGCTGGATGAGCATATCGGTGAGGGTTACGCACATTTCTTGTTCGACGGCCCAGTCGATCTGGGCCATGACTTCGGGGCGTCCGGGGATGATGGGTTCGGCCAGCGCGGGGGTGTTGGCGATGATTTTGGCGAGTTTGAGGCTGCGCATGCCGTAGGTGAAGACGAGGTGGCGGGCGGAGGTTTCGGAGAGGTGATTGCCGGAGGCTTCGATGACTTTGGCGATGGTTGCGGTGAGGTTGTCGTCTTCGGGCCAGCCGACGGCGCCGGGCAGGGGCGTGGATTCGGTGTGCGCGGCTTTGAGGGAGATTTTCAGATTGCCGGTCAGGCGCAGGAATTTGACGGCGGTATCGACGACTTCGGCGGACATGCGGCGGTAGGTGGTGAGTTTGCCGCCGGCGATGGTGATCAGGCCGTCGGAGGAAACGATGATCTGGTGTTCGCGGCTGACGGCGGATTCGGAGAGATCGTCGCGTCCGTTGCTGTTTTCGCTCATGAGGGGGCGCAGGCCTGCCCAGGTGGCGATGATGTCGTCGTGGGTGAGTTCGCAGCCGGGGAAATAAGCGGCGGCGGCGCTGAGCAGGTAGTCGACGTCGGCGCGGGTTGCGATGGCGGCAGCGGGATCGCCTTTGTAGTCGGTGTCGGTGGTTCCGAGATAGGTCTGATCGCCCCAGGGAATGGCGAAGAGCACGCGTTCGTCGGTCGGGTG
>JBEBUW010000128.1:0-11985 GCA_040393065.1 Lujinxingia vulgaris | reverse complement strand
TAAAAACCCGGGGCAGACTCGTCCTGCTCTGCAGAGTTTTTTAGCTGGCGTGTGTCGCGTATGTAGGTGCGAGACGTAGCCACTACGAAAAACTCTTCAGGGCAGGGTGAGGCTGCAAACAAGCAGTAGAAGTAGAAGTAGCAGTGGTCAGAGGGCGCGGGGAGGCGCATGAGCAGGCGGCAAAAAAAGTAGAAAAATTTTGCAGTGACGAGGCTCAAGTGCGCAAAAATTCTGGCAGAAAATTTCTGAATTTACAGAAATTTCTATAATTTTCTGTCTCCTCAAGAACTGTTCTGTCCTGGCCGGCCGGTCCTGGAAATTTCTGCATTTCCAGCATTTCCTGCCACGCCAGAATTTTTCCTGCAAACACCACAAAATACAAAACATCTGCCAGCCCGCCAGACTTTCACCTCCTATAAAAAGTCGTGATTACGTGGGCCTTGCCAGGGCTTGCCCTGCAGGCAGACCGAAGGTTTTGACACGAGCCCGGGGGATTTTTCCTCATCCTTCAACACATCTCCTGTTTCGAGATTTTCCGGTCGTACACATCGTGGTGAAGCCGCGTCCGTGCACGCCGCCACGTCCGATGCTCTATAGCTGAGTTTATGGAGATGTGTTGAAGGCTGAGGATTTTTCCCCGGGTGAACGTAAGGTATAGCGCGTTTGCACACGAAGTATTGAAGAATGAGGGCCCGCCCCCGATCGGACACCGCACACCACCCAAGCCCACACCGCGCTCACCCACGCTGCGCCAGCAGCCCCTACCCACACACCCACGCTGCGCCAGCAGCCCCTACCCACACACCCACGCTGCGCCAGCAGCCCCTACCCACACACCCACGCTGCGCCAGCAGCGCATAACCCAACGCCTGCGGCGAGTCATAAATCGGGGAGCGCAAAGCCGGAATCCCGAGGGATAGGCCTGGAGGGCCATCCCGAGGGTTACGGCGAAGCGATCGTCGATTTAGGGCCGCCGCCCCAAATCCCGAGGGTTACGGCGAAAGCGCCCGTCGATTTAGGACCGCCGCCCCAGTCGCCATTCCGCCGACCGCGCATGCCCCTCTAATCCTTCCATCCGGCCCAGGTCCGCCGCATCCTGCGCAAGCTCCGCAGCCGCACCCGCATCATCAACGCGCATCCAGGTCCGAATCCGCAGGAAATCAAACACGCTCAAGCCACCGGCCGAGCGCGCCGTGCCCCCGGTCGGCAGCGTATGATTCGGCCCCGCACCGTAATCGCCAAACACCTCGGCCGTGCCCGCACCGATGAACAACCCGCCATAATGCTCAAGCTCACCCACGACATCGTCCGGATCCTCGACCAGAACCTCCAGATGCTCCGGCGCAAGCTGGTTACACACGCGCGCACCCTCTGCCAGATCGGAAACCACCACGGCATAGCCGTTTTTGAGCGCCGCACTGGCGGTTTCATAGGTTGGCAGCTCAGCCAACTGTGCTGCCAACTCCGTTTCTACCGCATCTACCAGCGCGCGGCTCGTCGTCACCAGAATCGGCAACGCGTCGGGGTCGTGCTCGGCCTGCGCCAGCAAATCGGCCGCAACCATGCCTGGCTCTGCATGTTCGTCGGCCAGCACCACAAGTTCTGAAGGGCCGGCAAGCATATCGATCCGCACCCGACCCGACACAAGCTGCTTGGCCGCGGTGACCCAGCGGTTGCCCGGCCCCACAACCACGTCGCTCGGCAAAATCGGCCCGCAACCGTAGGCAAACGCGGCGATAGCCTGCGCGCCGCCGACGCGCAACAAACCGTCGGCCCCGGCAATCGCCGCGGCCGCCAGTGTTTCGATGGTTGGCCGCGGCGACGCAACCCACACCGTCTCTACACCTGCCGCCCGCGCCGTGACCGCAGTCATCAGCACCGACGACGGCAGCGGAAACCGTCCGCCCGGCGCATAACATCCGGCACGTTCCACCGGCGCCACATCATGCCCGGCCACGCCGCCCAGGATCGGCACTTCAATCGCCTGCACCGAACGACGCTGCGCCAGCGCAAACGCCTCGATCCGCGCCGCCGTCCGCTCCAGCACACCACGCGCGTGCGCATCCAACTGCTCACGTGCCTCTTCCAGCTCCGCGCGCGACACAAACAGACTCTGTCCAGGTTCCAGATCGCCCAGCGCCAGCGCATGCTCAAGCACCGCCGCCTCGCCACGATCGCGCACGTCCTCCACGATTTTCGCCGCCCCGGCCAGCGTTGCAGAATCCACCGGATCACGACGCAACGACGGAACTTCCTCTACCGCCAACACTTTCAACAATCGCTCACGCATCATTCGACTCTTCTCTGGCATTTTTTGCATTCCCCGGACGACGCGTCACCTTGAGCGCCCGCGCGTCCAAAACCGATTCCACATCACGCAAACGCACACCGTGTTTCGCCATCGTCACGAGCGTAAAATACAAAACATCCGCAGCCTCCCACACGACCTCATCCGAGCACGCGTCAACTCCGGCCGCCTCGCTAGCCGCCACAAGTTCCGCCGCTTCCTCCCGCAATTTGGCCGACAACAACGCCGGATCTTCAAACAATCGCCGCGTGTACGAACCCTCCGGCGCAGCTTCCCGCAAGCCCTCAAGCCTGCGCGAAAGCTCCGTCAAACCACTGTCCTTGCCCCAGCACGTATGACATCCCAGATGACAAAACCCGGCTCCGTGCTGCCGCACCGTAAACCGCAACGTATCCCGATCACAGTCCAGATCGATACCCAGCAACTCCTGAAAATCACCCGACGTCTCGCCCTTTCGCCACAACCCGCGCTTGCGCGACTGATACACGCCGCGCCCGCTATCCACCGCCGCGTTGATGCTCTCACGACTCGAATACGCAAGCCCCAGCGCCACGCCGTGCTCATCACAAACGACAGTCGGCCACAGACCATCAGGCCTATCCGACGCCACCAGCGGCGCCGCAATCGCATCACCCAGCGTCAAAAGATTACGGTACAACGCCATCCCCACCTGCGCATCCGCTCCCATGCGGTCCAGCTCCGCAATGTCCTCGGCCGTCGTCACCCCGCCTGCAATCGTCACCCGCGCCTTGCCTGCACGCCGAATCACCTCCGCCGCAAGCTCCAGGTTCGTCCCGCCCAGCCGACCTTCTTTTTCGACAAACGTCACCAGAAATCCCCCCACATAATCCTTCAGCTCATCAATGCGCTCCAAAATCCCCCGGCCCGTGCGCGTCACCCACCCTTCCACCACAACTTCGCCGTCCACCGCATCGAGCGCCGCGATGACCCGGTCTTTCGGCAGCTCCCGCAAAATCTCCGGCCGCGCCGCCGTCCCCAAGATCACCTTCGCAGCCCCCGCATCCAGCCATTTACGCGCCGTCTCCACATCGCGAATCCCGCCGCCCACCCGGCACTTCGTAATCTTCAACAACTCCAGGATCACCGCCTCATTCGAGCCCTTACCCATCGCTGCATCCAGATCAATCACCGCGATTTCACCCGCCAACGCAAAGCGCTGCGCAATCGGCCGCGGATCCCCCGCGTCAATCTCAAGCTCCTTGCCACTGATCAACTGCACCGCATTGCCACTTTGCAAATCCACCGCCGGAATAATCACGGACCAACCTCCACACCACGTTCACACAACCAATCTTGAAGACCGCCAACCGTATAGTCGCCGGCATGAAAAATCGACGCCGCCAGCACACCCTGTGCGCCGGCCTCAATCGCCTCCAACAAATGCTCCGGCTTTGCCGCCCCACCCGACGCAATCACCGCCACATCCTCACCAACCGCCCCCACAACAGCCCGCAACATCGCCAGATCATACCCCGAACGCGTCCCGTCCTTATCAAAGCTCGTCAGCAAAATCTCGCGCGCCCCGCGCCTGGCCACTTCCTTTGCAAACTCCACCGCATCCAACCCCGTCCGCACCGTGCCCGAGCGCGCCACCACTTCCCACCCACTGCCATCCACCAAACCAGCCGCATCAATCGCCACCACCAGCCGCTCCCCACCACACGCCGCCACAATCTCCGACACCAACTCCACCCGCTCCACTGCCGCCGTCGCCACCCCGACCCTGTCCGCCCCCGCAGCCAACAAGCGCTCCACATCCGCCACACTGCGCACGCCGCCGCCCACCGTCAGCGGAATCTCCAATACCTCCCGCACGCCCCGCACCACCTCCAACCCACTCGCTCGCCCCTCCGTCGTCGCCGAAATATCCAGAATCACCAGCTCCCCCGCCCCCTGCGCCTGATAATTTCTCGCAAACTCCACCGGATCTCCCTCATCCCGCAGCCCCTCAAACTTCACCCCCTTCACCACGCGCCCGTCCTTCACATCCAGACACGGAATAATTCGCACCTTTTTCATCGCCTATCCTTATCGATTCACAATTCCCAACAATCCCAAAACCGACCCACGGACCCAAAATCCGTGCCCACACGCATTTTCCAACCGCCAACGGACCCAAAATCCGTGCCCACACGCCTTTCAGAACCTCTCAACCTCTTTTTTGCGTGTCCACACGCCCCTCAAGAGGTTTCAAACCTATTTTTCGCCTGCCCACACGCCTTTTAATAGCTCCAAACCTCTTTTTTGCGTGTCGACACGCCTCTCAAGAGATTTCAAACCCATTTTTTGCCTGACCGCACGCCCTTCAAGAGTTCCAGAGCTCTCAAACACCGTGGCCACACGCATTTCCGAACCTCCCAACCTCTCCAAACCCGTGTCCGCACGCCTTTTCAAACTGCCAACCCTCTGCATGGCGACGATCGGGAAACCGGGCGGCTCGCAACTCCCAGGGCCAGAGGCCCAGGGCTAGCACAACCAGCGCGCTCCGCTGGGGCCAGAGGCCCCGCTCCGCCGGTGCACGCTTCTAAACCTTTGCCTTGCCCTTCCTTAAGCGTTTCCTTCGCGGCAATTCGCGCCTTCGCGCCTTCGCGTGCGCCTTTTGCTTTTGCCGTGCCTTTCCTTCACGGCTTCGCGCGAGACACGCCCGCTACAAAACCCCTTTCGTCGAGGGCACCTGATCCGTCCCATCGCGCTGAACGGCATGCCGCAACGCCAACGCCAGCGCCTTAAACGCGGCCTCGGCCTTATGATGATCGTTCGTTCCCCGAATCACATCCACATGCAGCGCGGCGCGCACCGTCATCGCAAACGACACAAACACATGCACGATATTCTCGCACGCAATCGTCCCGACCATTTCGCGCTTCAGATCCAGATGCACTTCCGCCCACGGCCGGCCGGCAAAATCCACCACGGCGCGTGCCAGCGATTCATCCAGCGGCGCATACGCCGAACCATACCGGTTGATCCCGCGACGCGGCCCCAACGCCTCATCAAACGCCTGCCCGAGTGCAATCGCGCAGTCCTCGGCAGTGTGGTGATCGTCGATATGCAAATCGCCCTTGCAGCGCAGATAAATATCGAAGCGCCCGTGTCGGGCCAGCGCCGTAAACATATGGTCCAAAAACCCGATGCCTGTTTCGATATCCGCCGTGCCCTGGCCATCCAGATTCAAGCGCAGCTCGATCTGCGTTTCCAGCGTATTGCGAACTACTTCTGCCTTACGTTCCGTCATCACACTCATTGCAACCATCCTTCCAGTTCGGCCAGGCTCTCCAGAACGCGCCCGGCGCCAGCAGCTTCCAAAACCTTTGTCGATACCGCCGGATCTTCACCCGGCGCCACAATTCCAAGCGGAATCACGCCCGCAGCCCGCGCCGCGCGCGCATCATCCGGCGTATCCCCGATCATCCACGCGCGCTTCACGCCCAGCTGCTCCAGCGCACGCAACACCGGCGCCGGATCGGGCTTGAGCGCGGCATCTTCCATGCAAACGACGCACTGAAAAAACTCCGCAATGCCCCACTGCTCCAGAAACTTCTTCGCATCCGAGCGTGGTCGCCCCGTCACAATCGCCAGCGGTAATTTTGCCGAAAGACGCTCAAACAACGCCCGCTCACACAGCATCGTTTCCGTCATGCACAGCCCGTCCACCCCGTCCGTGCCCTGATACAAATCCTCAAAACGCTGCTTCACATCCTCAAAAGATACATCCACCCCGCGCGCCGCCAGCATCCGCTGCGTCACCACCCAGTCGTTGTTCGCATTGCCCTGCGCCTTGACTGCGGCGATGTCCTCACCCGTCACTTCCACCCCAAATGATTTCGCAGTTTCGATAATCGCCTGCCGATACGAGCGCGAAACGTCCGCAATCACGCCGTCCATATCGAACAAAATCGCTTCCGGCGCAAAAACCGTCTCCAATCCGTGCCGCAAGCGCGCAAACCCGGCTTCCGTCCCCGGACACGTAATCCGCAGCGCATCTTCCATGCCGGCGCGGCCCACAAAAGCACGGATGCCAATCCCGAGCCCGGCCAGCGCATCCCGCACCCACACCGCATCGTCAAAACGGCCGTACACAAAATTTGCATGCGACTGAACCGGCTTTTGCCCGAGCTGCGTGAGCAACGCCTCAAGATCCGCGCGTTCTGATTTTATGCGCTCTACGAACGCATCGATCTCCGGCTGCCCGTCGTGCAACCGATACGCAGCCATCGCCAGCGACGGCCCCGACACCGCATACGGCTGCCCGACAGCCCGCAACCAGCCAATCACCTCGGCCGAGCCCGCGATATAACCCACCCGCAAACCGGCCATCCCCCACGCTTTGGACAACGTCCGCGCCACCACCACATTCGGCAGCTCCAGCGCCACCGCCGTCAAATCGTGTTCCGAAAACTCCACATACGCATGGTCCACCAGCACCACCGCATGCGGTGCAGCCTTCGACAACGCCCGCACATCTTCTATACCGGCCACAGCTCCGGTCGGATTGTTCGGCGTCACCACCACGATCACTCGTGTGCTCTCATCCACAGCCGCCAGTACATCGTCCACCGGAAACGTCCCACCCGGCCACGCCACCGACACCACCTCCCCGCCCGCCAGCCGCGCATACCGCCCCAGCATCTCAAACGACGGCTCCGGCAAAATCATCGTCCGCCCCGGCTCCAACATCGCCCGGCAAACCCGATCCAGCCCATCATCCGCCCCGGCCGTCACCAGCACCTGCTCTGCATCCACCCCCAGCCGCGCCGCCAACATCCCCTCCAGCTCCCCGGCCTTCGGATAATTGCGCGCCAGCGACACACCCTCTTCCACAAACGACTCGATCATCGCCTGCGGCGGCCACGCCCCCTCATTACCATCCAGATACAAATCCACCGGCGTCGCAGAACGCGCCACCCGATACGCCACCAGACCCTCAACCTTCGCCGACGGCCTCAACCTCAACTCACCCATCATCCTCTCCCAACACCCAACTCATCCACAATCCCAAACCGCCCGTACCGCGAAGCCGGACGAAGTCCGAGCGGAGCGCAGCTTCTGTTCTAGCCCCACGTGAAACGTGGGGTGTGACGTTGCAAACCACCCAATAACTCTTACCACCACACCGAAAACCACCCAACAACCCGCGCCACCCACCAAAACCCAACGTCTGCGGCGAGTCATAAATCGAGGACCGCCGCCCCCACTCTAGGGCACGATCTGCGAGAGCGTCGTCACCACAATATCCGTCCCGCCACTGGCTTTGAGCCGCGGAATGATCTGCACCAGCTCCTCTCTGGGAACCGCCGCCTTCACCGCATAGCCCGTCGACGCATGCAGTGTCGAAACCGTCGGCTCACGCATACACGGCAAAATCGCAATCACCGCCTCCAGATCCTCCGCGCTCACATTCAACTCCAGCATCACGCGTTTGCGCGCTTCCAGAACTGACTCAATTAACAACACGATCAGATCGATTACCTCGCGCTTTTCCGGATCTTCCATCGCCGCCGGATTCGCATACAGCCGCGTCGACGAACGCATCAACTCGTGCACGATCTCAAGTCCGTTGGCGCGCAGCGTCGAGCCGGTCGCCGTATTGTCGACGATGATGTCCGCGTCCTCGGGCGGAAAAACCTCTGTCGCCCCGAACGTGCGCACGACCTGCGCATCCATGCCCGTGCTCTCAATCCAGCGACGCGTCAGCCGCTCATACTCCGACGCGATCATCAGCGGCTGCTCTGGCAACACGCCGTTCACCAGAAACGCCTCGGGCGCCGCCGCCACAACCCGCACTGGATCCATCCCGGTGTCGAGCAATTCCACCAGATCCGCATTCAACTCCGAAACCCAGTCCGCGCCCGCAAAACCAATATCGCGCGAGCCCACATGGAGCATCTCCACGATATTCTGCGGCTTGAGCATCTTCGCTTCCACGCCCGCAATCCCCACCACCGGCCGATAACTGCGACTGCCCGTGCGCACATCGATTCCCGCATCGCCCAGCAGGTGCAACACACCCTGTTCCATCCGGCCTTTGGGCAATCCGAGGCGCAATTTTACTTCATCGTTCTGGCGAGCGGTCATGATTTACTTCTCCGAAAATAGAAAGAGATTCTTTGGGGTTACAGAGCCGCCACTTTACACGGCTGGCATATCGCTACCCATCTATAGTGCGCTATTTACCCTTCGATCAACCTTGTACGCGCAATCCGCGCTACCCAAACGCCGCTCAATCCACTACAAGCATCGCTTCAGTACGATTGTCATGACCGGATTGCCCACCAATCACCCGTCATGCGCCATTCCATTCTTTTCAGTGTCTGTAATCGATTATGTCCGACTCGACCCACTCTGCTTCTGCTCTCCCTGACGAAACCAACCTGCCCGAACTGCTCAGCAGCCTGGAAGACGACGAAACCGACGTAACCCGCCTGCAAGTCGACGGCAAAGAAGTCCTGATCATCGGCACCGCGCATATCTCGCAGCAATCCGTCGATGTCGTCGAACGCATCATCGAACTCGAGCAGCCCGATGTCGTCATGGTGGAGCTGGACGCCGAGCGCCACAAAGCCATCGTCGAAGAAAACAGCTGGCAAAACCTCGATCTGCGCCAGGTCATCAAAAACAAACAGACCATGTTTCTCATCGCACGTCTGGCCCTGGCATCCTTCCAAAAACGCATGGGCAGCCACACCGGCGTCAAACCCGGTGCCGAAATGATCGCCGCCATGCATGCCGCCGACACCATCAACGCCGAACTTGTGCTGTGCGACCGCAACATCCGCACCACCCTTGTGCGCGCCTGGCGCCTCACGCCCTTTTGGAGCCGCGCCAGCGTCGCTGCAAGCCTCGCGGCCGGCGTCTTCGAGAAAAACGAAATCAACGAAGAAGAACTCGCCAAACTCCGCGAAACCCAGAACATTTCCGACGTCCTCGAAGAACTCGGCGGAGCTCTGCCCTCGGTAAAAAAAGTCCTCGTCGATGAGCGCGACACCTTCATGGCCCACCAGATTCAAACCACGCCTGGCCAGAAAATCGTCGTCGTCATCGGAGCCGCCCACAAACCCGGCATCCTCCGCCAACTCGAGGCCCCGATCAGCCCCGAAACCATCGAAGAAATCTCCACCGTACCGCCCCGCGCCTTCTGGTCACGCGCCCTTCCCTGGGCAGTACCCGTCATCATTCTCCTCGCTTTTATCTATGGATTCACCCGCGCCGACGTAGAAACCATGAAATCAGCGTTTCTGGTCTGGTTTTTTGTCAAAGGCGGCACAGCCGCTATCGGCTCCGCCATCGGGCTCGGACATCCCATCACACTACTCGCCTCCTTCCTCGCGGCGCCCTTCACCTCGCTCAACCCCACCATCAGCGTCGGCATGGTCGCCGCATTCGTGCAGACCATGGTCGCGCCACCCAAAGTCCGCGACATGGAAAGCATCGGCGACGACATCGCCGAACTCTCCGGCTGGTGGTCCAACCGCATGGCACGCATCTTCCTCATTTTCATCCTCTCCTCACTCGCCAGCACTCTGGGCACCTTTGTCGCCGCGTTCTGGATCGGAAAAATCGTCACCACCGGCTAATCCATGGTTTTCCTTTCCCGGAGTCGTAAACTGATCTAAAAGACACCGTGTTACCCCCAACCAACCGCGGCCAGCCCGCAAAACACGGTGCACTCCCAATGAAATCCATCTGCATTCGCCCACTTCTGCTCACCGCCACGATCTCCCTCGCCACCGCCTGCGCAACCACGCCCGCTTCCACCCCCACACCCACATCTTCGCCCGATAGAAAGTTCGTCGACCTGACCCCGGACGAGCGCAACGCCTTCAACCAGACCACACAAAAAGCCCTCGACGCGGCCATGTTCTCCGACGAATCCATCCTCGGCAGCTGCACCCTGTCTGCCGCGTTCGATCTGAGCTACCAGGCCGAAGACTTCGCTTCCGACGACGAAATGCGGGCCGCCTGCGCAACCATGCGCGATGCGTGCGTCTCCGCCACAAAGGAAAGCCGGCTCGAAGCCAGCAGTTCCTCGGTTGCCAACATGAACGTCCCCTCCGATTGCTCGGCCACCGCCGCCGAAATGGAAGCCTGCCTCATCAGCCAGGCCGAGCTCTACCACAGCATCGCAACTCACTTTACCCCCTGCGAGGCCCTGACCAGCGTCTCCCTCCAGAGTGACTACGAACAATATCCCTTCGCCCAAGTGGCCATCCCCACGCCCGCCTGCCAGATCGTGCAGGATCAGTGCCCCGCAGCCTTCGGCACCCAGGAATAACCCCTGCCCACTCTTTACTTTCAGCCCGCTTTTTACCCCGACGCCGTAGACTACCCATGAAAAAATCAATGTCCTCCCTTCTGCTTATTCTCTGTTTTCTACTCCTCACCACCGCCTGCGGCGACGATTCCAACAATCGCGACAACAACACCGCAGCCAACAACACCAACAACGTCAACAACTCCACCAGCGATCTCCTCCCGACCCTGGACGAATTCATCAGCAGCGTCGTCACCGCACGCGCCACCAACCTCTGCCGCACCGTTTTCGTGTGCCCCTACCAGACAACGCCCGACCAGATCGCCATCATCGGCAGCCTCGGTAACCTGGAAGCCTGCATCCAGCACTACGAATACCAGATCAGCAACAATGGCTTCCCCAATATCAAAGCCTCCATCACCGCCGGTCGCACCCTCTACAACGCCGAGAAAGCTACCGCGTGCCTGACCCGGCTCCACACCGCCAACGAGACCTGCGAACGCTCCGAAGAAACCACCTACAACATCGACCAGGCATGCGAAGCCGTTTTCACCGGCACCCTGGAAAGCGGCGCGGAGTGCGCCGCCCAGACCGAATGCCTCAACGGAACCTGCTCCCCCGGCATGTGTCCCGGAATCTGTTTCCCCAATCTCCCCTCCGCACAGCTAGGCGAATCCTGCGAAGAAGCCTACTGCGCCCCCGGCCTGCGCTGCACCTACAACATTTACGATCCTGAAATCGACACGCCCACCTGCGTCGAGCCAACCATCATCCCGAAAGGCGCCGACTGCACCGATCCCGCCACCATCTGCGAATCCCCCTTGATCTGTGATCTCCGCGAAGGCATCTGCGCCGATGCTCCCATCATCGCCAAACCCAACGGCCCCTGCGACAACGAAACCTCCTTCTGCGGCGCCGGCCTCTTCTGCGACAGCGCCTCCCAGACCTGCAAACCGCTTGGCCCGCTCAACGCCTCCTGCCTCACCACATCCCAGTGCCTGGCCGGCCTCTACTGCAGTCACGAAGACCTGACCTGCCAGCCAATGCGCCAGCTCAACCAATCGTGCGACATGTCCCAGGAAAGCACCCACTGCACCACCGGCCTGCGCTGCACCCAGGACCCTGACACCCAGACTTTCTCCTGCCAGGATCCCCACCAGTCCCCCAAAATCTGCGAACTCTAAACATCACACCCCCCAACGCCTCGAACCACCCAACCGCCTCTACCCACCCGCGCAGCGAGGGCTCTGCCCTCCGCGGAGCGCGTTGGTTGTGCCAGCCCTGGGGCTCTGCCCCTGGGATCGCCGCAAACCACCCAATTCTCCGATCGCCACACCGCAAACCACCCAACGCCTCTACCCACCCGCGCAGCGAGGGCTCTGCCCTCCGCGGAGCGCGTTGGTTG
>JBEBUW010000127.1:0-12143 GCA_040393065.1 Lujinxingia vulgaris | reverse complement strand
CCTGAAAGTCCCAATTATTATGGCAGAAACTGTCCGAGAAAGTAGAGCCATGTCAATTGGGTGGTGTGCGGCGTGGTGGGTAGAGGAGTTGGGCGGTTGGTGGCGTGGTGGGTAGAGACGTTGGGTGGTTGGTGGCGTGTCCCAGGGGCAGAGCCCCAGGGTTGGCACGGCGCCGGCGCGCTCCGCGGAGGGCAGAGCCCTCGCTGCGCGGGTGGGTTGGAGGGGATCGGGTGGTGTGCGAGAAATCAGGCAACAATTGGGGGGATTTGTCGATAACAGATCAGGGGCAGGATTTCAGGGTGTTGAATCAGGGGAGAATGTATGTCGCACGTATATAACCAGCATTATGTTCATTTGATCTGGCGGACAAAAAAGAACCGGCGCATTTTGGAGGGGGAATTGGAACAGTTTGCGCATCGTGGCATTCGGGAGGCGTTGACGAATTTACGTCTGGGTGTCCTGGCCATCAATTCGGCGTGGAATCATGTCCATGTTCTGGTGAAATGGAACACAACCTGTGCGACCGGTGATGCTGTGCGGGAAGCAAAATCGCGCACCAGCCGAGCGTGGAACGATGCGCAACGTGGTGTTGCCGGTTGCGTCCAACCGCTTCTGTACTGGCAAACAGGATTCGGGGTTGTGGCGGTCCGGTATTCCGAAATCCAGACGGTGATCGATTACATCGATAACCAAAAAATTCATCATTACCGGGGCCAGCTTCTGCCTGTATTGGAAACCACACAACCTGACGATTAACGCGCCCGCGGAACGGGGCCTCCGCCCGCCCGCGGAACGGGGCCTCTGGCCCCCGTGGAGCGCGTTGGCGTCGTGCCAGCCCTGGGCCTCTGGCCCTGGGACACGCCACCAACCACCCAATTCTCCGATCACCACCACGTCATGAACCGCCCAATGTCTCTCGGGATCGTTGCACACCACCCAATATGCCGATCTCAGCGCCGCCCCAATCGAGTGGGGCCGGGCAGATTTTTAACGAAAAATCACGAACAGGATAAGGTAGGTGATGGCTAATAGAAAGGTGGGCAGGGCGTAGAGGAGGCGGTAGCGGGCGCTGAGGGCGGCGATGATGAGGGTGGCGATGCCGAGGGGGAGACTGAAGAAGCTGACGGAAAATCCGGAGGCGGTGATGGCGGCGCGCTGGGTGAGGAGTTCGATAAAGAGGGTGCCGATGGCGATGACGCCGGTGCCGATGCCCATGGCGGTGAGGGTGCCGTGGGGGTAGGCCTCGAAGAGGTTTTGGAGTTTCTTTTTTGGGGGTACTTCTTCGGTCATAAGGGGGCCGGGGCGTGGGGATCAGGGAAAAAAGCTTTCGGTGTAGAACTGGTAGAACTTTTTGAAGGTGATGGCGCCGAAGGCGTTGACGGCGATGCCGAACAGGACGCACGCCTTGAAGACGCGGGAGAGCGGGCGGCGGCCAACGGCAAGCAGGAGGATGAGGTAGGGCATGTAGTCGAGGGAGAAGCGGTAGCCGAATTGTTCGTAGCCGGTGTTCTGGTAGAGCAGGTGCGGGATGGCGACGACGGCGACGGTGACCCAGAGCAGTGCCCACCAGAATTTGTCCTGGCGTGATGTGCGGGCCAGCGGACGGAACAGGTAGATGAAGGCGGGCGTGGTGAGGAGCATGCTCATGCCGTGCTTGCTGATGATGACGTAGGGGTAGGTTTCCTGGAAGCGGGGCAAAAGGGTGAACTGGGCAGTGAGGTTTTTGGAGAGAAATTGCAGGTTGAACAGGCCGTATTCTTTGATGCGGCTGATGTTTCCGGCGGCCAGGTAACGATGGCCAAATTCGGAAAAGGATTCAAAGCGGATGTAGTTGATGGCCATCAGGCTCAGGCCGATGATCAGGCAGGGGATGGCGAAGAGGACGAGTTTTTTGGCGGCGGTTTTGTACTGATCGCGCTGGAGAAAGCGTCCGCCGGGGAAGAACAAGAAGCCGGCGAAGAAAATCGCGGTGAACAGAAGCGGCGTGCGGGTGGAGAAGGCCAGGGCTAAAAACAGGCCGGCCAGAAAGGGATGCCGGGTGTCGATGGCGCAGTAAATGTAGAGCAAGGAGAAGGTCACGCCGATGATCAGCGCGGTGAACCAGACCTGTCCAAGCACGGCGGACCAGTAATGCGCGGTGCCAAAGCCAAAGAGCAGGGTGAGCCAGAGGTTGTCGGAGCGGCTGCGGCCGGTGCGTCCGCCGATGCTCATGCGTTGCAAGAGCAGGTAGACGAGCATGACGTTGAGCGAGGCAAACACGATGGTGAAGAGGACGTCGTTGACGTCGTAGCCCTGGACGGCGGCCAGCGGCATCATGAGGACGGAGGGGCCGGGCGGAAAGGACATGAAGTAGCGTTGTTTGCTTTCGCGGTGGTTGATGCTGGCGCGCTCGATTTGCATGATGCCTTTGTCGCCGAGCAGTCGGAAGCGGCCGCTGCCTTGTTTGTCCATCCAGATGCCGCGCACGACTTCGCCGTCGCGCAGGGTGAGTTCCCAGTAGCTGGCCCAGTCGTTTCTGTGGTGGGGTTTTTTCTCGAGCTCGAAGGGTTCTAAGCCTTCGCGGCGCTTGGCGGCTTCGTCGCTGAAGGGTGCGGCCAGCATGGTGTTGAAGGTGTTGGCCAGGTAGACGAAGTGGGTGTCCTGGGAGGGTTGTTTGAGGCGATCCCAGGAGGTGAGGCTGAAGATGGTGGCGGAGCCGATGAAGATAAGGAGCGGGATGAGCCAGGCGCGGGTGGCGAGGATGTGGGCCAGGTGTTGACGCAGAGTTTTGGGAGTGTGATCTGTGCTGGCGAGTGTCTGGCCGGGTAAAAGCTCGCCGGGAGGGAGCTGGTAGGGGGCGCCGGGTTTATGGAGCATGGGGGACTTCCGTGAACGTATCTTGGTGGAGATAGATTGTATAAAGCGCGAACAACGCGGGGTTCAAAATGCTGCAAATGCGGCGCGCATCATAAGCAGCGAGTTGCGGGAGTGTCTACCTGGAACGGCGTGGTCAAACCTTGACATTTGGGGCGCGCGGGGTTAGCGGATGCGGGCTTTAGAATATCTGGCAAGTATTCGGATTGTTGGTGGATTTTTGTTTCTTGCCGGTAGATTTTTTGCGTGTGTGCCCGGCGTTTTGCACAGTTCCTGGAGATTGTGCTAATTGTGGGGAAGTGCGCATTGGAATGGGATGTTGGTTACGAACTGGTAAGATTGTGCAAAATATAGCTTTGATGCGAGAAATTCGTGTGTTTGTGGGGCTGGCGCTGAGCCTGATGTTGGCGGGGGCATTGGTCGGTGGCTGCGCGACGGGTGACGAGCCCTTGCAGGGGCAGGTGGATTCGGGGCGTGTCGATCCGCCGGATGTATTTTTTCCGAAAGATACGGATTCGGGGACGGACGAGGATGTTTTTGATCCGGGGGATTCCGGTGATTTTTCGGATGTTTTGGATATTTCGGATGTTTCGGATGTTTCGGACAGTGAAGAGGACTCGGATATTGGTGGGGAAGATGTGACGCCTCCGGGTGAGGATGGCGGTGGAACGGGCGAGGAGGATACGGGTCCGGGCTCGGATGTCGGGCCGGTGCCGTGCGGCGGGACGTGTTCGTCGCAGCAGGTTTGCGAGAACAATGTGTGTGTGGATGCGTGTCAGCGCACGGGTTCGCAGTGTGGGGTGGTGATCTGGTCGGAGACTGAGATTCAGTGCGGAACGTGCGGGTCGGGCAGTACGTGTTTTGAGAATCGGTGCGCGGATAATGTGGGATATCGCGGAATCACGGCGGGTTTCAAGCATACGTGCGCGACGCGTGCGGATGGCACGGTGCGCTGCTGGGGTAGCAATGCGCAGGGGCAGCTCGGGAACAATCAGTTGGGGGTGGATTCGAGCCAGCCGGTGGGTGTGCATGTGCTGCCGTCGAATGTGCGGGGCGTGAATACGGGTGTCGATCATACGTGCGGTGTGCTGGCGGGCGGGCAGGTGTATTGCTGGGGTAAGAATACGCTGGGGCAGCTTGGCAATGGGATGACGACAGATCAGGCGGTTCCGGTGCAGGCCACTGGCCTGGGTGGAGTGGAGTCGGTCGCAGTGGGTGGTGCGCATTCGTGTGTGTTGTTGCAGGGCAGTGGAGAGATTCAGTGCTGGGGCGCGGGTGGTCAGGGGCAGCTCGGGATGGGAAGTCCGGTGTCGGGCAATGGGATCAGTCATACGAAGGCGTTTGTGATGCAGAGTCAGCAGGCGCGGCTGGCGAATAATACTTCGCTGACGCTGGGTACGACGCATAGCTGTGCGTTGCATGCGGACGGCGGCGTGTATTGCTGGGGTTATAATCATCGCGGGCAGGCGGGCGGGCAGAATAATATGCATGTCTGGCCGAATCGGATTGCGGACCTGGCGCCGGCGATCAGTGTGGCGGCGGGGGCGAATCACACGTGTGCGGTGACGCAGGCGGGAGATGTGTATTGCTGGGGTGAGGGAAGTAAGGGGCAGCTTGGCAATGGTGCGCGGCTGCAGAGTCCGTCGCCGGTGAAGGTGCAGTTTCAGGGAACGACGAAGGCGGTGCGTGTGGTGGCGGGCGGCCAGCATACGTGCGCGATCGATACGCAGCGGCGGGTCTGGTGCTGGGGAGATAATTCGAAGGGACAGCTTGGCGGGGAGATTTTTGACGCGGACAGGGTGCAGCCGTATCCGGTCAGTAATTTGACGGATGTGCTGACGGTTTCGGCCGGCAATGAGCACACTTGCGCGGTGCGCACGAATGGCACGGCGTGGTGCTGGGGCGAAAATGGTGTGGGGCAGCTCGGGGACGGGACGAAGGTGGAGCGTAATAAGCCGGCGCAGGTTTTGAATTGATCTGTTAGGGATGGCCGGGGGCCGACGAAATAGAAGTTGCATTAAAAAAGGCGCCTGCAGGGCGCCTTTTTTGGTTGGGGAGTGGCTAGAGAAATGGGCTAAAGTTCTGGGAACTTGAGGGAATTAGTCGCACTGGAAGTTTTTGACGGAGAGGCCGGTGTCGCCGCTGTGCCCGCCGGTGCCTCCGGCGCCGCCCGGGCCGCCATCGCCGGAAACAAATTGTACGGTTTGGGCGCGGGTGATGGTGGAGCGTTCGCAGTAGGCGCCAAAGGAGCTGCCTCCGGCACCGCCGCCGCCCGGGCCACCGTTAGCACCGGCGGAGCCGGTGCCGCCTTTGCCGCCAAAGAATGGGGCGGTGAAGGTTCCGTAGCATTCGTCTTGGTAGCCGTTGACTGTGCATTGATAACTCCATTTTACGCTGGCGGCCCCGCCTTTACCGCCGTCGCCACCTTTACCGCCATCGCCGCCTCTGCCTCCTTTTCCACCGTCGTTTGAAGAAAATGTTGAGTCTTCGGCGGTTATACCTGAATCAACAGCGAATAATCCAAAGGAGCTGCCTCCACTTTTGCCGCCTTTGCCGCCGGCTCCACCGCAGCCGCCGGCTCCTCCGCCTCCGCCATGAGCGCCATAATCCGGTCTTGAATAGCTATTTGTACATTCACCTGTGGTATTATTAGAACATATCGCGCCTCCCCCTCCACCGCCTCCCCCAGATCCGTGCAAGCCAGCATTCCCTGGCAGGCCATCTCCGGTAGCTGCCCAAAATCCATTTATAATTTCCCAAACAGCTCTTCCACCTTCACCAGAGGTGCCGGGAGAGGTAACAATCAGACCATCACCTCCGTTATTACCCGCTCGTTTTCCTGCTGATGGAAGACCGGGGGCTCCGCCGATACCACCAGGTACCGATTGGCCTGCCGTTGCCGGAGTAACTGTATGATATAAATAGTCTCCCATTCCACCTTTACCGCCAGATGCAGATGTACAAGCAGGGTTTTGTCCACCTGCACCAGGCTTTTTCGTTAAAGCATCTTGGTCATCTATGCCCCCGGCATCGTCTGCATCTCCGCCGTCGCCGCCTTTTGCTCCGGCTGTGCCTGTGGCGCCGTTTGCGCCGTCGCCGCCTTTGCCGGCGATGCCCTGTACGTTTTTCAGGGTGACGTGGGGAGAATTCACGATCCGAATTGCGTAGTTATTGGCGCCGGGTTCTGTCGCGTCGCGAGTTTTGATTTCGAGGTTTTCGATCAAAATGGCGTCGTTTACGTCGAGGATGGCGAGGCCTTCGTTGGTGGATTCGATGGTGGGGCGATTGACGGTTTTTCTTGAAAAATCTTCGACAGAATAGCCGCCGATGAGGCTGATGAGTTGGGTGAGTTGGATCGGGCCGTCGTATTGAACGCCGACGGTGCCGGCGATGATGACGGCTTTTCCGTCGTCGGCGGCGGCGAGGTCGATGGCTCTGGGAATGGTTTTTACGGGGCTGGATTTTGAGCCGTCGTTGTCGTCCGAACCGGCGGGGCTGACGAAGACAAGGCCGGTGCAGTCGGTGCCGTTCCAGCCGGGGATGTCGGGCAGTGCGCATGACGTGGTTGTGCCGGGGCCGCAGGTGGTCAGGCCCAGGTCGCACCCACCGCATGGTTCGGGGTTGGCGGTGCATTCTTCGCAGGGAGTGCATTCCAAAGTTCCGCCGCAGCCGTCCTCGATGGTTCCGCAAACTCCGGCGCCGCATTCGCGGGAAGGATTGCACTGGATGTCTGTAGTTCCGGTGGCGTCTTCTTCTGTGAATCCGGCATCGGTATCTGAAATTTCGACATATTCGTCGCCTTCGCATCCGGAAATCCAGAAGACAAGACCGGACAAAACCAAAACAAGGATTGAATTGCTGCGGTGTATGACATGCATCGCTTTTCTCCAGGCAAGAAACCGCTCAAACAAAAGAGCGTTTCGAGTGAATTGACATGGATACGACTTGTCCCACAAACCGGTACGGCTGGTTTTTATGTGATGGTTGGCACGTTACATGGCGATGCGGTGTTTTTGCAAGCTCTGAAGCAGCGGCGCGGAGGGGGCGCGAGGCGGGGCGGGCAATCATGAGTCTCGACGTGGGGGCTTCAAACTTGTATCACGTTGGCGCGCTTTCTATACTCCGCGCAGAGTTGTGTAGCTAAAACAGAAAGTCTCTGAGGAGTCGTAATGAATGGATGGAAGCAGGTTGCAGCGGCGATGGTGGTTTTGTGTGGATTGGCAGGCCTGTCCGCTCCGGTGCAAGCGCAGTATGTAGATCCGAACGACAGTATACGTCTGGACGAAAACACGAGCACAAATGAGTTCATGGTGCTGGCGCGAGCGCGCGCTGTGAAGGTTCCGGATTTTATGCTGGGGATTTTTTTCGATGAGCACGCCAGTCACTGGAATGATGGCGTGAACAACATGAGCTATGGCGCGGAGTTCGTCTGGCGTAAAAATGGCGAATATGAGTTCAGCCTGGGAATCGATTATGCAGATTTATCGATGGCCTCCGGGTTCTGGCGTGAAAGTGGGAAAGCTCGCACTTCGGCAGAATTTACCAAAGTCGATATGCAGATTGTCTCGGTTGTGTTTTCGTCGTACTGGTTCTGGAATGTGCAGGAGTGGTTTTCACCGTTTGTAGGCGGCGGCATCGGGCCGGGATTTGTGCTCGGTGATATTCTCAAATATAAGCCGATTCCAAATTCTCCTTGCTACAATCAACTCAGCGGCAGCCAGGTCGGTTACGACTCGCCGGAATGCTTGAACGCCAATGGCGAGCCGAATGCGGGAAGTTTTGATGTCGCGAATCCGAAAATTGAGGACAGCATTCCGAAGGTTTTGCCGATGATCAATATTTCGGGCGGCGCGCGATTTAATCTTGGTAAGCACGCGGTTTTGAAGGCCGAATTAGGATTTTATACCTATGTTTTTGCCGGTCTTTCGCTTGGCGGGCAATGGTAATCGCTAGAATTTACGGGCGGGCCCTGATGGATGTGGCCTGCATAGAATAGGGAGTGATTCAGGTATGAACAAAGTTTTTGAATCGGCGGAAGCAGCGGTTTTCGATATCGAAGACGGCGCGACGATTATGAGCGGTGGCTTTGGTCTGTGCGGCAATCCGGAGAATTTGATTCGGGCGCTGCGTGAGCGAGGCACCAAGAATTTGACGATCATCAGCAACAACTGCGGGACCGATCATTATGGTCTTGGGATTTTGTTGCAGAATCGCCAGATCCGAAAAATGATTTCGAGTTATGTCGGCGAGAACAAAAATTTTGAACAGCAGTACCTGAGCGGCGAGCTGGAGGTGGAGCTGAACCCGCAGGGAACACTGGCCGAGCGGATTCGGGCTGGCGGTGCCGGAATTCCGGCGTTTTTTACGCCGACGGGTTATGGCACGGTCGTGGCCGAAGGGAAGGAAACGCGCGAGTTTGATGGCCGTCATTATGTGCTGGAGACGGCTTTGAAGGCGGATTATGCGATCGTAAAAGCCTGGAAGGGTGATCGCCATGGGAATCTGATTTTCCGTGCGACGGCGCGCAATTTCAATCCGCTCATGGCGGCCGCCGCGCGTGTGACGATTGCCGAGGTCGAGGAGTTGGTCGAACCTGGTGAGCTTGATCCGGATCAGATTCATACGCCGGGGATTTATGTGCAACGTATTTTGGTCGGCGAACACTATGAGAAATGGATCGAGCAGCGCACGGTGCGCTCGGCCTGATCTCGGTGTTTTGCGATAGAAAACGTTGTTTTATCGATCTTAGAACGCGTAAAAGCGTTGAAAATACATAAGAAAGGATCCAGAACATGACTCTAACACGAGAGCAACTCGCCCAACTCGCCGCCAGGGAGCTGCGCAATGGCACGTATGTTAATTTAGGGATTGGCATTCCGACGCTGGTGGCGAACTACATTCCGGAAGGTGTGGAAGTGGTTTTGCAGAGCGAAAACGGGCTGCTCGGCATCGGGCCTTTTCCGCTGGAAGGCGAAGAGGATGCGGATTTGATCAATGCCGGAAAGCAGACGATTACGACGCTTCCGGGCTCGGCGTTTTTTAGCAGCGCGGAGAGCTTTGCGATGATTCGCGGCGGACATGTCGATCTGACAATTCTTGGCGCGATGCAGGTCAGCGAGCGCGGAGATCTGGCGAACTGGATGATTCCCGGCAAGATGGTCAAGGGCATGGGCGGCGCGATGGATCTGGTTTCGGGCGCCAAGCGTGTGGTTGTGTTGATGACGCATGCCGCGCGCGATGGTTCGCCGAAGCTGTTGCGTGAATGCGATCTGCCTGTGACCGGACTGGCGTGCGTGGATCGGATTATTACAGATCTGGCGATTTTTGATGTGGCCGGAGATCGCCTGATTCTGCGCGAAATTGTTGAAGGCAAAACGGTTGAGGACATTCGCGCGTTGACCGAAGCACGCTTTGAAGTCGCTGAAGACCTCAAGACCATTACGTTTTAAATCATTCATTCAGCCATTCAGGCTACAAGTCGTCGAAAGAGAGCACGGGATCTCGGGATCTCAGAAGAGTGAGATCCTGGAGATCCTGTGCGTACATCGATGAGTTGAGCGAAAGAAAAGAATTTTTATGGAAGTAGGGAGCGTCGTTGAGTTTAACGCCGGGAGTGAATTTCGGCTTGGTGTGATCACGGGTGAAATAGGTAAGAAAAAGCTGATCGTCTGGACGGAGCATGGTGCGGAAATGCGTCCGGAGCGCGCGGATATTTCTCTGGTGGTTGGCAAGCAGCGCACGGATGATCCGGCTGCGATGACTGCGGCGCTGACGCGTTTGCGTGGTGAAGTTGAAAGCTTTGCGGACGATATCGATCTGAGTGTGTTGTGGGAAATCGTCACTGAAATGGATGAGACGATGACAACTGCGCAGATGGCAGATCTGATGTTGGGCAGCGATCAGAGTGCAGCGGTGCTGGCGTTGACCGCGGCGTTGCGAGCGGATGCCGTTTATTTTAAGGCACGGCGCGATAGTTTTGAGCCTCGCACGGCAGCGCAGGTAGAGACATTGCTGGCGCAACGTGAGGCAGAAGAACGCAAAAACCGAGAACGGGCGGAGTTTTTCCAGTCTGTTGTGGAGGTTTTGAATGCGCCTGCAGAAGAGCGTCCGGTGCTGGCCCAGGATAAACTGCAAGATACGTTTTCGCGCACGATGCTGACATTGATCAAAGATTATGCGGCATTTGGCGAGGATTTTGAGCGCAAACGGCAGGCCGATGAGGTGCTGGATGAGTTGGAGACTGTGTATGGTCGAAAACTCAGGAATCGGGCGCATCATCGTGCATTTGATCTACTGGTTGATCTGGGGATCTGGACGGAGCACGAGAATCTGTGGATTTATCGCTTTAGAATTGCCACGGAGCCGTCGGCCGAGCTGATCGCGGAAGCTGAACGGCTGGTTGAGGAGACCTGGGAGCCGGAGCCCTGGCGCCGGGATTTGAGCGATCTGTTTTGTGTGACGATCGACGACGCGGAAACGCTCGATATCGATGATGCGCTCTCCTGCGAGCAGTTGATGGATGGAAGCTGGCAGGTGGGCATTCATATTGCAGATCCGTCGGCGCGTGTGCCGGTGGATTCGGCGCTGGATGAAGATGCGCGCAGTCGTAGCACGAGTATTTATTTGCCGACCGGCGTTGTGCCGATGTTTCCTCAGATTTTGACGGAGCAGACATTGAGTCTGGTGGCCGGTGAACTTCGGCCGGCAGTGACGACGATCGTGACGTTCAATCAAGATTTTGAGCGGATTGGTTATGAGGTGTTTGCGTCCACGATTCGGGTTTCGCATCGACTGACGTATGACGAAGTCGATGAGATGCTTGAGGGCGATGCGCGCGGTCGGATTCCGAATTTTTTGCAGAATTTGAATCATATCGCCGCGGAATGCCTGAGTCAGCGTGAGCAAAATGGTGCGATGAGCATCAATTTGCCGGAGGTGAAGCTGCGGGTGGATGCAGAGCAGAAGCCGCCAAAGGTCAGTTGCAAGTTGGTCGCGCTTGAGAGCAGCGCGCGCTTGCTGGTGAGTGAAATGATGATTCTGAGCAATCAGATCATGGCGGAGTTTTGCGACAAGAATTCGATTCCGATCATATATAGGATGCAGGAATCGCCTGACAGTGAATTGTTGGATGATGAGACGCTGGCGATTCCGGAAGGGATAGCGCGTGAGTTTGCGATTTTGCGCAAGATGAAACGTGGGGACATCAGCACGCATCCGGCGCCGCATTTTGGTCTGGGATTATCGAAGTACACGCAGGCGACCAGTCCGATTCGGCGTTATAGCGATCTGGTGTGTCAGCGGCAGATCAAGGCGTTTTTGGCCGGCGAGCCGTATCCGTATGATAGCGAGAACATTTTTAGTGTTCTGGGTGGGGTTGATAATACGGCGCGGGAGGGGATTCGGGCAGAACGTGAAACGGATCGATACTGGCTGTTGTACTATTTATCGACGTTGACCGAACCGCTGGATGCGGTGGTGGTTGAGATCAAGGATGCGCAGAGCGGGCGGGCTTCTGTATTTATTAAGCAATGTGCTTATAGAACTAATTACAGTCTGAAGCGGCCCATGGCTCTTGGGACTGAACTCCAGGTAGTCGTGGATCGTGTGGATCCGCGAAAAGACATCCTGACGTTGCGCGAAGCCTGAAGCAGGTGAGGGCCGGTTGAGCTTCGCGCGGTTTCCAGAAAGTGCGGAGTACAACGATGGCCTACGAATCCAGCTACGAATTACTCACAAATTATGGTTATGCGCTGCTTGAGCAGCTTGAGGGGGAAGGGGGCGAGATTCAGTATGATCCTCATGGTGAGGGTGATCCGGAGTCGTATAACGATATTTTCTATAGCGGCGTCTACGGGGGAGACTTCAATCCGGATCAGGCGCAGGATTTCGTTGTCTATGAGTTAGAGCTTCCTCAGGATGCGGCAGAGCTTGATGAAGAAGAGGTATGGGCTTTGCTCAGTGAGGAATTAAACAGCCGATTTGGCGGGTGGGTGCTCGATCGAGAAAAGAATCGAGTCTATCTGGTGGCAGAGCCTTCCTATTTATAAAGCAGGTTTATAAAGCAAAACGAGAAGGTTTCGTTGTGAGGGATCGTACATATGTGTACGGTCGTACGGCTTAAGATATGAGTTTTCTGTGTAAATTGCGTTAAACCAAGCTCGCAACAGGGACAAAGCCGTTGAAAATAGCAAAAATCACGGCCACATTGGAAAAATTCAATTAGAATGGAAAAAAGGCTTGACCGCCGGAAATGGCTGACCTATACACACACTCCTCGACGGCGCAGCCGA
>JBEBUW010000126.1:0-12497 GCA_040393065.1 Lujinxingia vulgaris | reverse complement strand
GACGGGGGCCGCGCCTGTAATTGCGTGGGTTTGTGGGGTTATTTGCGCAGGTGGGAGAGAGCTTTTTCGTTCTCGCGTAACCCGGCGAGTTTGTGGTGTGCCAGGTAGCGGTAGATTTCGAGGGTTTCGGGGTGGAGTTGGCTTAGGTCGTGCTGGTCGAGGGGATCGTTTTTCCAGTCGGTGAGGGTGCGGATCCCTTTGCGGAGATCTTCGAGATAGAGGAAATCGGGGGTGCGGACGCCGATATTCCAGAAGGGATCTTCGGAGCGTTTGATGGCTTCGGGGATGTAGAACAGGGAGTAGAGGATGTTTTTCTCGACAGGTTGATTCTCGAACAGGGTGGGGATGAGGCTTTCGCCGATCCAGGTTTTTGGGGGGGTGATGCCGGCCAGGTTGAGCAGGGTGGCGGGGATGTCGGGATGAGAGACAAGGCCGGAGACGCGTTGGCCGCGGCCCTCGGGGGCCTGGATGATGACGGGAACGTGGAGCAGTTCGGAGCCCAGGCCCTGGCCGTGGTGTTGGGCACGGCCGTTTGGATCGAAGGATTCGCCGTGGTCGGCGGTAAAGACGACGACGTAGTCTTCCGGTTCCCAGGTTTGTTCAATTTCGTGCAAAAGCGTGGCCCAGTGATGGTCCGTCCAGTGTAGTTCGTTGTCGAAGTGGTCTACCTGGTTGGAGCCCGGGAAAGTCTGGTGGCCTTTCGGGGTCTTGTAGGGCGAGTGGTGGTCGAAATAGTGCACCCACAAAAACAGGGGTTTTTGAGGGTCCTGGTTCTGGATGTGGTGCAGAGCACGGGCGGTGACGGAGGGGGCGGTGTGGTCTTTGCTGGTCGCCTGTTCGTAGCCCAGGGTGTCTGTGACCTGGAAGCCGAGTGAGAGGCCGGGCCATCTTTGTTTGGAAAAGAGCGGGTCGCCGGGTACAAAAACGGTATGGTAGCCGCGTGCTTTCAGGAGCGACGCGAGTGTCGGGGTGCCGGGGGCAAACGAGTAGGGGTGGGTGCGGCCATCTTTGAGGGGAATGGTGCTGTTGAACTGTCCGGCGAGTAGGCCTGGCAGGGCCAGGCGCGTGCTGGAGCTGAGGGTAAATGCGTTCTCGAAAACGGTGGCGCGCTCGGCCCATTTGGCGAGGTTGGGGGTGGTGTCGCGGTGGTAAGCGCCGAGGCTGGTGTGGGAAAAGGTCAGGGCGTCGGTGGTGATCAGGATGATGTTGGGACGTCTGGCGATGCCTCGGGGTTGGGGATGGGAGGAGGTTCCGGGGCGGAAGTCTTGCAGGTCGATTTGGAGGTCGGAACCGGAGCAGTTTTCGTCAATGCCGTTGTTGATGATTTCAGCAACGAAGGGGCTGCGAGACGCGTCGTGGGGGGCGCAGTCATTGCCTGCGTAGAGGTGAATGGCGCCGTCGTTGTCGTAATCGAGGTGTTTCTCGAGGGCAGCGTACCAGGTGCTGGCGATGGTCGGTTGGCCGACAAAGAGCTGGCGGCTGTTTTTCCAGCTCAGGGGCATGTACGCCGCGGTCAGGCCCAGGACAAGGCACAGGATGGTGAATGCCGCGAGCAAGGGGCGGGTTGCCCGAGGCTTTTTATGAAGGAAAAATCCGGCGGCGATTGCGGCGCAAAGTCCGATAAGGGGGCCGAGGACGAAATGCCAGGGCAGCAAGGTCATGGTTTCTGGTTTGAAGATCCAGGCTGCAGCAATCGCAAAGAGTATGATTGTTGGGAAGGCTGCGAGGATTCGGGCGGGCTTAAAGATGCGGTGCTGGAAGAGTTTTTCGAGAGGTAAAAGCACAAGAGGGGCCAGCAATAGCAGGCCAAGCGCTGCGACGAGTTCGATACCGGCCAGCAGAGTTGTGGCGAGTATTGGTGTTTTGATCTGTGTGGCAATGGATTTTTCCGCGAGTGCACCGAGTGCAAACCAGAGGATGAGGAGCAGAGGCAGACCGAGGAGGAGGGCGTTTTTTCGGGCTCGTTGTGAGGGAGAGCCGGGGTTGAGCCAGTTTCGGGTGCAGGTAGAAAGGCGCGCAATCGGGGAGTTGGTCTGGAGCAGGTGGCTCCACGCCTGGAGGGTAAGGCCGCCAAGCAGTGCGCTGAAGAGTACCAGAGGAGCGGCTACGCCGAGGTTCAGGGGACTGGCCAGTAGAGGTGCTGCGTGCACGGTAAGACCGATGTAAATGCCTTCGGTCAGGAGCCAGAGCGTTAGAAACGTCAGTGCGTAGACCGTGCCTTGCATAAATATTTTCATGATGAAATCGGAACGACGGAAACCGGTCTAAAGAAGAGGTATCGAAGCAATAGCCTCTTATCATAAACAGGAGCAGGTTTTCTATGGCGGTAGTTTTGGGCGTATTTACAGGCGCGGCTCCCGTCTCAGAGACGGGGGCCGCGCCTGTAATTGCGTGGGTTTTGGGGTTTGGGAGGTGCGAGAACTTAGGGGGGAAGTCGGTGTGGTTAGCGGCAGATGCCGGCCGTGCATTTTTGGTTATCGCTGCACTGATCGGTGCTGGTGCAGGGGATGATGGTGCGGTTCCAGCGCAGGTAGGGGACGACGATGCGTTCGTCGACCTGGGGTGCGGAGGGGCCGTGGAAGACGACGCTGTTGTTGGTGGCGTCGAAGTCAAAGCCGTCGGTGGCGCTGCGGTTCAGGCGGGAGTTGGCGTTGGCCGGGCCTTCTTTTAAGACCTGGACGGAGGTGGCGACGGTGGGGCCGATCAGGCGCAGGCCTGCGCTCAGGTCGCGGGTGGCGTCGGCGACGTCGCGGAAGGTGGTGGTGACGTCGGGCTGGCAGACGGAGCCGCCCTGGCCGCCGGTTTGCTGGACGATGTGATGAATGCCGTGGGCGACATCGGTTGCGCCGGAGCAGGATTGGCCCGGGACCCAGTACAGGCCGAAGACCGGGGCGTCGACGTCGGTGCGGTGCAGATACTCGATCCAGGGCGCGGTGTAGTTTTCGAGCTGGGTGCGTTGTGCTGCGGAGAGATTCTGGTTGCTACCGCCGATGAAGCTGAGTTCGGTTTTGAAGAGTTGCTCGTTTTCGTCGGTGACGACGACCAGAATGACTGCGGCGTTGGTGCGGATTTTGTTGTCGGCGTTGTCGGCGCGCGGCAGGGAGCGATCGATGGCGGCAACGCCCATGGTCAGGGTGTATTCGGAGGCGCTGGTGCTGACGCGGCCCATGCGGCGGGCGATTTCTTGTGCGTCGCGGGTGAAGTTGCCGCCGATGAGTTTGCCGTTGTTGCCCGAGCCGGAGAAGGGTTCCTTGCAGGGCACATCCAGGCCGCCGAAGACGCCGCCTCCGCCGCCTTCGGGCCACAGGCTGCGGTATTCTTCGCTGAGGCCGTTGTCGGTTTTGATGTTGGAGCAGTCCACGCCGGTGATGCCGATGCGCCAGTCTACGCCGGCGGCATCGAGGAGCTGGGTGAATTCCTGGGAGAATCCGGCCAGTGCGCTCTGCACGGCGTCCATGGAGCCGGAGGCGTCGAGGGAGATGATGATGTCGACTTCGTTGGTGTCGCGGATGGTGTAGGAAATGCACTGATCGGTCATGGTTTCTTCGGCAAATGCCAGGGCGGTGCCGCTGGTCAGATCGCCGACGTGCAGACGGGTTTTCAGGGCGTTGTTGTTCAGGTCGCTCTGTGTGGCGAAGGTAGCGACGATGACGTAGTGCTCGTGGTTGCGGCGCACGATCTGGTAGGTGAGCACGGTCGGAGCCGACGGGTCGGCGGCAAAGTTTGTGGTCAGGCCGTGGGGAAGCTGTTGCGGGGACAGGCCGACCAGGCGGGCAAGGATTTCGTCGCGGGCTACGTGGGGTGCGGTGCCGGCGGGAAGCTGGATGGTGGCGCTGACGACGGCCGACATCTGGTCATGCGTGAGCATCTGGCGGCCGGGGTTGAGCTGGCTTGCGGCGTTCAGGCCGGTGACGTTTTTGACGGTGGTCAGCAGGTGCTGCGAAATCAGCGCGGGCGTGGTCTGCGCGCTGGTCGGTGCCAGGGTTGCGACAAAGCCTGTGAATTTGTTTTGCGGATCTTCAAAGACATCGGCGGCCAGGTTGCCGACGGTGGGCATCACGCGCGCGCTGGTCAGGCTGTGCTCGGTGGCGAGCAGGTAGTTGCCGGAGATGTTGGTAATGAAGTTCGGAGCTGTGAGCGAGCGCGTGTCGGCGCTGGTGCAGCTGTGGTATTGCGCGGTGTTCGGATCTTGCGGCTGAAAGGGGCCGCTGGCGTCTTCCTCGGGCGGCGCTGCGTCGGGGACGTCCTGATCGCCGGTGTCAAAGAAATTGCCGGTGTCGTGGGGCGGGTTGTTGCCGGTGTCGTTCGGGGTGTTTCCGGCGTCGTCGGTGGGATTGTCGTCGGTGTCGAGGAGGTCGCCGGCGTCGAGGTTCCCGGAGGTGCCGCTGCACTGGTTGGTGATCGGATTGAATTGCTGACCGGAGGGGCAAACAATCGGTACGCAGACGTTTTGAATCGGGTTGAGCTGTTCGCCGACCGGGCATTGTTCGTTTTGGACGTCGTCACTGCATGCAGCAAACAACAAGATGGCCGCGCTTGTGAACAGGGCTCGGGTGAGGTGGCGGCGAACAGATGTGTGGAGGGATCGGCTGGTATTGATTTTCATGATGAACCGGTCGGTAAAAGGTCAGTATGGACGCGCTACTATACTGAAGTTTTATGGCGAAATACAAGATTTGGCGATTTCGCAGAGAGCTGAGATTTGCGTGCGAAACGCCGGAAATTATTTGTGGCTTCCCGTTTTCGGTTTTCCGTTTCCCGTCCGCACACCCGAGAGCGTCTGGCAGGAAAAAATGAGGGGCTACGACAGTGCCTAGCCTACATTTACCCTCAAAGCCAGATCGTCCTTACATTTTCATCTGCAGTCCGCTGTGGCGTTTCGCACGTGTCGCGAAAAATGCCCTCGATGTCGTTTCCCAGGCTGCTATCTGTAAGGAGTTTGCAATGACAGCCCGTACCCCAGACGTTCGTGTACGATTCGTTCTTATCGGTCTTTTCATCAGCTTTAGTTTTTTACTTAGCACTTCTCATCTGTTCGCGGTTGGGCCGCCGGCCGCTGAGCCGCCGGCCGCTGAGCCGCAACAGCAATCCAACATCACAGAAACTTCGCCAGAACCGGTCGATCCGAATGCTCCTGAAGCCAATGAGCAGCAGGCCATGGAGCCCGAGCCCACCGAGCGTGAGCGCGAGCTCGGGGAGTTGCGCGACGAAGTGCAGGGTCTCGAAATCCAGAACGCGGTCGACTCTTTCAGCGAGTTTGTCACCAGTTTTCAGCGCGATCAGGCGTATCAGGACTATATCAATACGTATTCGATTCGTGGTCTGCGCAGCCTGACGCACACGCTCGGCACCATGATCCGCGCGGATGATGCGCGGCTGGTGCGCGAGCAGGCAACGTTGCACGACGAAATCGTCCGCATTGAATCGATGCCCGCTGTGCAGCGCGAAACCAGTGCCGATCGCGTAAAAAACGCGTTCATCGACGCGGCCACACTTTTTGTGAATGTGCAGCGCCAGTATTATCCGGACTTTGACCGCCAGGCGCAGCATGTGGCGAGCCTTGCTGCATCGATCGGGCAGGAATCTTCTCTTCGTGAACAGGCTTCCGAAATCAACGATTTTTTCCTGGCGGCCAATCAGAGTCTGGAGCAAATGGCGCGCGCGCCGCTCAATCCGGTCGGTGGCGGCCCGCTGCCCAATCCCGGACAGAGCATTCCTGCGCAGACTACACCCGGCCAGAATGTTCCTGGCCAGAATGTCCCCGGTCAGACTACACCCGGCCAGAATGTCCCCGGCCAAAACATCGAAAATGATTGGAATGACCTGGAGGAGGACGACGATCTGGATGAGCCCGGGCAGCCCTCTACGTTGCCGGGCGAAGAGCGCACCGATCCTTTTGAGCCGGAAATCCCCTTTGATGGCTACGATCCCCTGCAACCGAGCCAGCCTGTAAGCCCGAGCGAACCGCTCGATCCCACCGATCCGATGGAAATTACGCCGCTTGCGCCGGTTCGCCCCTTTGATGCCTCGAATCCGGAAGAAACAGCGCCGCTCGATTTTTAAGAGAATTTCTGACGTGAAGACGAGAAATAGTGTGTTTCCCCGGAGCGTTTTAGCGTGGTTCCTGACCTGTCGGGACCACGCTTTTTTTGTGCTGGCTTCAACTTTCTGCGTGTTTGCTGGAGCGTTCTAGCGTGCAGGATTTTGCGCGTGGTTTGTAGAAAGGTTGTTTGACGGTTTCGTTTGCCGTCTGATAGAAGTCCTCTCGGAAAAACATTCCAGAAAACAACCTGTTAACGGCTTTTTGCTACCTGTGGAGATTCCAATGGCTCGAGCATCTGAACAAGAAATTGTACGTCTTGGTAAGGAGGTTTTTCAGCGTATGAAGGGCCAGACTCCGTCTGTTTTTCGCAAAGATTATTGGAGCGGAAAAATGATGGAATGGTCGATGAAAGACGAAGCCTTCAAGATCGAAATGTTTCGTTTTGTCGATGTCTTTCCCACGTTGAAAGATCATGTGCAGGTTGCCGAGCATCTGCAGGAGTATTTTTGCCGGCCCGAGCAGGATTTCCCGGCCATGTTTCAGTGGGGCCTGGGCCGGGTGAAACCGGATTCGATGATTGCAAAGCTGGCCGCGGACCAGATTACAAAGCAAATCGTGGGTATGGCGGAGCGCTTCATTCCGGGCGAAACGGCGGCGGATTCCTTAAAGACGCTGCGCGCCATGTGGGATTCCGGTCAGGCGTTCACGCTGGATTTGCTCGGCGAAGCTGCGGTCAGTGAGGCCGAAGCGGCCGTGTATCTGGAGCGCTACAACGAAATTCTCGATACCCTGGCCGAGCATTCTGCAAGTTGGCCGGCCAACGCAACGCTTGAAAAATCTCCTTATGGCCCGGTTCCTCGCGTCAATGTGTCGGTCAAAATTACTTCGCTTTTTAGCCAGATCGATCCGATCGATTTTCAGGGAAGCATCGATGCTGTCAAAGAGCGTCTGCGTCCGCTCTTTAGAAAGGCCAAACAGCTCAATGCGTTCATCAACATCGATCTGGAGCAGTACAAATACAAAGATCTGACGTACGCGACGTTCATGAGCCTTTTGGAAGAACCGGAGTTTGCGGACTTTGCCAATGCCGGAATCGTTGCGCAGGCGTATCTGGTCGACTGCGAAAACGACTTAAAAGAACTCGTGAAATGGGCCAAAAAACGAAAAGCGCCGGTTACGGTTCGTCTCGTGAAAGGCGCGTACTGGGATTATGAAACGATTCACGCCGAGCAGCAGGGCTGGGCCTGTCCGGTGTTTACTCAGAAATGGCAAACCGACGCGAGCTACGAGCGGTGCACGGAATTATTGCTCGATAATCACAAATACATTCGCACCGCCGTGGCCTCGCATAACGTGCGCAGCATTGCCCACGCCATGGCCTATGCGCAGGCCAATCGCCTGGACAAAAGCGCGCTCGAGTTTCAGATGCTCTACGGCATGGCCGAGCCGATGAAGGCTGCCGTGATTTCGATGGGGTATCGCCTGCGCGATTATGTGCCGATCGGCGAGATGATTCCTGGCATGGCGTATCTGGTGCGTCGCCTGCTCGAAAACACCAGCAATGAAAGCTGGCTGCGGCTGTCGTTTGTCGAAGGGCAGAGCCTTGATAAGTTGCTGGCAGATCCTGCTGACGCCGCAAAAAACGCCGCGCCTGCAAAAACTCAGCGCACCGGCCTGCGCGGCGCCAGGCGTCCGGAGCGGACGTCTGCTTTTGGACCCATTCCAGAATTTGCCAACGAGCCGCTGCGTGACTTTTCGCGAGCTGAAGATCGCGACGTCATGCAAAAAGCCGTTGATTCCGTGCGCGCGCAGCTCGGGAAATCCTATCCGCTGATCCTCAACAACAAAGCCGTGCAAACCGCGCAGACTCTTCCCAGCGTGAATCCGGCCGCACCGGCACAGGTGGTGGGAATTTCCGCGCTTGCCAGCATAGAACAGGCGCAGCAGGCCATTGCCAGCGCGGCCGCCGCGCAGAAAGACTGGGCCGCGCAGACGGCTGAGACGCGTGCTGATTTTCTGTTCGCCATTGCCGATGAAATCCGCAAACGTCGCGATGAGCTCTCCGCCTGGATGGTCTGGGAGGTCGGTAAAACCTGGGCCGAAGCCGACGCTGACACCTGTGAGGCGATTGATTTTTGCGAGTACTACGCCCGCGAAATGCTTCGCCTGGCCCGGCCTCAGCGCATGGGACGCTTGCCCGGCGAATTGAACCATCTGTTTTACCAACCCCGGGGCGTGACGGCGGTCATCGCGCCGTGGAACTTCCCACTTGCGATCCTTACCGGCATGACCGTCGCGGCAGCCGTCACCGGCAACGCCGTGATCATGAAACCGGCTGAGCAATCGCCGGTTATCGCCGCAAAGCTGATGGAATGCATCCAGACTGCGAAAGTGCCGGCAGGTGTTATTAACTTTTTGCCCGGCCACGGCCACGAAGTCGGCAAGTTTCTGGTCGATAGCCCCGAGGTTCACATCGTCGCGTTCACCGGCAGCATGGAAGTCGGTCTGGAGATTTTGCGCTCCGCCGCCAACACGCCGGCCGGCCAGCATCACATCAAAAAAGTCGTCTGCGAAATGGGTGGCAAAAACGCGATCATCGTCGATGCCGATGCCGACTTAGACGAAGCCGTGCAGGGCGTGGTTCAGTCGGCTTTTGGTTTCCAGGGCCAGAAATGCTCCGCCTGCAGCCGCGTCATCGTCCTCGAGTCCTGCTACGACGAGTTCAAAACTCGCCTGACCGAGGCCGCCCGCAGCATGATGATCGGCGCTCCGCACGATCCGGCCACGCGCATCGGGCCCGTGGTCGATGCCGACGCGAAAGCCAAAATCGAGCACTTTATTAATCTTGGGCAGCAAGAAGGCCGCCTGCTGCTGCGCGCTGAAATTCCCCCGGCGGTTGCGCAATCCGGCGGTTATTTCGTCACGCCGACTATTTTTGAAGACATCGCCCCCAACGCGCAGCTTGCCCAGCAAGAAGTTTTCGGGCCGGTGCTGGCTCTGATGCGCGCCCGGACTTTTGAGGAAGCGCTGGAGATTGCCAACGCAACGCCTTTTGCTCTGACCGGCGGTGTTTTTTCGCGCAGTCCCTCCAACCTGGATCTTGCGCGGCAGAAATTCAACGTCGGCAACCTGTATATCAACCGTGGCATCACCGGGGCGCTCGTGTACCGCAATCCCTTTGGTGGATTTAAAATGAGTGGTTCCGGCACCAAAGCCGGCGGCCCGGATTATTTGCTGCACTTTATGGAGCCGCGGGCGATCACCGAAAACACCATGCGCCGTGGTTTTGCCCCGGCGGATTGATTCGGGCGTAAAAACGGCTCAAACCCGCACAAACACTGGGGCGGCTCCCGTCTCTGAGACGGGGGCCGGACCAGTGTTTACGTGGTTTTAGAGCGGATCTGACAGGGAGTAGGACTTCTTGCCGCTCAGAAGTCCTACTCCCTGCCTGGAGTGCGCCAGATGGCCTAAATTCAACCTGTTTTGAGCGGTCATTTGTGCGAGAAATCGACTCCTGATCCGGCAGGAACAGGTTTCCTTCGCAAGAAAGCTCCAGGTGGCCTTCCAGTGCAGGCACTTCCAGGCTGGGAAACGGCCTTTTTGCTGTGCGGAAGGCTTCATTCAGGCGCAAGAATACGCCAGGTTGGCGCACAGGGCCGACGATTCCAGTGCAGGAGTAGGCCTTCTTGCTGTGCAGAAGTCCTACTCCTGCTCATCCGACGGCTTTTTTGCATTTTTGAATTTCTGGCCTGTGTCAGAGAACACAACATCCAGCCCCTACCCAATCTGAGTGCTGCCTGTTAAAACCCGAACGGACGGGTCGAGCGCGGTAGCATCGGCCTTCGCGAAATGTAAGCCACCTCAGCCCCCAAAATTATCCGTGTACATTCAGGTTGCTATCGACATCCCCCTGTTCACGACGTTTACCTACGCGGTGCCTCCTGCGTGGCAGGCGGCCGTGCAGCCCGGTCAGCTTGTACAGGTTCCGTTTCGGAATCGCTCCAAGACTGGTCTGGTCATGAGTATTCAGGAGACGCATGATCCGGCGCTCAAGCCTGCCAGTATCAAAAATCTCATCGATATCGTGGATCTGGAGCCGTTGCTTTCTACGACAGGGCTCGAGTTTCTGAATTTTGTGGCGGACTATTATTTTGCGCCCATTGGCGAGGTGGTGCGCCTGGCGGTGCCCTCGGCGGTGCGGGTGGAGGGAATGAAGCATTATCGCTTGCGCGCGTTGCCTGAGGAGGAATCCGGGCCGATGCAGGAATTGCCGGCGCTGTTGGGCGAGGCGGTGGAAGCGCTTCGCGGGCAGGGACAGGTTGCGATTCGAACCATCAAAGAAGCGGTGCGCGGGCTGACGTATGTCCAGTTGAGCGAGCTGGAAACGCTCGGGCTGGTTGATGTTTTCTACGAAGAAGAAAAGGCAAAGGTTCGCGCGCGGACTGAAAAATACTACAAAATCGCTCGCCCGCTTGCGATCGGCGAGCGGCTTGGTGCTACCCAGGAGGCTATTTTTCAGCTTTTGAAGGAGCACAAAACGGTCACGCTGACCACATTGCGGGCATCGATGAAATCGCCCCATGCAAGCCTGCGCGGGATGGAAGAGCGGGGTCTGATCACGTCGTGGAGCGAAGAAGTTTATCGGGATCCTTTTGCCGATGCGCCGGCCACTGCACCGAAGTTGTTTGAACCGACTCCGGCGCAGGCGCAGGCGCTTGAAAAAATTGCTGAGGCGCGGCGCAGCAACCGTTTTGAAGGATTTGTGCTGCATGGTGTGACGGGCAGCGGCAAAACGGAAGTGTATGTGCGCGCGATTCGCGAAACGCTTGAGGCCGGGCGAACGGCGCTGGTTTTGTTGCCGGAAATCGCGCTGACGCCGCAGTTTGTGGGCGTGTTTCGGGGGCATTTCGGCGAACGCATCGCGGTGTTGCATTCGGGGCTTTCGCAGGCCGAGAAATTCGATCAGTGGCGCCGCATCAAGCGCAATGAAGTAGAAATTGTGATCGGTGCGCGTTCGGCGATTTTTGCACCGCTGGACAGGCTCGGGATCATCGTCGTGGATGAGGAGCACGACGCGAGTTTCAAGCAGGAAGAGGGGCCGCGGTATCATGCGCGCGACATGGCGCTGGTGCGTGGCAATCTGGAGCGTGCGCAGGTGGTGCTCGGCAGCGCGACGCCGAGTCTGGAGTCGTTTCATAAATCGCAGCTACCGGCCGGCGAGCCGGGGCGGTTGACGTATTTGCCGATGCCGGATCGGGTTGCGGCGCGTCCGCTTCCCAGGGTGAGCATCGTCGATATGCGCGGCGGGTACCGGGCGCCAAACGCTCCGAAGCTGCCGCCGTCGCTGATTTCGGAGCAGCTTACGGCTGCGCTTGGTAAGACTTTTGAGCGGAATCAGCAGGCGATTATTTTCTTGAATCGGCGAGGGTTTTCGCCGTGTGTGCTGTGTGAAAGTTGTGGGCATGTGTTTCAGTGTCCGAACTGTGATGTATCGCTGACGTATCATCGCCGTCAGGAGGCGCTGCGCTGCCATCACTGCGATTATGCGTTGCGCATGCCGGAGTATTGCCCGGAGTGTGCGCATACCGGGCTTGGCCGCAAGGGGACGGGCACCGAAAAGCTCGAAGGATATTTGCAGGAACTTTTTGGTCAGACGCGTATCGCACGTCTGGATCGCGATACCAGCAGCGGTAAAAATCTGCAGAAGATTATCGCGCAGTTTCGTGAGCACGAAATTGACTTGCTTGTGGGCACGCAGATGGTCACCAAGGGTCATGACTTTCCGGGCGTGACGACGGTGGGCGTGGTCGGGGCGGAAATGAGTCTGAATTTCCCGGATTTTCGTGCGGCCGAACGGACTTTTCAGCTGTTGACGCAGGTGGCGGGGCGCGCCGGACGGGGAGAGCTGCCGGGCGTGGTTTTTATTCAGACGTTGATGCCGGACCACTACAGTTTGATGGCCGCGCAGCGTCATGACTATGCGATGTTTGCTGCGCATGAGCTGCGTATGCGCAAAGAGCTGCACTACCCGCCGTTTACGTACATGATCGCGCTGAAATTTGAGGCGGTCAGTGAAGGGGCGACCATCCAGGCGGCGCGAGATTATGCGGCTGCGGCACAGCGGCAGATCCGTCATAATCCGAAGTTTGCGGAAGGGATCACGATGCTCGGGCCGGCGATGGCTCCGATGGCGCGCATCAACAATCGTGCGCGCTGGCAGTTGACTTTGAAAAGCGCGTCGCGTCCGCTATTGCGTCAGTTTGTCCGTCTGTTTCTGAGTGATGCCGGGCATTTCAGCGCGGGGAATTCTGCGCATAAAAATGTGCGGATTGTGGTCGATGTGGATCCGTTGAACATGCTTTGAGCGGGTCGAGCGGGGCATGAAAACCAGCTGAAGACGTGCTGGAGAGTCGTGGGGGCAAAATCGCTCTAATTCCGCATAAACACAGGGCCG
>JBEBUW010000125.1:0-12515 GCA_040393065.1 Lujinxingia vulgaris | reverse complement strand
TTGCCATCATTCCGTTTACAGCGCAGAAGACCAAGCTGGAGAGCTACCAGCCCGGTCAGCGCGTGAATCTGGAAGCTGACGTGCTTGGAAAATACGTCCAGAAGTTCGTCTCCCCGCATCTTTCCGGGCAATCCGGCGGACTCACCCTCGATATGCTACAAAATGCCGGTTTTGGTTCCACAAAATCGTAAACCATTGACTTTTCATCTAAAAAATGAATTCCGGTGCCAAAATTAGGAGTACAATTATGAATCTCGACAGCATCCAGCGCGTTGAAAAAGCCATCGCAGCCATTGCTCGCGGCGAAATGGTCATCCTGATCGATGCCGAAGAACGCGAAAATGAAGGCGATCTCGTCATGGCTGCCGAGCTCGTCACCCCCGAAGCGATCAACTTCATGGCCACCCACGGCCGCGGCCTGATCTGTCTGACCATGACCGGCCAACGCATCGATGAGCTCCAAATTCCCATGATGGTCAACAGCAATACCAGTCCCTTTGGCACTGCATTTACCGTCAGCATCGAAGCCGCACACGGCGTCAGCACCGGAATTTCCGCCGCCGACCGCGCTCATACCATCCGCGTTGCTGTCGCCAAAGAAACCCGTCCCGCTGATATCGTAAAACCCGGCCACATCTTCCCACTTCGCGCCCGCGATGGCGGCGTTCTGGTCCGTACTGGCCAGACCGAAGGCAGTGTTGACCTGGCCCGGCTGGCCGGCCTGACCCCCGCCGGTGTGATTTGCGAAATCATGAATCCCGACGGAACCATGGCGCGCCTGGACGATCTGCGCGAATTCGCAAAAACCCACGACATGATCCTGCTCTCGGTCGCCGATATCATCAACTATCGCCTCCAGAACGAAACCCTGATCCAGGTTCTCGAAGACGCCCCGCTTCCCACCGAATATCCGGGCAACTGGCGAGTCCAGGTCATCAAAAGCCTTTCCGATGGTGCCCAGCATCTGTGCTTCATCTGCGGCACGCCCGATGAAAACACGCCCACGCTGGTGCGTGTGCAGCCGCGCTGCTCAACCTTCGATACTTTCACCAAGATCTCCGGAAACTCCTGTACCCACGGTCTTTCGCGCGCCATGAGAATGATCTCCGAGGCTGGCACCGGCGTCATTGTCTATCTCGACAAACCCGAAACCACCGCGCTCGATCTCGTGCGCCAGCATCTGAATCATCCCGATCTCGAAGAAACTGAAGCAGAAGCCACAGCCCGAAAAATCGCCGAGATCAATCGGCCTCAGGAAACCCTGCGTTCGCTTGGCGTCGGCGCGCAGATTCTGAAAAATGCAGGCTGCGGAAAAATTCTCGTCCTCTCCAATACCCCCAAAAACCTCGTGGGAGCGGAAGCCTACGGCCTTGAAATCATCGAGCAACTCCCGCTCGCCGAATAATTCACCAGAATTCAACGATTCCAAAAAAGAACCTGCACGGTTGCCAAGTCCGCAAGCCTCGACTACATAGTGCGCGCAATATTCGGTTTCCCACCGGATATTGCGCCGGTTTTCAAACAGGCCGGCAACCTGATTCACTAAGAATTCCAAATAGATTCCATATTGAAGGATGAAATCGATGCCCCAGATTATTGAGGGAAATTTCAACGCAAGCGGTAAGCGATTTGCAATCGTTGCAAGCCGCTGGAACAGCATCTTCTCCGAACAGCTGGTCGCCGGTGCGATCGATACCCTGGTCCGCCACGGTGCCGACAAAGGCTCCATACTCGTCGCCCATGTCCCCGGCTGCTACGAGCTGGGCCAGACCGCGATGCGCATCGTCAAAACGACCAAAGTCGATGCCGTAATCTGTCTCGGTGTCCTGATCCGCGGCTCAACCCCGCACTTTGATTACATTGCATCCGAAGCCAGCAAAACCATCGCCACCGTTGGCATGGAGACCGGCGTCCCGGCGACCTTTGGTGTAATTACATGCGATACGATCGAGCAAGCGATCGAGCGCAGCGGCTCCAAAGCCGGCAACAAAGGCGCCGAGGCCGCACTCGCTGCGATCGAAATGGTAAACCTGTACACGGAGCTCGAAGCCCTGTGAGCAGCGATCTTGAACAAGAAAAGTGCGTACGCCTCATCACCCTGTGGATGCTGTACGCAACCGACGTTTCCAATCGCCCCTACCAACCTGTGATGGCAAACTCACGCCTTTTGATCGAAGAGTTTGCCCCCCACAAAGAAAAGGTATGGACGCAAATTGTCGAGCGCATGGCCTCCATTTATGCGCAAATGGATAGTCTCAACGCAGAAATCCAGGCGCTCAGCCCCCGCTGGCGCCTGGAGCGCATGGCCGTAATCGACCGCAACCTACTGCGTCTGGGAACAAGCGAATTGCTTTCCGGCTTAAACCCGCCGCTTGTTACCATCAACGCTTGCGTCGAACTCGCCAAAACCTACGGCGATAAAACCACGCCGGCCTTTGTTAACGGCCTGCTCGACCAATTCTGCAAAAACCACGGCATTTCTATCACCTGAGGACACGATCCTCCTCGCCTCCGCCACGACCCGGGGTTCCATGATGTTTCGCTTCCTCATCCTGACAATCCTGCTGGCAACGCTTCTTGGTGGTTGCGCGCAAAATCGCGATTTCAACCCCAAACAACGCTCCGAGCTGTACACCAACGGCGCTACCGGAAAGCGTATCGTCATCACCGATCACAACAACCAGCCTGTTCTCAAAATCCGAGCGCGCCGCGACTCCTGGAAAATCTACGACCAAGACCTTCGCGCCACAGGATTTGTCCGCTGGTCCTCCTCGACGCCTTCGACTGCCATACCCGAGCAGCAAGACGCGCCATCCCCCGAACAGCCCGCCCTGCATATCGAAACCATCGGACGCGACAAAACCGCGACCTTTCAAGCCGTTCACGCGAATAAGGAAGTCTTTGAGCTCCCCGGCCATCTGCGCATCGAGAAAATCGAGTCCGGCTGGGCGGTTTTTGCCCCGGACGCGAAACTACTTGGACTTTTTGAGCGCGAACTCTTACCAACTCCCTCCAAATCAGAAGACCCGAACGCCGAGCCTTCCACGCAACCCGCCGCAATCGCTCACAACGAACGCTGGACGCTACGCGCCGACTACAACAGCCCCACCCTCTGGACCGCCAATCAGGAAAGCCTGCAAATTACCGCGCGCCACAAAGATGGCACGACCTACACCACCCGGGCTTCTCACCTTTCGCCGCCCGCCGTCCTTGCCACGGAATTGACCTCCCTTCCGGCTCTAGATCGCGCCGCCCTGGCCGCCTGGTTCATCCACCTGATGCCACCTGCCGCCAGCTAACATGCAAATCTGCTTTCTAGGCCACGCGTGTCTGTTGCTGACCGCTTCCGATCGCACCACCCTGCTCATCGATCCTTATAATCCCGGCGGCTTCGGCGGCAAAATGGCGCACAGCCCCATTCCCTTCCGTGCCAACTTTGTCGTCTGCTCACACGATCATGCCGATCACTGCGCCATTGAAGATCTCCCCACACCGCACCCACCTCTCATAACCGACGGACAGGCTGGCCCCTTTCACATCACGCGGATTCAGGCAGCTCACGACGAATACGGCGGCCGACGCCGCGGCGGATCCATCGATATCATCCGCATTACCGTCGATAACCTCAACATCGTGCATCTCTCCGATATTGGCCACACCCCCACCGCCGCACTGCTGGATGCAATCGGCCCGGTCGATGTTTTATTGGTCCCGGTCGGCGGATTTTTTACCATCGGCGCTGCCCAGGCCCGCGAGTGGTGCCTGCGCACCGGCGCACGCCTGATCCTGCCTATTCACTACCGCAACACACGCTGTATGCTCCCACTTTTACCCCTTGAAATCTTCCTGGCTCAGGGCTTTTCTTACCGGATGCACCCGGACTTCATGATTGCAATCGATCCTGACCTGCTTAGCTTTGAACAACAGGTGGTCGTGCTCGAACCGCAGTTGTGATAGCATGTTACATGGAGAGCTTCTTCTAAAATAGTTCATGATAGTTTCGCTGTTGCGGCATCATATTTTCGGCGTCCAAGCCCGCTCCGGCATGATCTGTGCGGCAGTGTCGGCCGGCCTTGCCTGGGAACAATCTCCGCCGCAACCATTGTTATCTATTTCTGGACGCATGCACGCCGAAGGCGATCGAGTGAGCTGCACGTTCGCCGGGTGAAGTGGCAACGGAAAAAGGGTGGCGCCATATGGAAGTTCAACGATTTGAACAAGCAATTCTAAAATTGGCCTTCGAAACCGAAGCGAGGATCACCACCGCATCGGTTGCCTACTATCTGGGAATTCCCAGCCGCGAAGCCAATCGACTCCTCAACCTCTTACTCGAAGAAGGTGTCCTCGAGTTGGACAGCGACTCCGAGGGAAACCTCTTTTATCGCGTGCCTCATCACGGCGAGCATCATCGAGTGTTTTCTAAAGAGACGTTTGAGAGAATTCAGCCAGGATTGCAGCCTGACCTTCTGTTAGCTCCCCCCACAAATCCTGCCGCCACCCAGCCTGCTTCTGCGCCCCATATCCCGCGCCTTGCCGAACATCAGCCTCCCGCGCTGCCCGCCCCCACGCGCCCCCATGACCATCAAGCCAATGAGCCGCGGATTGCCTTTGTTCACCCGAATTCTGCGCCCGACGACCTCCCGGCCTATACCCCTCAAGTTATATCCCCGCATCTCCTGTCGCCACCTTCCCCACAAAACAGCTACCACAGTCCCTCTGTCCAGCACCGGACTCCAGATCGCCCCGACCAGCGCTACACTGCCAGCTACGGACAAGACGGCGACCACGCCCATGCTCCCATCTCCCGAGATTCCAGCTGGCATACTTCCCCGGCGGCCAGCCAACGCTACACGCATCCCCAGGTTCAAACCCACGCCAACGTCCGCGAAAACCTTTTCTTTGGCGTGACCAGTCGCTACGCCGCACCTGATGCAAGTCTGGATCGCTGCGGTGCAAGCCCCATCGTCCTCAACGTTGCCACTCGATGCGAACCTCAGCCCCTGCCCGAATCGCGTCCAATCGTCGTCTCCTGCACCGGATACGAGCACGTTACCAATACTCGCGATGACTACCGCTTTGGATTCGCCGGCTCGACCTCGGCACTCGCCACGATTCCTAACAACGATTTCCTCATCGAAAACCACATCGAACAACCCGAGCATCAGCCCGGGATGGCACTTTTGCTCAGTCTGATCCTCTGCGGCACCGGCCAGATCTACAATGGCGAAGTCAGCAAAGGCATCATCATGATGGTCCTGTGCTTCCTGCTCTGGTTTGTCCTGCTTGGCTGGGTTGTTCATATCTGGTCGATTGTTGATGCCGTGGTTGTCGCGGAACGCATCAACCGAAAACACAACTGAAGCTCCTGAATCCAATTTTATTACTTCGGGCAACCTCTCTACGACGTTGCCCGAAACTCTTTCTTGGCTCGGATTCCACATACGATGCCCTGGTTTTAAGAACATTCCTTGGAATTTCTCACTCGGGCGCCGGCCCCGCACACGACTCGATCACACCGTTATCGGTCGGCGGAATATTCAACAAATAATGCCCGATTGCCAGCGCATCCTGATCATGCAAACCCGCATACGATCCATGCGGCCCGGAAGGCATCGGCGGACAAATCCCACGCCCCTCCCGATCCAGCCCATCCTTGAGCGCCACCCGCACATCTTCGGCCGTCCAGCCCTGCAAACCGTTCTTATCCGGCGTCAAATTCGTCGAATAAATCGTCATCGGAAACGGCGGAGACATCAGCCCCAGGCCTGCCGCGGAAAACGTACGTCCACCTGCCAGAATCTTATTCAGCTCAATCGGAATCGGACTCTCTGTTTCCTGCGTATGACAATCCGCACACGCTGCAATTGCAACCAGATACTGCCCGCGCCTGGCCTCTTCATACATGGTATCTCCCGGCTGCAGCACAAGTTGCGGAAACTGATCCAGTCCAAGCCCCGGCGCGGGCGTGCGCAGCTTCGTCGCCATCGGCTGATTCGGCGGCAATTCATTGTCAACCGCCGGAATCGACCGCAAATACGCCACAATCGCGTCCGCATCCTCATCCGACAAATTATGATACAGCCAGTACGGCATCACCGGATACAATGGCTCTCCATTTGCCGCCACGCCCCTGACAATCGCCTCCTTCATTTGCTCCGCCGTCCATCTTCCCAGCCCGTGCTCCACCGACGGCGTTAAATTTGGCGCCGAGATCGCACCACGCTCCGGATCTCCCGGCACCAGATCTGCAAAATTCGGCGTCCCCGCCAGCAACATATCTTTTCTAAACTCCCCGTGCACATCCCGTGGCGTATGACAGTCACCGCACGCCATTACCGTGTTCACCAGATACTCGCCGCGCGCCAACACATCGTCCGCAACCGGCGGGCCGCCGCCCTGATTCAATCTCTGTTCAGCCGACTCCGCCCGCGGCGCCTCCACCTCGCTGCGCGCTTCACCAACGACTCGCTCCGGCGCCTTTTTCTGGCAAGCACCCAGCACCAGACTTCCCCAGACCAGCCCGCTCCAACACATAATCTTCAAAAGAATCCGATGATAAGAAAACATTCGCAGCCCCATAATCGGCAGAGTTCACATCATTTTTTTAAGCCACACACTCAATGAACAACCGACGACCAGACGACATGCGCTGCAAAACCCCGTAGCGCCACAGCCTCCTCGTTGAGTAACCGCAACCGTAAGCACCTTTCAGGCATTTCCATCCCCAGTCCCCAAAATTAACCAATTTTCATCCCGATTTTACAAAACCGCGGACTTCGCTATGATTCCGTATCCAACACCTTTGCAAAACGTTCCTCTCAACCCACGAGCCAGCAGTCTTCGGCTCCTTGCGCCGAGACAACCATGAAACCTACACCTTATTTCTCCCTGCCAACCTTTCTCACCACCACTTTTCTTTTCAGCATGATCGTCGCCAGCCAACTCCTGAACGGCTGCGCATCCACGCCCGATACTTCTTCCAGCACAGTTCCTGACGCTCCCTCCCTCTCCGAAACCCTGCAAATCCAATGCAATCAAGATGACATGTCGGCCTGCTTTCACCTCGGCATCGCCCACCTCGAAGGCCGCGAAGACGAAAACATCACCCCGAACATCCACACCGCCATCCCCTACTTCGACAAAGCCTGCACCGGAGATCTCCCCCAGGCATGCCTGGTTCTCGGCAGCGCCTACGCACACGGCCAGGGCCTTCCCAAAGACGAGCTACGTGCCGTCCAACTCTTCGAAAAAGCCTGCAACGCCGATGTTTTCACCGCCTGCGGCCAACTCGCCAATGCCTACTACAGCGGCATGGCCGTTGAACCCGACATCCCCCGCGCCGTTCAACTCTTTGAAAAAGCCTGCCTCAACCATGTTCCATCCGCCTGCTTCCAGCTCGGACTCGCGTTCCTGAGCGGCGAAGGCATCGCCCCCGACACCCGCCGCGCCATCCAACTCTTTGAGCAAGCCTGCCAGGCCGACATCCCCGAAGCCTGCTTTTTCCTCGCCGATATGCACGCCCACGGCCAGCTCCTGCCCCACGACCAGGCCCGTGCCGCACAACTCTACGAAAAATCCTGCGCCCAGAATTACGCACAGGCCTGCCACCATCTCGGCCTCGCTTACTTTCAAGGCAGTGGCGTCGTCCCCGATCAGCCGCGCGCCATCCAACTCATCGAACAGGCCTGCAACGCCGACCTTCCCGGAGCCTGCAACGACCTCGGCCTCATCTTTTCCATCAAAGACAGCGCACACCACAACGACATGCGCGCTTTCCGACTCTTTGAAAAAACCTGCCAGGCCAACTTCCAACCAGCTTGCTTGAATCTGGCCACCGCCTATTATGAAGGCAGCGGCGTTGACCCGGACTCTGTGCGCGCCACCCAACTCGTCGACCAGGCCTGCCAGGCCGACATCCCGAACGCCTGCCTGATTCTGGGCGTCGCCTACTTCCAGGGCGAGGGCGTTCCTGCTGATAAAAAACGCGCCGCTCAGATTTTTAAATCTGCCTGTAAAGCCGGCAACGCACAGGCTTGCGCCTTTGCCAAAAACCCGCGCCACCCCGACCTTCTCCACTAACCAATCCCTCAACTCCTAGATCCGTTCATGTCCAGCAAGTCCACGCAAGAACCCGAAGTTCCCCCGGCCGAAAACACCCCGCAAACCTTCAAAACTCGCTGGCAAACCCTCCGCCAGCGCCGCGCCGTCCGCTGGGGCATGGACATCCTCCTCTTCCTCGTCCTCTTCGCCGGCATCACCGCCTACCAGACCCGTAACCTGCTCCCCTCTGGCGAAATGGCCCCGGAATTCACCGTCCACGACCTCGACAACAACATCTACACACAGGCCGACCTCACCGGAAAACCCACGCTTCTTTACTTCTGGGCCCCCTGGTGCGGCGTCTGCAAAGTACAATCTCCAAACATCGCCGCACTCCACAAAAAACACGGCGACAAATACAACATCTACGGCATCGCCCTCGACTACGGCACCGACGAAGAACTCGCCAGATACATGCAAGAACACAACATCGACTACCCCACACTCACCGGCGGCCGCGCCACTGCCCAACTCTTCAACGTCAATTCCTTCCCCACCATGTACGTCCTTTCCTCCGACGGCGAAATCCGCAACACCATCATTGGCTACACGCCTACGCTCACCCTCCGCGCACGTCTGGCCCTGGCCCGCTAATCCCCGGGCCACGCCCACCCAAAACCAGTCCGGCGATTGCTATTTGCCAAGCACCCCACCTCAGAATACGATGCCGCCCGAAACTGGTTGTATTTCCCGCATGCCCTATTGAAAGCAGCAACTGGAGAGCAGTACATGGCAGTCAAACGCATCACCACCCGAAACCTCCTCGACACCTACCGCGCCGGCACCCCCATCACCATGGTCACGGCCTACGACTACACCTTTGCACGACTCACTGCCAAAGCTGACATCGACATGCTCCTGGTCGGCGACAGCCTGGGCAACGTCATCCAGGGCCACGACACCACCATTCCCGTCACCCTCGAAGACATCATCTACCACTCCCGCGCCGTCTTTCGCGGAAACCCCCGCGCACACATCGTTGCCGACATGCCCTTCATGAGCTACCAGGCCAATGACGATGAAGGCATCCGCAACGCCGGCCGCCTCCTCAAAGAAGGCAACGCGCAATCCGTCAAAATCGAAGGCGGCGCCGAATACGCTCCCATGATCCGACGCATGACCCAGGCCGGCATCCCCGTCTGCGGCCACCTCGGCCTCACGCCCCAATCCGTGCACGCTTTCGGCGGCTACCGCGTCCAGGGCCGCGGCGACGAAGCCGCCACCAAACTCCTCGATGACGCACGCGCCCTCCAGGATGCCGGCGCCTACATGATCGTCCTCGAAATGGTCCCCGCCGAACTCGCCAAAACCGTCACCGAATCCCTCGATATCCCCACCATCGGCATCGGCGCCGGCCCCCATACCAGCGGCCAGGTCCTGGTCATCTACGACATGCTCGGCCTCAATTCCGACTTCAAACCCAAATTCGTCAAACACTTCGCAAGCCTGGAATCCACCGTCGTCGACGCCCTCTCCCAGTACCGCGAAGAAGTCCAAAACCGCACCTTCCCCACCGACAGCCATTCCTTTTAACCACCCAACAAACCGCCCAACCCCAAAGCAGTCCAGACCATGCAAGTTTTCGACTCCATCGACGCGCTCCGCACCGCCCGCCGACAACTCCCCGGAACCGTCGCCTTCGTCCCCACCATGGGTTACCTCCACGAAGGCCACCTTTCCCTGATGCGCGCCGCACGCAAATCCTACGATCACCTGATCGTCAGCATCTTCGTCAACCCCACACAATTCGGGCCCAACGAAGACCTCGACCGCTACCCCCGCGATCCCGAAGGCGACCAACACCTCTGCCAACAAGAAGGCTGCGAACTACTCTTCATGCCCACCACCCTCATGATGTATCCGCAGGGATTTGCAACCAACATCATCGTCAGCCGACTCACCGAAAACCTCTGCGGCGCCGCGCGCCCCGGCCACTTCGATGGCGTCGCCACCGTCGTCACCAAACTCTTCAACATCACCCAGCCCGACGCCGCCTTCTTCGGCGAAAAAGACTTCCAACAACTCGCCGTCATCCGCCGCCTGGTCGCCGACCTGAATCTCGACATCAACATTGTCGGCTGCCCCATCATGCGCGAACCCGACGGCCTGGCCATGTCCAGCCGCAACCGCTTTTTGACCGCTGACGACCGAAAGTCCGCCCTTCGCCTACACAAAGCCCTCGACCAGGCCACCGAGCTCTACAGCGCAGCACAAAACACCGCCTCGCGAACCTTCGGCGAACTCCTCGACCATACCCGCTCCTTCCTTCTGGCCGATCCCGCGCTGCGCCTCGACTACATCGAATGCGTGCACCCCGACACACTCATCGCCTACGCGCCGGACCAACCCATCACCCCACAAACCCCGGCCCAGCTCGCGCTCGCTGTATTCGTAGGTTCCACACGCCTCATCGACAACCAACGCCTCGACAACTCCGCTTCCTGAAGACTCGTCTCCACTCTAATCCCTGAAAACCCGTGAGCCTCCCTATGCCAACCCATCACTTCCTCCGCCTTTCCGCCACATGCCTCGCCGTCGCCCTCTTCACCCTCGGATGCGGTGACTCCGACGAAGAACCCAACCCCCAGACCTACTGCGAAGACGAAAAAGTCAACGCCTACGCTCGTGGCTCCGTCGGCGAAATCAAACTCAACCTCGAGCGCGACTCCATCGAAGGCTCCACCATCATCGCCCAGCAAGTCCTCTTAAAGCTCGGCGAAATCGAGCGCAAAGAACAAGGCGACAAAGTTCCCCTGCTCATGCGCATCTTCGACGCCAAAATCAAAAGCGAACTTCTCGACGCCATGGCCAACGCCTCACTCTCCGAACCCAAAGTATTGACCGTCGTCGACGCCACCAAAGTCATCGCCGGCTCCGAACAAACCCGCACCGACCTCTCCACCTACGACTGCAGCATCCAGAACGACACCATCTGCGTCCAGATAGGTCTCGACACCAACAACGACGGCCAGCTCCTCAACGACGACGCCGCAGCCTTCAACGCTGCTTCCGGAACCGTCACCATCACACGCGCCCAGAACGCGCAAATCAGCCTCTCCTGGGACGTCGAACTCGGCCAGAACCTCCTCACCTTCAACGACCAGAGCTCCGGCAATTTCGCAGGCTGCATCCGCGCCCGCTACGCAACCTCCGGACTCGGCAACTGGCAGCTCCGGTGAAACACCTACCTCTCCTCACACTCCTTATCGCCCTCGGAACCACCGCCTGCGCGACTCCAACCCGGATCGCGCCCGCGCCACCCGAGCGCGCACTTGCACCTACCGCTGCCCCCCGGCACTCCACACTTGAAACCTCAGAAACACCCAAACAATCCGCACGCTGCACCGGCGACGTCGTCCTCGACGACGCACTCGACCTCACGCAGTGCACAAAAATCACCGGCAATCTGATCATCCAGAACTGGCCCCACGCACACCTGAGCCACCTGCCCGAACTCAAAAAAATCACCGGCTCCCTCCAGATCGTCAACAGCCCGCACCTCTCTGATCTCTCCGGCCTCGAAGCCCTGACCGAAATCGGCCACGACCTCTACCTCGTCAACCTTCCCCGAATCACCAGCCTCGAATCCCTACAAAACCTGCAACGCATCGGCCGCGACATCGAACTCGTCGCCCTCGGCGTCCCCCGCTGCGAGGCCGAAAACTTCGTCCGCCGCACCCGCCCCAGCGACGCCTCCCAACACCACCTCACCCTGGAACACCTCGACGACCAGGCCACCTGCCCCGACCCTCCCTCCACCCTTCTCGATCACGTCATCGTCCTCCACGGCGACGAGCAGATCCCCGGCGGCCGGCACCTCCAGACCATCCACCCCGAACTCGCCAGACGCGGCCGCTATCTCTACTTTCTAGCCCTCGAAAAAGGCATCCAGATCAAATTCATCTCCGGCCACCGCCCCTGGAGCAAGCCCCCCAGAAACTCCCGCCGACTCGCAAGCTGGCACGCCTTCGGCATGGGCCTGGACTTCAACCTCGCCCACCACGCCGACATGAACGTCGCCAACAAACACTTCAAAGCCGAACGCGAGCAATGGTACATCGTCGGCGAAATCGCCCGCGGCCTCGGACTCGTCTGGGGCGAAAGCTTCAACGATATCTTCCACCTCGAATGGCACCCCGGCTTCAACGACCGCATCCGCCCCGACGAATTCGCACGCCTGCGCAAACTCACCGGCTCCACCATCAAAAACTACCGCGCAAGCTGGACCCTCTTCGACACCCCGCCCCAAGACCACACCCCCACCGCAACCACCTGCCGCGGCGGCTGCTGGCACATCCCCGACCCCGAACTCCAGACCCGCATCTCACTCGCCGAATACCCCGGCGATAGCTAAATCCATGATTTAAAAAATACCAGGCAACTTTTTCCAAAAATCTCCGAAAACAGATCCAGCA
>JBEBUW010000124.1:0-12561 GCA_040393065.1 Lujinxingia vulgaris | reverse complement strand
GCTCTTCCCGGGAACTGATGAGGGAAGGGCTTCCGACTTGCTGGATCTGTTTTCGTAAAATCTCCCAAAAAGTTGCCTGGAAATTTATAAAACTTGCAAAATTGGGTGGATCGATGAGGGGAAATCACTGTGAGTGCGCCGAAAACGCGCGCCGAACTCCGGTGGAGGGTATCGATGGTCTCAAAAAGCGGCGCGCGCGTCTTTTTGGGGTCACTCAACTACTTTGGAGGGCTTTGCAAACCCCGGGTGGCCGGTTTCAACGAATAGGCCAGGGGTTTGCGAAGTCGTTTTCTGGCAATGTGTGACGCGACCAGGGGGCTGGCGCGCGTTTTGTGTAGTTTTGAAGATGTTTACCTGGTTGGCTCGCACCCGGGTGTCTTTCTCCTCTCGGTGCAGCATTGTGGCGGCGCTATCAGTGATACTGGATAGAAACACGGGTCGGGTAATCGGTGGGGAGGGTGACGGGTTGGCTGCGGTTGAAGAGGGTTTGTTCGAGGGCGCGGGCGCGGGCGGTGAGATCGGCGGGTGGCGGTGCGTCGCAAAGGGTTTCGAGATGGCGCAGGGCGAAGCCGAGAGCCAGGCGGTGGGGGCGGCTTGCGCCGCTGACGTTGGCCATGCAGGCCAGGAAAAAGCTCGTGTGGGGGGTGTCGCCCCAGGCGAAACTGGCGAGGTAGGCGGAGAGTTCGGCGCGGGCGGAGGTGCTCATGGAGTCGGGGCAGAGGGTGCAGTCCAGGGGAACTTCGAGGCCGTTGGTGAGTTGATCGTCGGCGATGTGGCGCGCTTCGTGGATGGCGGTGGAGCGTGTGAGCAGGGCGAGGAGTGCTTCGAGGGCTTCTTTGAGGACTTTGTCGCGTTGCAGGGTGCGGGAGATGTCGCGGATGAGGTCGGCTTCTTTGTAGGTGGCGCGCGGGCAGCTTTCGAGGCGGTCGTGGCGTGCCCAGGCGTTGAGGCGGTCCAGGGTAAGGGGATTGTAGCCGTTCCATGAGGCGGGTTGGAGGCGTGTGGTGCTGCCGCAGCTTCGGCGGCCGTTGATTTCTGCGATGGTCTGGGCCAGTTGGCGGCGTAGCGGGGCGGTTGCGATCAGGCGTTCGATGTGTTCGGGGCGCAGATACTGTTGGAATTCGGCGAGGATGGCGTCGAGCATGACGGCTTCGACGGTTTCTTCGATGTGGTTGGTGGTGGCTGGTTTCTGGCCGTCGAGCAGGGGCCAGAGTTCTTTGACGACGCGGTCGAAGGCGCGATCGACGATGACGATGGCCTCGGTTGCGCCGGCGGATGCCAGGCCGGAGTAGGTTTCGTAGACGTTGGTGGAGTCGATGCGTTCTGCGATGAGGATTTCGACGGGGATTTCGGCGGCTGTGACGGTGGAATTGGCGAGGATTCGGTAGGATTCGGCGAGCCAGGTGGTGCCCTGGCTGGTGGAGACGATGTTGCCCTGGATGTAGAAGGGTTCATCGAGTTCGACGAGTCGTTGGTTCCAAGCCCAGCCCAGTTGCAGGAGGTCGCCGCTTTTTAGGGAGAGGTCTTCCGAGATTACGATGGCGTGGATTTTGTCGAGGATGCCGGCGAGGAGTTCGTCGTGTTCGACGGCGGCGCGCAGGGGAGCGAAGGTTTCGACGTGGGCACGCTCACCGGGCGGGGTGTTGGCGAGTTCGATGAGCCAGTCGGGTAATAGCCGGGTGTGGACGAGTTCCATGCCCTCCTGGGCTTCGGCGGCTTGCTGGCGTTCTTTGATGAAGGTGTAGTGTCCGAAGATGTCGGTTTCGCCTTTGATCCAGGAGACGGGGGACAGGCAGCAGGTGAGGATGAAGGTTGCCAGGCCGCCGAGTGCGATGAGTGCGATGCCCCAGGGGCGTTGCCACCAGTGACAGAAGGTGGTGGCGTCGAGATCATCGAGATCATTGAGGTGGTCGGGGCGTTCTGGCACGGAATCTCCTGAAAAGTTGGTTTTACGGGGGGGTTGGGCTAGCGTTTTCGCGCAGGCGTTCGGACAGGCGTGTGTAGCGGCTCAGGGCGCGGTTGTTTTTGATGGCGATGCTGACGGCTTCTTCGGTGCCGACGATGATGGCCAATTTTCGGGCGCGGGTGAGGGCAGTATAGAGGAGATTTCGTTGTAAGAGAATGAAGTGTTGGGTGACCATGGGGATGATGACGACGGGGTATTCGCTGCCCTGGCTTTTGTGGACGGTGATGGCGTAGGCCAGGGTAAGTTCGTCGAGGTCGGTGAATGGGTAGGTGACGGTGCGGTCGTCGAAGCGGACGAGGACGTTTTTTTCGTCGTGGTGGATGGCGATAATGCGGCCGATGTCGCCGTTGAAGACGTCTTGTTCGTAGTTGTTGCGGGTTTGCATGACTTTGTCGCCGACTTTCCAGAGGTGCTGGCCGCGTTCGAGCTGGTCAGCGCCGGGGTGAAACTGGGCCTGCAGGACGGTGTTGAGCATGGCGCAACCGACGTCGCCTTTGTGCATGGGCGATAAGATCTGGATGTCGTTGAGCGCATCGAACTGGAAGGCGTTGGGGATGCGGGAGGTGACGAGTTCGATGATGCGTTCCTGGGCTTGCAGGGGATTGTCGGCGTTGATGGTGTAGAAATCGACGAGTTCGCCGGGGGCGCGCGTGGGGACGACGGGCATCTGGCCGCGGTTGATGCGGTGGGCGTTGACGACGATGGCGGATTGTTCGGCCTGGCGAAAGATTTCGGTCAGGCGGACGACGCCGACTTGCTGGCTGTCGATGATGTCGCCGAGCACGTTTCCGGGGCCGACGCTGGGGAGCTGGTCGATGTCGCCGACGAGCAGCAGGCTTGCCGGGTCGGGCAGGGCGCGGACGATGGCGCTTAATAAGTAGGTGTCGAGCATGGAGGCTTCGTCGACGATCAAAAGGTCAACGTCGAGGGGATTGCCTTCGTTGAACTGGAAGCCGCCGGCTTTGAAGCTGTATTCGAGCAGGCGGTGCACGGTCTGGGCTTCGAGTTCGGCGGCTTCGCCGAGGCGTCTGGAGGCGCGGCCGGTGGGGGCGGCCAGGGCGATGCGGAAGCCGAGTTTTTCGGCCAGACGGCAGACGGCGCGGATGATGGTGGTTTTGCCGGTGCCGGGGCCGCCGGTGATGACGGAGACTTTGTGTTGGAAGGTCGAAACAATCGCATCGTGCTGGGCCGGGGCGAGCTGGAAGCCCATGGCGGCTGCGATGGGGGCGAGGGTTTCGGCGACGTCGCCGAAAGTGAGCAGGGTGGGGGCGTCGATCAGGCGGCGCATGTGGCGGGCGGTGTCGACTTCGACATGATAGGCGGCGGCGCGGAACACGGCCGGGGCGTTGTTTTCGGATGTGGAATCGCCGAGCGGTTCGACGACGATGCGGCGCTCAAAACGGAGCGATTCGACGGCTTCGGCGAGTAGTTCGCTGGAAACGTTGAGGAGTGCTGAAGCCTGCTCGAGCAAAACAGGCAGGGGTAAATACATGTGGCCGTCGGAATGTGCGTTGGCCAGGCAGTGCAAAATTCCGGCGCGCAGGCGTTCCATGGCGCGTGTGCTCATGCCGGCTTTCTGGGCGATGGCGTCGGCGGTGCGAAAGCCGATTCCGTGAATGTCTTCGGCCAGGCGGTAGGGATTTTGCAGGATCGTATCGACCGCCTGGGGCCCGTACTGCTTGAAGATTTTGCTCGCCAGGGTATCGGAGATGTTGTGCGAGCGCAGAAAGACCATGATGTTTCGGGTCAGGCGGCTTTCTTGCCATGCGCCGATGATGCGTTCGGCGCGGACTTTGCCGATGCCGGCGACTTCTTTGATGCGGTCAGGTTCGGCGTCGATGATGTCGAGGGCGTCCTGGCCGAAATGGGCGACGATGCGGCCGGCCAGGACCGGGCCGATGCCTTCGATGAGTCCGCTGCTCAGGTATTTTTCGATGCCTTCGCGCGTGGTCGGGAGTACGGTCTGGATGCGTTCGATGGTGAACTGGCGGCCAAATCTGGGGTTGTCCTGCCAGCGGCCGACGACTTCCACCATCTCGCCGGGCTGGGTGGCGAGGATATTGCCGACGATGGTGACGGGGACAATACTTTCAGGGACGTCGAGCTCGCAGACGGCAAATTCTCCGTTTTCGCTTGCGAAGCGAATGCGTTTGAGGGTGCCTTTGAGGATTTCGACGGGTTTGTCCATTTTCTTGGTCTCGTACAAAGCTGGGATGCAGTCGATCGGCGGGGGACGGAATCAATCCGGGGAAAATGCCGTTCTATGCTAGGTGAACACAGTGTGTATGATCTATTCAACGTTATAAACGTTGGCTACACTCTGTTTAGCTTAAAACTGTGGCAATACACGCTAAAATGTTGAACGAGGTATTTCATGAGTTCGGCCTGGGCCCTCATTGAGGATGAAGGGGAAATCTTGTTTATCCGGCGGGCCTTTATGGTCGGGCGGGGAGGTCAGTGGTGTCCGCCTGGTGGAACGATCTGGAAAAACGAGTGGCCAGAAGTTGCTTGCGTGCGTGAGGCGTTTGAAGAAACCGGTTTGCGCGTGACGATTGTTCGCCCGCTGGCGATTTTTGATACGGCGCATTATTTTCTGTGCACACTGAATCGGAATCGTTCGCAGCTGAATCTGCGTGCCCGTGAGTGCATCGATTCGCGCTGGATCTCGCCGGAAGAGCTGCTCAAGATCGGCACGATTATGGATTTGCGTCGCATCATTCCGTTGCTTGCCTTGAGCGGGCTGGGCGGGCCGACGCTTCCGGAGGGATTGGAAGCGGCGGTGCCTAAGAAGCTTTTCTGAGTTTGGTGATCCACGCCTGAGCGCTGGTTTCACCGGAACGATTGTGAACCCTGCAAGTTGAAAGCTTGCAGGGTTTTGGTGTTTTTGGGGCCGGCAGATTAGCCGAGGTTTTTGCTCAGGCGGCGCAGGGCGGTGCGGATGCCTTCTTCGAGAACGGGATGATAGTAGGGGCGTTGTAGAAGTTCATCGACGGTGTGCTGCGCCTGGTGGGCCCAGGCGAGCAAGTGGGAAGTGTGTTCGACGCCGGGGCCGAACATTTCTGCGCCGAGCAGGCGGCGTGTCCGGGTGCAGCCGTAAATGCGGACGAGGCCGTGGTTCTGGGCGAGCATGGTGGCGCGGCCCTGGTTTTCGTAGGAAACTTCGCCGATTGCGAAGGTTCCGGGTTCGAGGTCTGCAAAGCGTGTACCGACGATGGCGAGTTGCGGATCGGTGAAGGCGATGGCCAGGGAGGTGTTGCGGCTCTGAGGTTGGACGTTGGGAAAGACTGCGGCGTTGGTGCCGGCGATGGTGCCTTCGTCGGCGGCTTCGTGCAGGAGCGGGTATCGGGAGGTTGCGTCGCCGGCGATGAAGATCGGAGAGTCGCCGCATTGCATGGTGGTGCGGTCGTAGACGGGTACGCCATTTTTGTCGAGCTTGAGACCGGTGGTTTCCAGGCCCAGGTTCTGGACGTTGGGGGTACGGCCGGTGGTGACGAGGAGTTTTTCGAAGGTTTGTTGGTGGGCATTGCCGTCGGCATCGCGCCAGCGTATTTCGACGTGATTGTTGCCGGCGGGAGCGGGGGTAAAATCCAGACAATTGAGATGAAAGGTCATGGATTGGCCGAAGTACTCGCGTGTGCTGTACTGGATTTCGGGATCTGTGTGCATGCCGATCCGGGCAAATGGCGAGAAGAAGGTGATTTCCGATCCGAGGCGTTGCAGGGCCTGGCCGAGTTCGAGTCCGATGATTCCGGGGCCGAGGATGGCGATCGAGTCTGGGATGTGCGTGAGTTCGAAGATGTCGTCGCTGACGAGGAGGCGATCGGAGACGCTTTGCACTTCGGGTGGGATGCGTGGGGAAGAGCCGGTGGCCAGCACAAAGGAGCGGGCTGTGACGGTGGCGGGGCCATCGGCGCCTTCGATGGAAAGTGTGTTGGGATTGATGAATCGGGCATAGCCTTTGATGCGGAATTCTTCGGGGATGCGCTCGGTCTGATCCACGGTTGCGTTGACGAAACGATCGCGTTCTTTGCGGACGCGTCCAAAGACAGCGGCCGGATCGATGTGGATGGCATCGTGGGGGATGGAAATGCCAAAAGTGTCGGCGTGCATGGCGGAATGCGCGATGAATGCTGCCTGGATTAAGAGTTTGGAGGGCATGCAGCCTTCGCGTGCGCAGAGGGTTCCGTATTTATCGGCTTCGATGAGAACGGCGCGTTTTCCGGCGCGTGTGGCGGCGTTGTATGCGGTCAGGCCGGCAGTTCCCGCGCCGATTATTGCGACATCGAACGAATAGTTTCTCATCGAAGCAACTCCATGTAGAAGATACGAAACGGGGCAAGGTGCGTAGAAAAGATAGCAGAGACAGTAAAGCAGATCCGTCGAATGGAAAAATGCATTGCACCCTGTATAGCAACAACAAATTGGCCGTTGGAATTTCTGTGACAAGTGCCCCTACCTGAGCCATCGAGGGTGACATAGATGTCCGGGGTGGAATCGCAGAAGGCAGGTGTCGATTCTGGTTGTACGGGTTTGTGTTGGTTTAAGGTGTTGGTTTGTAACGGTTTTTGTGTTTTTATTCGGTCATTTCAGAGGCTGGCACAGGGCTTGCTTTATCAGGTGGGTAGGAAGTATCGGAGTGCAGCAGGTCATTGGGATGAACGGAGATAAAAAGGAGATCACAATGAAGAATATGATGAAAATATGGTTTTTTCCGTTGTTGATAGTTCTGTTCGTCTGGGCGTGCGGTGCTGACGAGGAGGAGACTAGAAACAATTCGGATAGCAACAATGCGCATGAAAACAATCAGAACGAGAACAACAACGATACGGATTGCGATGCGCAGCTGATTTGCCCGGAAGGGTTTGAGGTAACAGAGCAGTGTCCGCAAGACGATGTGATTTGTAAGGAAGTAAGCGCTTGCGGCGAGACGATTTTGTGCTGGAAGCCGGCCGGGGATGATGAGGATTGCAAGGCGTTGCCGGTTTGTCCGGAAGGGCTGGAGCAGACCGATCAGTGTCCGCAGGATGATGTGTATTGCGAAGAAGTCACCAAGTGCGGCACGACGATTCAGTGCTGGAAGGAAACTGAGCACGAATGCGAGGAGGAGCCGGTTTGTCCGGAAGGGCTCGTGGAAAGTGATCGGTGTTTGCAGGATGACGTTCTTTGCCAGGAAGTCAGTCTGTGCGGGAAAACGATTCAGTGCCTGAAAGATCCGAAAGGATGCGACGGTGAAGAGCTCGTTTGTCCGGAAGGTTCTTCGCGCGTTGATCGAGAAGAATGCGCTCGCGCTCAAGCTGAGGGGCTGACTTGCGAAGAGATCTCGCAGTGTGACCAGACGATTTATTGTATGGATGTCAAAGTCGATTGCGTGAAAGAGCCGGAGTGCCCGCAAGGTACGCAGGAGGTGTCGAAAGAGCACTGCGAGCGTCTGGCTAATAGTAATGCTGAGCAGTGCGAGATCGTTCAGGAATGCGGAATGACGTTGTACTGCTTGCCGGTCGAGGAGCAAAATTGTGATGGGTTGCCGGCATGCCAGGAAGGCTACGAGGAAGTCGAGAAGTGCAGTGATGGCGGACGCTGTGTGCAAGAAGAACTGTGCGGCAGGGTGATCACGTGTGAGTACATGCCCGGTCAGTAAGCGCAGAGAGTCTTTGCAATAAGATAAGCCTTTGATCCGTCGGGGTTTCCATGTGGGAAGCCTCGGCGGATTTTATTTCTTGTAGAAATTACCGGTCTTTACCAGACTTTACTTGTTTGATCGGGTCATGATCTTTAACAATAGAGGTTGTTGGAGAAATACTGGCCTGGAGCTACCTGGAATGATGGACTCATTATTTAGGAGAATGACGATGAAAATGATGAAGCAACCTCTGTTGTTGACGATGCTGACTTTGTTGGCTGCGATGTTCATGTGGGGCTGTGGCGCGAGTGATAGCGAGACGCTTGAAGCTTCTCAGGGAGCGATCCGGAACAAGGGCGATGTAAATTGCATGGCGGTGCCGATGTGTGGCGAAGGCCAGACGCAGGTGAAAGAATGCCCGGCCGGAGCGACTTGTGAGGAAGTGAGTCTGTGTGGTCAGACGATTCTGTGCGCGGAGGAGCCGCCGGTGAATTGTCTGGCGATGCCGATGTGTGGCGAAGGCCAGACGCAGGTAGAAGAATGTCCGGCCGGAGCGACGTGCCAGGAAGTGAGCATGTGCGGTCAGACGATTTTGTGTGCGGAAGAGCCGCCTGTGAATTGCATGGCGGTTCCGATGTGCGGCGAAGGCCAGCGTCAGGTTGATGTCTGTCCGCGGGGAGCGACTTGCGAGGAAGTGAGCCTGTGTGGTCAGACGATTCTGTGTGCGGAGCTGCCGCCGGTGAATTGCCTGGCGATGCCTGTTTGTCCGACAGGAACGACGCAGGTGGATGAGTGCCCGGCTGACATGACGTGTGAGCTGGTGAGCATGTGCGGCCAGACGATTCTGTGCGCCAAAGAGCCGATGATGAACTGCATGGCGATGCCGACGTGCCCTGCTGGTTCGAAGCAGGTGGATGAGTGTCCGCCGAAAGCAACTTGTGAGGCTGTGAGCATGTGCGGCCAGACGATTCAGTGTCTGAAGCGTATGTAAATTTCATACGTGCACAAATTGATTTTGTGCAGTGATTTGAATCGCCGAAATTCCTTGTAGTGTAGGGGTTTCGGCGATTTTTGTATCCAGGTTGTTGCAGTCGTTGGTATAAGGCGAAACTTTCGGGCGGGAGCGCTCGAAAAAGTGCGGGCTGCGAACTTTGTGGGAAGACTTGCAATGTTTCGGACGCGGGAGACCTTTGTAGGGTATAGAAATTCCGCAGACTGGCTCGGCGTTTGTTCTTGGATGGCGCGCGCTGAAATTCACGAAACTCACAGGAAGGAATGAAAAGCCATGGCACAATATCGTATGTACTGGCCGCCAGTGACGGGGAATTTCAAGATCATCGCCGGAGTGCTGTTTGCGTTGTGGTTCGGCTCGGTGATGATTCAGCCGCTGGGGGCGTTTGTCGAGGCCAATATGTTGGTTTCGAGTCAGGCGGTGTTTGGCCGCGGGCAGATCTGGACGCTTTTGACCTATGCGCTGTGGCATGCAGATTTTATGCATTTGCTGTTCAATCTGCTGGTGCTGTGGATGTTTGGTGGCGAGTTGGATCGGGCGTGGCCAACAGCGCGGTGGTGGAAGTTTCTGGTGTTGTGCACGCTCGGGGGCAGTGTTTTGATCGTGCTTTCGCAGCTTATTTTTCAGACGAGTTATCCGACGCTCGGTTCTTCGGGCGCGGTGATGGGCGTGGTGGCTGCGTTTGCCTGGAATCACTGGAATCACAGGCTGAACTTTTTATTTTTTCCGATGACGGGCAAAACGATGTTGCTCGTGTTTATTGGAATTGACGTGGCGATGGTTGTGTTTGGTGGCGAGGCGATTAGCATTGCCGGTCACCTGGGAGGCATGGCGACCGGTTTGCTTTTAGCAAGTGGTTTGTGGAGGCCGTCGCTGGTGCGAAAATGGCTGCGTCGCAAAAAGCAGCGACGTCGGCTTGAACTCTTGCGGCGTCCCCCGGAAACACCTTCCAAGCGCAGCAACAAGCCCAATTAAATCCTCGTAAAACCGAGACTGACCAGCTCGTTTCACTGCGTTCGCTCGTAGACAGAGCGCTGGCAAACCGTTACATATCCTACAGCTTGCAATAGCTTTTTTTGAAGAAACACTGACCTCATGGAAGGAAGCATGATGAAGATTACACGTGAATTTATTCACCGGATGCCCAAAACAGATTTGCACGTTCATCTCGACGGTAGCCTGCGCTTGAAAACCATTCTGGAGCTGGCCGAGCAACAGGGCGTGACGCTGCCGGACAATCCGCAAACAGAGGAAGAGCTTGCGAAGTCGATTCGCATGGGCGCGATTTGCGAGGATCTGACGGATTATCTCAAGGCATTTGACGTGACGCTGAGCGTTCTGCAGACGGAAGAGGCGTTGTACCGTGCGGCGTTTGAGCTGGGCGAGGACGCGGCGCGCGAGAACGTGAAGTTTTTGGAAGTTCGCTATTCGCCGCTTTTGCACACGCGTAACGGTCTGTCGTATCCGGTGATCGTGGAAGCTGTGGCCGAAGGTTTGCGCGAGGCCAAGCGCAAGTATTCGCTGATGAGCGGGCAGATTATTTGCGGCATTCGTCATATGACGCCGGAAGCGTCGCTGCGCATGGCGGAGCTTTGCGTCGCGTTCAAGAACAAAGGTGTGGTGGGCTTTGACCTGGCCGGCGCCGAAGCCGACAACCCGGCCAAGGATTATCAGGCGGCGTTTACCTTGATTCGCAAGAACAACGTCAATCTGACGATTCACGCCGGCGAAGCCTACGGCCCGGAGAGCATCCACCAGGCGATTCAGTTGTGCGGTGCGCATCGTATCGGACACGGAACGCGTTTGCGTGAAGATGGCGACCTGCTGAATTTCGTGAACAACCATCGCATTCCGCTGGAAATCTGCCTGACGAGCAACGTGCAGACGCGCGCTTGCGACAGCTTTGAAAGCCATCCGCTGCCCTTCTACATGTCGTACGGTTTGCGCTGCACGATCAACACGGACAACCGTCTGGTGACCGACACGACGATGACCGAAGAATACTGGCGCGCCGTGCAATACTTCGATCTGAATGTTGGCGATCTGCGCAAGCTGATGATCGATGGCTTCAAGTCGGCCTTCATGCCGTATCGCAAAAAACGCTCGGTTACGGCGCAGGCTGTGGCCGAATTCGATGCGCTTGTGCGTGAATTCGAAAGTTCCATGGGCACCAAAGCCGACACGGAACCGCGCGTTTCGCAGGAAATTGCGTTTCAGCAAAGCGCAGAAGATTCCAGCAAACAAGAAGCGTATGTGATCGGAGGTACCGAGGAATCGTCGTTCAAACTCAAGAAGAAATCGGCGCCCAGCGGCGATGAAGTCGAAGATGTGAAATAATTGTTTTTTCCCAATCAACATGGATGAGATTATGCCAGACACTTCGCACATTAATTTTCAGGCGTTGATACTCGCCGCCGGCATGGGCACCAGGATGCGGTCGGAAAAGGTCAAGGTTTTGCATGAAGTTCTGGGCAAACCGATGATCTCTCATGTGATTGAGACTGCCTTTTCGGCAGGCGCAGCGCGTGTGATCAGCGTGCTGGGCCATCAGCGCGAGCGCGTGCAGGCGTATTTGTCTGCCGCGCAGGCTGATGTGGAGGGCAGGTTGTGCTTTGCCACCCAGCATGAGCAGCTCGGCACCGCGCATGCGGTGCTGGCTGCCAGCGAGTTTTTTGAGGATGCGCCGGATTTCACCGTGATTTTGTCGGGTGATGTGCCGAATCTGGATGCGAAAACTCTGCAAGATTTTGTGGAAGAAGCCGTGCAAAGCGGTGCGCCGCTCACGGTGATGACCGCCGTTTTGCCTGACGCCGGACATTATGGGCGGATTTTGCGCAACGAGGATGGCCAGGTAAAGGCAATCGTGGAGTACCGCGACGCGTCGGAAGCACAACGCCAGATCGGTGAATTCAACGCCGGGATCTATGTGGTGCACACCGGGTTTCTGGCGCGGCATCTGCCGGTGCTTTGCAGTGCGCCGGCCAACAACGCCCAGCGCGAGTATTATCTGACCGACCTGGTTGCAATCGCGGCCGAGGAAGCACACGTGCACGGATTTGTGGTGGATGTGGAGCTTGTGCAGGGCGTCAACGACCGCAACGATCTGGCGGCGGCCGAGCGCTTTGCACGAAAACGAATCAACAAATTCTGGATGGCGCAGGGTGTGACGCTGCTCGATCCGGAGCGCACGATCATTGAAACCGACGTGGAACTGGCCGCCGACGTTGTTTTGTACCCGGATGTGCACCTGCGCGGTCGCACGGTCGTGGGAGCAGGAACTGTAATCGAAAACGGTTGCGTGCTCACCGATACGCAGGTCGGCGAAAACGTCGTGCTCAAGGCCTATTGCTATGCAACGTCCGCAAAAATCGACGCGCAGACGACGATTGGCCCGTTCGTGCATCTGCGCCCGCAGGCCGATATCGGCGCCGGCTGCAAGATCGGTAATTTCGTCGAGGTCAAAAACACGCGGATGGACGATGGCTCCAAGGCCAATCATCTTTCGTACGTGGGCGACGCGCATGTCGGCGCCGGAGCGAACATCGGGGCCGGCACCATTACCTGCAATTACGACGGCAAGAACAAAAATCGCACCGAAATCGGCGCCGGAGCGTTCATCGGCTCCAATACCGCGCTGGTCGCGCCGGTTCGCGTGGGCGACAACGCCTATGTGGGCGCAGGCAGCACGATCACCGAGGATGTGCCCGATGATGCGCTGGGTATTGCGCGCGGTCGTCAGAAGAATATTGAGGATTGGGGACGGCGGTCTTCCTGACGTGCCGCAGGCGTTGGGTGGTTTGCCGCGTCTGGCGCCCGGGCGTTGGGTGGTTTGCCGCGTCTGGCCCCCGGGCGTTGGGTGGTTTGCTGCGTCTGGCGTTTTGGGCGTTGGGTGGTTTGCTGCGTCTGGCCCCCCGGTTTCACCGGGGGCTAGGAATACGCTGCGCTACGCACGGACTTCGTCCG
>JBEBUW010000123.1:0-12571 GCA_040393065.1 Lujinxingia vulgaris | reverse complement strand
TTGAAGACCTTCACAGCCTGGGGCTCAAAAACCGTATAGGTGTAATCAAGCGTGGAGGATTTCAACTGATAGTAAGCCGGCTTCTCGTTCGTCACAACGATCGTTCCCGTAAGAACATGGCCGTTTTTCAACACAATCTGATCCAGCGCATCAATTCCTGCCGGCTTGCTGCCTTTTTCCCATTCCACACTCTGCACATCGCTGCTCGGAATCGTGCGGACTTCACCATAACGGCTCACCGTATAAAAAACAGGATTCACGGCAATGATCGTAGCACGAACTTCCGAACCGTTGCGAAGCTTTACAACATCCGAAGCAGGCGGCTCACATTGCGGGCATACGCTTTTCACATCCGAGAATGCTTTGAAGCTGTAATCCTGCGCCTGGGCAGTCGTGACAAATGCAACAAGAACCATAAAGACGGCTGCAAAAACAGTGCTGCGGCTAAACGACATCTTCTACTCCTTAAAAAATTTATCTAAAATGTATACTCATTCCATTCAGTGAATTGCACGTTTCTGAAATCGTGCCATATCGTAGCTGCAAACCTGCCACACGGACAAGGCATGTGTCCACATCGGCAAAAAAATCAGTCGTTAAAACCACGATTCCTGTACTGCTTCATAACGCATAAATTCTCTACCCGCTATCAAAAGACAGCAAAAAGCCCTTCCATGTTTCCATGAAAGGGCTCTCAAACAACCACATACACACTATTTAATTCAACTACTTATCCAAATACCGGAGACGAGACTCGAACTCGTACGTCCTCGCGGACAGCGGATTTTGAATCCGCCGCGTCTACCATTCCGCCACTCCGGCTCTTGCTGCAAAACCACACAGCCAGGCGATGAGCAGTATCTATAAAACATATAGAATTATTGCAAGTGGGTATTCGCTCAAAAATCAATATTTATTGATTCCGAGGCCCAAAGAGGTAGGCTGCATCACGGTCATGCAGAGCATAGGAAAGAAAGATCCCGTATGCAACGCGTAATTTCTAGTGTTGGTGGAATTTATTTCAAGAACAACGGATTTTGTGGAATTGATATCGATTTCATGGAATTCTGTACTGCCACGCACCTTGAAGAGACGCTTTGTCGGGATCAGGTCGTCCCGTATCCACCTCAAAAGTCGCCTGGCTGTGATCCGAAGCGATCAGTGCGGCGGTTAACATCGTTGCCGGTTCGAACTCAACTTCATCCGGCCAGGTCTCCGAAGGCGTAAATCGTTGCAGACCAGATTCGCTAAGACCAATACGCGTTTCGATGGCTTTGAAAAGCTCCCACAGGATGCTGCGCTCGTCGCCGGTCACGGTGCGCGCCTTAAGTCCAAGTCGCGCCAGATCGGATTCTCCCAGAAACGTCCCCTGCCCCATCTTGGAAGTCTGCAACTGATCGATTCTCCTGCCATCGAGCGTATGACCGCTCATCTGCAGCATACGCCCCGCAAGTAAAATCGAAGCCTCCGCGGCTTGCTGCTGTTGTGGGCTAGAATCCAGAGCGCCAATTCCACCAAACGGATGCAGGTAAATTTGCGATGCGCCCAGACTCAGCAAGGTCATCGCTGCATCCACAGGACAGGGGATATAAACACGGTAGGAAATCTTCAGGCCGCCCAGAGCGCGGCGCACTGCGTCTGCAAAACTACATTGGCCGCCCCGCCCGATCAGTACCAGCGCAACTTCCGAAAGACTTTCCCCGGGCGGCGCAGCCGCCAGCGTCGCTTCCAGCACATCGTAAAAAACACGAGCGGCTTGATCCTCCAGATCGACGGCACGTTCCTGGTTCCAGTTTGCAGCGATCACGATGACCGGCAGGCCAATTTGCTCCGAAAAGTCCTTGATTAGCTTCGTATCTTGCACAACCAGGCCCATGAAAACCTGTGATCACTGAGGGATAAATTCGACACGCCGATTGCGCGAAAAATCAGCGTCTGATTGTCCATAAGCCACTGGCTTTTCTTCGCCGTAGGACAAAATGCTCAGGCGATCGCCATCGATCCCGAGCTGAATCAGATACTGACGTACGCTGCGCGCACGCCTTTCTCCGAGCGACAAATTGTACTCGGCCGTCCCCCGCTCGTCGGTATGACCTTCCAGAATAATCGCACGATCTTTGTTCACACGAAGCCAGCGAATATTGTCCTCCAGCGCAGCGCGAGATTCCGGAGCAACTTCGGAGCTGTCGTAGGCAAAATATACGGTCGACAACGAAAGCTGTTCTTCGAGTTCATTGTCATTGCCGGCGTTTTCATCCACAGGTGTTGGTTGCGGATTTTGAGCCTGCCTGGCGAGTTCTTTGCGGCGTTGACAGTCTTCCCAGGTAAGATCTGCGTACTGCCGAGCTTCCAGGGCGAGTTTTTCGGCAGCACGGGCTTTGCGCTCGGCGGCTTCGTAGTCTTTCTTTTCGACCAGTTCACGCGCTTCTTCGAGAAGCTTTTCGGCCGCACGATATTTTTCCTCTGCGCAGTCCGATTTTTCCTGCGCATCGAGCAAGGCGCGTTCGGCATCATCCAGCGCTTTTTGAGGAGCTTTGGGGCATCCGGCCATGAACATCGCTATCAGCAGACCGCTCAAGCACAATACGATCTTGCTACCAGTCGTACGTGAAAATTTTGCATTTGTAGTCATTTCGTAACCATCTCTTCTATGCCGACATCGCCAGTCTGGCAGCCTGCAAAAACTGTTCATTTTGATACGCAGAACAAAGCAGATTACCGAACCCAGCTGGGCTCAGTAAATCCGCTGCCATCGCCGGTCAAAAGCTTCTGAATTTCGCCGTCCGCAGTCATCAACCACAGCCGTTTGCCGCGTCCACCGCGATCACTGGTGAATATGATGTATCGGCCATCCGGGCTGAAGGTGGGCTCTTCGTTGTTGCCCTGGTCTTGAGTCAGACGCTCAATATTTCCCTGCAAATCGACGGTGAAAACGTCGAAATGATTGAATTGATCGCGCGCACTGAATGCAATGACATCGCCTTTGGGCGACCAGCTCGGATTGCTGTTGTAGCTGCCTTGATAGGTCAGGCGGCGCTGATCGGAGCCGTCCGCGTTCATGACATAGATTTGCGGTCCGCCAGACCGGCCGGAAACAAACGCAATTTGCGAGCAGTCCGGACTCCAGCGCGGACTGGTATCGATCGACCAGTGATCGGTCAAACGCCGCAGAATTTTTCCGTCCTGCGGATCGATCAGATAAATGTCGGCGTTTTCGCCGCCCATCGACAGCGTCACGGCAAGTTTCCCGTCGCAGTAAGCTGCGCCGCTGTTCTGGCCACGCCGCGACGAAAGTTTGGTGTGCTTGCCATCGCGATACACCCAGAGATCAGGGTTATTATCCTGGTAGCTCGTGTAATAAACACTGCCGCCACTGGCCGATGGCAACATATTAATCGCGCGGTTTTTGGTAATCTGCACGCGATTGGTGCCATCCATGTTCATCGAATAAATCTGCTTCAAGCCGTTGGAATCACGCTGCGCATAAACAATACGCGAACCAAAAATTCCGCGCTGGCCGGTATAATGCTCGATGACGGCGTTCACAAAATCATTGACCTGAGCATCCACCCCGGACGGCGCCACAGGTTTGGCTGCGTATTTCAGCGTAACCGGCTGCCCCTTATCCACCGCATACAGGCGCAAATCGAGCTGAACCTGCTCGCCCTGCATACGCACGCTGCTTTTGATCAGGCCCTGCGCGCCGACATTGAACCAGTTTTGGAAATTGATATCGGCCGCGGACATGCCTTCCGCGGAAGGATCAAAAAAGAAACTATCGGTCGGCAGAACTTTGAAATAGCCGGCAAGATCTAAGTTTCGCCGCAAAATTTCCTGCACCTGCGCCGCGACCTTGCTCGCGTCACCCACGCCGCCCTGTGTATCAGGGACAGCCAGCGGCACCAGCACGCGACGCGCACCCACACGCACATTGATCTCAATTCCACTGGGTGGCGGCGGAGGCGGCTCGGTAAATCCACCGCTCACACTGGTTTGATTGGCCGAGCTACTCTCCTGCGCCAACGCCTGGTTTCCGAAAAAAACACTCGAAGCGAGCAGAAAAATAGCCACCAGAAGGGAGGAAATCCGAGTTCTTGAAACTATTTGCATCATCATAAATACACCTTGAAGGAATACGCATATCACGCCGGAATCGATGCGATATCTGTGCTGAAGGAAGACGTTTTTAGCGATTTACGTCTTCCCAGCCTTTCATTTCAAGCCCGCGCGTCACAACCGCCTGACGTACTTCTGGATGTTCAGGCATCGGCAAAACTCGGCCGCCATACTGCGCCTGAAAACGCTTCAGAACACGCTCAATACTGTCATTATACTGCTCGTTCGTGCTCTTTTTGCGAAATGTATAACTCACGATATGTCCGCCTTCGCTCAGGCGCACATACACATGAACCTGCCCGGCAAGTTCGGCCTTTTCCTGCGAAGTAATCGTGGTGGGCACTTCCCAGAAACGCGTAATTTCCGCCAGCAACTTCGCCTGATAGGTACCCATCATGTTGGCCATCGCCGCGTCCGAAACCGTGCCGCCGACAATGCCATCCGCACTTCCGGCCGGCGTATCGGTGTTGGTCGGCCTGTCCGGATTGTGCAGCGCGCTCAAGGCGTTTTGCATGCGCTGCTGGCGAGCTTCCTGCTCGGCGCGGGCTTGCTCCTCGCGGCGGATGCGCTCTTGCTCGCGCGCAATCGCAGGATCGGGCACCACGGCCGGCGGCTCTTCAACAACCGGCTCGGGCAACTCCACGGCCGGCTCCACCGGCGCAGGCGTCGGCGGCACAACCGGCGCTGGCGCAGGATTGGGCAAGCGCGGCAACTCATTCGCCGGTTTTTCCTCACCCAGCGCAAGCAGCTCTACCTGGTCAAAAACAATCTCATACCCCTCCTCCTCTTCCGATTTTCCGGCATAGAGCTGACTGAGTACAATCGCTCCTATCAGCACCCCATGCAGCATCACCGACATAAAAATGCCGCTGAGCACAGGCGCCGTTCGATCACGTAATCCAGCAGTCATCGAAGTAATTTGAAGGGTGGGATTTTGCACAGCGCAGACAATCCAAAAGAAGGTAATTCCAGATAGACCCGTCTCTCGTCCGAAGAGACCCTACCACACATGGTTGTATTAGAACCGTGTGCTCCAGGGAGATTTATTTCTTTTTCCCTGTTTTGCCAGCCCCGGCCGGCGCTCCAGAAGCAGGCACGTTCTCCGCCGAAGCATTCGCAGCGTATTCAGGATTCGTAATCATGCCGAGCTTGTTCACGCCCGCCTTTCGGATTCGAGCCATCGTTCCCACGACAAAACCGTAGGGAATCTCCGTGTCGGCCAGCAGATAAATCTGCCCGTCATCCTGCAGTTTCGGGTTGTTTTTGAGTTTCGTTTCAATCGTATCAAAACACGGCTCGAAACGATCCGCAGCGCCGCCCTCTTTGTGCTCACTGCAATCCACCAGCGTTTCCGAACCGATATTGACTTCAAGATTCCGGGTAATTTCCAGAATAATTTTGTCGATATCCTGCGGACTGACCCGGTTTTCATTATCTCTGGTCACCGGCAAATCCAGTTCGACCTCGCGCTTTTCCGGATCTTCCTGGATCAGCGGCGTGGTGACCATGAAAATAATCAGCAAAACGAGCATTACGTCGACCATGGGCGTTACGTTGATGTCGCCCATCAACGTACTTTTTCCGCCCTTTCCTCCGCCTGAGTATTTGCCCATCGTGTTCCTTAACGGTGAATCGTGTCCGATCGGTTACTTTACAGATTGATGCCGCACTTCTTACGCGCATTCGAAGGGCTCCATTTCTGGAAGCACCTGGCCGAATTATTTGAAGAAGTGACGCTTCACGATGTTCAGAAAATCATTGGCAAAATTGTCCATTTCTGCATCGAGCACCCGAATCTGGCTGGCAAACCAGTTGTAGGCAACAACCGCCGGAATCGCCGCAAAAAGCCCGGCTGCCGTCACGATCAGCGCCTCGGCAATCGGCTGTGCAACCACATCAATGCCGGCCGCGCCACTCGCGCCAATGTTCATAAACGCGATCATGATGCCCCAGACCGTTCCGAACAGTCCAATAAACGGCGAGGTCGAACCGACCGTGGCCAGAAACGGAATCATGCTCTCAAGCTGCGTCATTTCTGTGGTCGCTGCACGGTGCAGCGCACGCTCGACGTTCTCCATTCCGCCGGCCTGCGTCTGACTGGCATGCGCTTCATCCTGACCAGAATTCTTCAATTTCGAGAGTTCGATATAACCGGCCTTGAACATCTGGCTGGCCGGCGCACGACCGAACTGTTCGGCCGACTGATAAATCGCATCCAGCCGTTTCGACTGCCAGAATACTTCCAGAAATTTCACGGATTCCGCGCGAGCTTTGCGCAAATACATCCACTTGTAACCAATGATGTACCAGCAAGCCACGCTTAAGAGCGCGAGCAAAATAAGAATCGATAGCACGACGCCGTCCGCATCGAGCATAATTTCAACGACCCCTTTGCCCTTCTGCGGCGCTTCGATTTGTGCAGTAATCAGACTGACCCGGATAGCTTCGAACATCGTTTGGAGCCTCGAATATGTTATCGGATGATTTCAGTAAGTCGCGTTGACGCAACTCGTTTGCCTATCATGGAGAGCCGGCCGTTCGCAATCCTGACATAGAACCTCTACCGGTCCCAAAACCACAAATTCAACGCACCAGAAAGCGCAAAACCCTCACCAAACTCACCACGGAACACAAGGTCCAGATTGCGCGCGCTCTTATACACAAACTCGAGCGTCGATAATCCCTCCACATGAGAATCGATCCGCACAAAGTGATTCCGTCCACGCGAATACGCAAAGCGCGCATTCAGCGATTCCGTCAAATTCATATGCGTAAACAATTCCATCGGCAGATACGCTTTGCCTCGCACCCAGCGCGTAGACTCTTCCGAGTTTTCCGGCCGATGATGCAATAACCGCTGCCCCACACCAAAGTGCGCGCCCACCGCAAAGTTCTCCAGATGCCGGAAAACATCGCCCAGATCGAGCGAGACGCCGAGCAATAGCCCGGCATCCATCCGATCATAACGAGACGCCCCCTTCCAGCGCTGAAAATTCCCTTCCAGCTCCACCGCCGCCCAGGTCAAATTGCTCTGCCCCTGCAACACACGCCAACCCACCTGAGCGCCGTAGCTCTCCATATTGAGATACACATCCTGCACCGTCCGAATGTTGCCAAAAACCCGGCGAAAATCCGCCCGCAGCTCACCATTCAGCAGATGGCGCAGATCGTGGGTGTCCTCCTGGATATAGATATAACGCAACTGCAACCCGAGCCGTCGTGGCTCCAGGCTGTTCGTCGGCAATCCCAGCTCATCGCTGTAAGCCGTCCCCAGCACATCCACCGCGTACGATACAACAAACAATCCCGCGCCCAGAAACATCGCAGACTCTGCCAGCGCAGAAGACTCCGCCTCATCCCAGGCCCCCATCACCAGACCTGTGCCCAGCAAGCCCAGACTCAAAACCTGCGCGCCCAGAAGCGTTGCCGCCGTCGGGTAATCATCGACATACCAGTGTCCGATTCCGCGCAATACCAGCCCGGCCGTCGCTCCCAGCAAGGTTCCGACCGCACGAGACTGCGCCGAAGCCGCGTCCTCAAAAACAAATCCTTCCGCGATCAGTTCCTCATACGTCCATTCCGACAACGCACGCGAAGAAGGCGGCGGCACAGCTTCCGGCTCCGCGCCTGGCACCCGTGGCACATCCTCCGTCTGCGATGTCTGCGCCACCGGCGGCTCCTGGGCACCGGCCGCCTGCGCAAAACCCAGCCAGAGCACAATCCCCAGCAACCATCCCCAGGACACAAGCCTGTTCTTATCCATTGCGGCAACTCAACGTGGGTTCGTCTGCACCGAAAGCGGATACTCGGCCATCTGCCCCTGCTGAACCGTCAAAAACCGCAGCCTGCGCACCGGCTCCCCCTGCTCATCAAAAACAAACGAACCCGTCGCGCCACGAAACGCCTCATCACTCGCCAGCGCATCGCGCAGCGCATCCGGCCGACTCAGGCCGCGGTCCAGCAATAGCGCGCGCAAGCGCGAAACCGAGTCATACGCAAACGCCTCAAAATTGTCGGGACTCCGCCCATAAACACTCTGAAAACGTGACGCAAACTCCTGGGACTCCTGCGCACTCAACGCCGGCGAGAACCACACCGGAATCAACGCCCCCTCCAGATAATTGCTCGACTGCCGCAGCAACACCGGATCGTGCCACATACTCGTGCCCAGATAGTGCACATACGTGCGCTGCGAGCGCGCGCTTTTGCGCTGCTTCGGCGAAAATCCCCAGATATTCTCATTGGCCAGAAAAGCACTCAGCTCAGCAACCTTGCCCGGGCTGTCCGGAATATACACCGCATCCGGCTTTGCCGAAGCTACCCGTTTGGCTGTCGCCACAAAATTCGAACTCGCCCGGTCATACGCATGCTCCAGCACGACCTGACCGCCCAGCGAACGAAACTCCTCGGCAAACGCCGCCGCCATCATCCGCCCGTAGCCGATGTCCGGATACAAGATCGCCGCGCGACGATCCTCCATGTGCTCAAACGAAGCCCGGGCCGCTGCGCGGGCCTCGGCCGCAGCATGAATGAAATTCCGAAACGTATAAATCTCCTGCTCCGGGTTCTCCTGCGCCGGCAACGGCTCGGCCACCATACTCAACACCGGAATCTTCCGCGCGCTTGCCAGCCTCGATACCGTTTCCCCGTGCGCAGCATCAAGCGGCCCCACAATCGCGGCCACGCCCTGATTGGCCAGGGCCTCAAAACCAGCTTCCACCCCCGCATACGAATCCTGAATCACCAGCGTCACCGACGGCTCGCCAGACTCATAAAACGCCCGCTGCGCCAGCAACATCCCTGCCAGCGCACGACTTCCCACGACCCGATTCGGCCCGCTCAAGGGCACCAGCGCACCGATCACCAGCCGCTGCGGACCACCAATCGCGGCGAGTTGCAACGAAAGCTCCGCCGCACGCTCGGCCGCGTCGATCCGGATGAAATCCGCAGCCACATGATTGAACAGCTCTTCCATCGCCGCGCGCTGCGAATCCTCCGTGGCATGCTGAAGCTGACGCCGCAAAAGTCCCCAGCCCGCCGCCGCACGCAAAAACGGCACATCCGACGCCAGAAACTCCTGCGCCACCGAATCCTTCAACCGCTCCCCACTCTCAAAACCGCGCGCCCGGGCGTACTGCAAAACGCTATGCGCATCCGGATCGAGCTGCGGCTCCGCAGCCTCTTCCTGCAAGGCATCCGGCCTGGACTCCACCGACGCATAGCCAACCTTCTCCCGGACATCCTGAAAAAGACGTTCGAACGCAAGCAGCGCATCCTCGTGACGCCCCGTCACAAAAAGACTCTCCGCAATCAACGCCCCGACATAAAGCCGGTCGCCCTTCAGCACCGCCGGACTGATCGACGCGCCCGGATAGACCTGCAACGCCTCCAGCGCCTGCGCCTGTTCGCCCGCCAGCGCAAGATCCACACTGTAATACGCGCGCGCCGCAAACCGCACCCGATCATCCACGCTCTCATCGTTCATCAACGACACCAGCATCTGGCGCGTCCCCGCCGAACGTTGTTCACCCGCAGACGCCTTCTCCAGATTGCCCATCTGCGCACGCGCCACATACAGCTCGGCCATCGGCGCAATCGCATCGTCCGGATACTCCGCGCCGATCAGCAAAAAACCTTCCTCGGCTTCTGCATAGCGGCCCTCCTCAAGCGCTTTCACCGCAGCATCAAAACGACGCTGCGCATCCGCATTGGCCGCAGTAATCGGCGGCAACGATTGCAGTTCTACACTGCGCTTGCGCGGCACGGTTGAACACGCCGTCAACAAACTCGCTGCAAGCACCAGCAACAACAATCGGCCACGGTTCCGATGCGTGAAAAAGCCTTTCATAGTCGATTCTCTATCTAACATCCGTCATCAATCGCGTTGTGCGGTGTGCAAAAACAGGCGAAACTCACCCTCCGTACTGCCTCCATCGGGCAGGCACACCAGCCTAACGATGTAGCACGGTTTTTGTGTTCCCCAAAATTTGTTGCCTCAAATCCTTCCCCGGCGGAGTCCCCAAAATGCGATGGCTACATCACCTTGCGCTCGGCGCGCACGACGTCGAACGCGTCGCCACTTTTTACCGCGACCAGCTAGGCTTACGCGAAAACAAACGCCATCACTACCCCGACGGCACGTTACGCTCCATCTGGCTCGACCTCGGCAGCCACGCCGTTTTGATGATCGAGCACACCACGCAGCCCCCACGCCATGTGGACGGCATCGCCCCGGGCCCCTTCCTGCTGGCAGTCACCGTTACGCCCGACGAGCACGCTGCCCTGGCAACACAACTTGAAAACGCCGGCCATCCCATCGAATCCCGCACCGACTTCACCTCCTACACCCGTGATCCCGAAGGCAACCGCGTCGCCATCAGCCACTACCCCATCGAAAAGTCGCCCCCCGTCCTATCCCCAAAAACCACCGCGAAACCCCTCAAACCCCTCCCCGTCCCGAGCGAATAGCCCACAACCAGGTTCTACCTGCCATTTCACGATCGCCCTTCTAGAATGCGCTTCGGAAGGCACTTTTCAAATTGAAAACTCCCTTCCGAGCAGCCCGGAAGGCATCATGCAATGTCATTGAGACCTTCCGAGCAGCCCGGAAGGCATCATGCAATGTCATTAAGACCTTCCGGCCACTTCGGACGGCATCGTGCACCCGCATTCAGACCTGCCAGGCACTTCGGAAGGCATCGTGCAATGTCATTAAGACCTGCCGGGCACTTCGGAGGGCATCATGCACCGACTTTCAGACCTGCCGGGCACTTCGGAAGGCATCATGCACCGGCGTTCAGACCTGCCGGGCACTTCGAAAGGTATTTTATGCAAATTTTGCACACATTCTACAGTTTCATATTCCCGGAAACTGCCCCGCTTCCCGCAGGCTTAGCACGTGGCGGCTCTTGCGAAACGCACGCTGCTCCTCGGTCAGCTCCGCTTCGTTCCTATCCACCTCACCCAGATTGAACACCATGCACTTCGGGCCGCCACCGCCCTTGCCAAAAAACTCGCCGATGTCCACCGCAACAACCCGAACGCCGAGAGCTTCGATCCGCGCCCGCGTCCGCTCCAAAATTGTGGCCGGCGAATACAACAAACGCCCCTGCGTGGTTTCGACATAAAAAGAATTACCGACAAACGTCGCGGCCTCTTCATCGTCCAGCAAAAGCAGTCGATCCCCGAACGTTTCCACAAGTCGCGCGCGCGAAGTTTCATCAAACCCGCCGGGCCACGCCATGAGCGGACCGCCCAGATCACACAACAGCGTATCGCCGTGGTAATAACGCGCGTCGGTCAGTTGCAACTTCAAGACAGGGCGCTTCACCAGCTCGTTTTCGAGCCAGTCCCCGACCACAGCATCGCTTCGAAAACCGTGCGTAAACACCCACTGCAATTGCTTGCCGCGCCCGATCGGATACCCGTCAGCTTCCCCCTCAAAACGCATGGTTTCCGCATATTCGGCCACCGTAAATCCAAAATTCTTCATGAACGATGCAAACACAGGACTTTCCGCCCGACGATGCGCCACCATGAAATGACTGGGATAAAACACCTTGTCCCGCGAAAATTTTTTCTCCGCGCGCCCCTGCAAGAAGCCGGCGTTTGCCGCAAATACCATGCCGGTTAAATCCTCTGCAGCATCGACCACATACACATCGACACCGCCTTCCAGCAGCGCATCCACATACGCATGCCACTGAGGCCACACATTTTTGATATCCACACGCTTCAGACTGTTATCCGCCAGCCGCGTATGAGGATTGGCGCCGCCCTTAATCTGGAAATGGCGCGGATCTGTCATCAATACTGATGGTTTCATAGGTCACCCGATTCAATCATTGGAAAGGGTCGGGACCAATCCCGTGCCCTGTGAAAATGCTCTCAAGAACCCCATAACATGTTGTACCTGTTCTGCCGAACCCGTCGCGCTGCAAACCTCCATCCTCCAGAGCACCTTTGCAAACACCAACGCCCCGCGGGTTTTGATTTTGACGATAGATCAAAATTATTTGAACACGATTCCGCGAGGCTGGCCCGTATTCGCACAAAACTTTCTAAGACTGATTTTTCAAGGCAGTCTCAATCAGGTCCGAAGTTTTAGGGGAGTGACAGACCAGACTTAAGTCGGCCGGAAACTACCGGTTCTGAAACTACCGGTTTTGGAATTGCCTGGTCTGAAGCTACCGGTTTTAGAACTGCCGGGGCTGGAACTGCCGGTTTTAGAACTGCCGGGTCTGAAACTGCCAATTCTGGCCGAAGTTTCCATGCTTCCTGATCTCATAGACTATTCTTTGATGAAAATTCTGGCCCGGCCCAAATTCGTAGAAATGTAGAAAATTCCAGGACCGGCCGGCCTGGACAGAACAGTTCTTGAAAAGACAGAAATTTATAGAGATTTCTGTAAATTCAGAATTTTCTATAATTTTCTGCCAGAATTTTTGCGCACTTG
>JBEBUW010000122.1:0-12581 GCA_040393065.1 Lujinxingia vulgaris | reverse complement strand
CTTCACTCATCTGCACCCTTCACGATTTCCGTGAACCCCACACTTCACTCATCTGTACCCTTCACGATTTCCGTGAACCCTGCACTTCACTCATCTGCACCCTTCACGAAATTTTTTCCGCCGGCCCGTGCAATTATTCGCCGGCCCCACCTGTTTCCTTGCTGAAAAATTACTGGATTCATCACCATCCCCAACCCCACACAAGGCACACACCATGTTTTCCCAATTCTTCAAAAAACCCACGCTCCCCTCCCCCGACCAGGCCCTGCCCGGCCGCGACACGCCCATCACCGTCGCCCCCGAGCATGCCGTGCTCCACACCCGCACCCTGCCGCCCTTTCCCGAAGGCCTGCAATCCGCCATCTTCGGCATGGGCTGCTTCTGGGGCGTCGAGCGCATCTTCTGGAAACTCCCCGGCGTCTACTCCACCCAGGTGGGCTACGCCGCCGGCCACACACCCAACCCCACCTACCGCGAAGTCTGCACCGGAATGACCGGCCACAACGAAGTCGTCCGCGTCATCTACGACCCCCAAAAAATCTCCTTCCAGCAACTCCTCCAGGCCTTCTGGGAGGGCCACGACCCCACCCAGGGCTTTCGCCAGGGCAACGACATCGGCACCCAGTACCGCTCCGGCATCTACGTCGACGACCCCGAACTACGCGCCCTGGCCGAAGCCTCCCGCGACGCCTACCAACAAGAACTCTCCGCCGCCGGCTACGGCACCATCACCACCGAAATCCTCCCCGCCCCACCCTTTTACTACGCCGAAGACGAACACCAGCAATACCTCCACAAAAACCCCCACGGTTACTGCGGCATCGGCGGCACCGGCATCTCCTGCCCCGCATAATCCACCACACCGCACACCACCCAACATCACCCGCGCACCGCGCAGCGAGGGCTCTGCCCTCCGCGGAGCGCGCTGGCGTCGTGCCCGCCCTGGGCCTCTGGCCCTGGGATCGTCGCACACCACCCAATTCTCCGATCTCCACCACACCGCACACCACCCAACATCACCCGCGCACCGCGCAGCGAGGGCTCTGCCCTCCGCGGAGCGCGCTGGCGTCGTGCCCGCCCAGGGGCTCTGCCCCTGGGATCATCGCACACCACCCAATTCTCCGATCTCCACCACACCACCCAATTCTCCGATCTCCACCACACAAACCCGCATATACAATCCCACAATTGCCAGTTATAAGATCGGCGCTACACTCGCCCTGAAATTGTATCTGCAGAAGTTATTGTCACATGGAAACATTCACCGCAGCATCCCACCACGATGTCCTCGTACTCGTAATCCAGATTGCCATCCTCCTGTTCTCCGCCCGCGCTCTGGGCGAACTGGCCCAGCGCATCGGCCAGCCCGCCGTCGTCGGAGAAATCCTGGCCGGCGTCATCTTAGGCCCCTCTTTATTATCCGGATTATTTCCCGCGCTCGGCGTCTGGATCGTTCCCCAGACCGCCATCCAGGGCCACCTTTTGGAAGTCGTCAGCCTGATCGGCGCCATGTTCCTCCTGATCATCACCGGGCTGGAAACCGACATCCCACTGATCCGAAGACACTTAAAAAAAGCCGTCAGCGTCGCATCCGGCGAACTGGTTTTGACGTTCACGCTGGGTTTCGTTCTGGCGATGAACCTGCCCGACTTTTTGCTGGCCGACCCGGACAGGCGCCTGGTTTTCAACCTCTTTGTCGCCACCGCGCTGTCCATCTCGGCCATCCCGGTTATTGCCAAAGTCCTGATGGACTTGAACATGATGCGCCGCAACATCGGGCAAACCATCATGGCCGTCGGCATGATCGACGACACCATGGCCTGGGTGATTTTGTCCATCGTTCTGGGTATCGCGAGCGGTGAAGCCGTCACGGCCGGCAGCATTGTGGCCTCCGGCTCGCGTATTCTGATCTTCATGGCCTTAAGCTTTACGCTCGGCCGCTGGGTGCTCAAACGCGCGCTGGCCGCCGTGCAAGACCACGCTGTGAGCACCGACGCCGTCCTGACCCTGGTCGTCACCGCTGCCTTTATCTGGGGTGCGTTCGCGCAGGCACTCGAAATCGAAGCCGTGCTCGGCGGCTTTGTCGTCGGGATCATCTTCGGCACCCTGCCCCGGCTCAACACCGACGTTGTCCACAAACTCGAAAGCATCGCGCTGGCGATCTTCGCGCCGATTTTCTTTGCCGTCGCCGGCCTCAAGGTCAACATCCCCAGCCTGCTCGAACCCAAACTCATCGCCGTGACCGTGGTCGTACTGGTCGTCGCCTCGCTCGGAAAAATCGTCGGCGCCTACATCGGCGGCCGCGGCCTGGGCAAACTTGGCCACTGGCAGGCACTGGCCTACGGCACCGCACTCAACGCCCGCGGCGCCGTCGAAATCATCATCGCCTCCATCGGCCTCTCCATGGGAATTTTGACCCAGGACATGTACTCCATCATCGTCCTGATGGCCGTCACCACCTCCGTCATGGCCCCGGCCCTTTTGCGACTCGTCCTCAAACGCGTCCCCCCCACCGAAGAAGAACAACGCCGTCTGGAGCGCGAAGAACTCGCCAAAGAAAGCCTGGTCGCCAACGTGCACCGCGTCCTGCTGCCTGTTCGCGCCCGCGAACCGGGCACCAGCTCGCTTTCCACACTGGAAGCGCGCCTGCTAGACCAGCTCGGACAAAACCTCTCCGTCACGCTCTTTTCCGCCACCTCGGCCGACGGCCGCGCCACCGCGCAGGAGTTTTTGGAACGCGTCGGAAAGGAATTCTCCAGCTTCGAAGTCACCCGGAAAGTCATTGTTTCCGACGACCCCGGCAGCGCCATCCTGGAAGAATCCGAAAAAGCCTACGACCTGGTCATCCTCGGCGCCTCCGAAAACAAAGACGCCTCCAAAACCGTCTTCAGCACCTTCATCGACGACATCGTCCGCTTTGCCCCCTGCCCGGTCATGGTCATCAAAAGCGATAAAGTCGCGCCCGAAGACTGGACACCCCAACGCGTGCTCGTGCCCACCAACGGCTCCCAGGCATCCCGCAACGCCGCCGAAGTCGCCTTCCAACTGGTCGGCAGCCAGGAAGGAGGCCACACCCTGATCCTCAACGTCGCCACCGATCTAGCGCGCTCTTCGGCCACCAACATCTCCGACGACGACAACCAGCGACAACTAGGCCGCGCCTACGACATGGTCGACAGCCTGCGCAAAATCGGCGAAGCACTCAACGTCGAAACCGAAGTTGATGTCCGCGTCGGCGAAAGCGTCGAAGCCATCGTCGCCGACGTCGCCATCAAAAACCACATCGACCTGATCATCGTCGGCACCTCCCTGCACCCCGGCTCCGACAGCCTCTACCTGGGCCCCCGCGTCGAACGACTCCTCGAAAACGCCCCCTGCCCGGTCGTCGTCGTCAACAGCCGCTAAGCCGTCAGAGCTTCCAGGACGTCCCGATGTCCATGCTTCAAACCTTCCCCTTCTGCCCGGGCCACCGCCGTATACGATTGTCTCCCCCAAACCGGCGTCTGGCCCCGGCGCAAACCGCTCATGCAATGGTCATTCTTTGAACATCAGGGTAGCACACCCGGCCAATATGTATCAGGATACGAATCAGAACGAGGCTCAATGAATCTATAAAGAAATGATGAACGTCTGGGTGATCGATCATGCCGAAGAAACAAAAAAAAGACGTATTTGATCAATGGCAACAGCTCACCCAAACCTCGTCGGTGATTCGTAGCCCCTGGCTATGGCTCACATTCTTAGCCTGCATGGCCCTGTTCTCATCGCTCTCGTGCAAGTCTTCAGCAGTTCATGAGACGCCGCCAACCAAAAGCACGCAGCCCCCCCAACAGCAACCGGTTGACAACGATCAACCCTGCCCCGCCGAGGAAAACCAGCAACTCATCGAAGCCTATCTCGCGGTACAGCATTTATCCTCGAATGGCGGCCTCTCGCCTCGAGCTCGGACTGCACTACGTAGGCACAGTTGTCAGACGATGAAAGACAGCGTCGGCGCCCACCTCCGCTACCATATATTGGCCAGGTGCTCCCACTACTTTCAAATGGTTACCTTTTATAATCAGCCCGAAGTTTTCTTAGAACAATACCTTGTATGGGCAAGCGCCGGGGATAAGGATTCATTGGACCCTATGGCAAAGCTAGGTACTTTCATCAACAAGATGCCGCTGCCAGACGGAAAACCCGAGAACCACTTTTGCCAGCCAACTGAAAAATATTGTCAGGAACATAGTAATTGCACGAGCAGTGGGCAATGTGGGTTCACCGCCGTCAAAAATGATCTCTGGGGAATGCGTTACCAATGTAGTGGAGTCACTGCCGAAAGTTGCGCAGCAAGCTTTCACTGCAAATCTTCTGGAAGATGCTCGCCATCTCCCGATCAATCGCGCTGCATCGTCGCAACGCCGGACGACTGCAAGCACACAGAAGGCTGTAAAGCACAGGGGTTATGCATACCTGATGACACAGGATTTCAATGTGTCGATCCCCACGAAAACTGCGAGGATAAAGCCGTGTGCAAGTGGCACGGGCAATGCGTGACAGCTGGAGAATCCAACGACAACAAATGGTGTACCGTTGAGCGCCATGCCGATTGTGAAGCATCCAAATCCTGCAAAGAAAATGGGCGCTGCACCGCAATTTTTACAGACACGCCCTACCAACATCCAGCTTGTGCTGTTGCTTTCGATAGCGATTGCGAACAATCAACGGACTGTAAAGAAAAAGGACTTTGTAAGTTCGCTGAGCTAGAGGGTTGCGTCAAAGAATCTCCGCATCTCGAGGGTGACGGCTGGCCTCTGGATCATGTTTGCCCCAAAGACACCGTGCGCGAAGTTCAACGCCGCTGCGTCATTGATATAGATTTGCAAAAAAAATGCAGCCAGGATTTTGTAATCTGTTCCCCCACACCTGCTTATTGCAAACAACAACCAGCCTGTAAGACCGACGGACACTGTGGCGTGAAAGTAAGCGAGGAGCTGGAGTCAGAGACCGAAAACCCCTTCCTATACGAATGCAGCAAGGCAGACGGCAACGAGCGTTGCTCGCCTGGACACAAATACTGCGCTCTGAACGCAGAAGGCTGCGCCCAATTCGAAGCATGTCAGTTATCAGGCAAATGCTCGACTCATTATGTTGTGGCCGATTACGGATACCAGCAATCTTATGACGTGTGTGCTCCCCGATCCGACGCGGATTGTGCCCAATCTGAATATTGTAAGAAGTACGGAGCGTGTACATACATCAGCACCGAGATGATGCCGCCAGAAAGGACCCATATCGATATCCCTTTTTGCGCCCCCAATAGCGCAAAGGACTGCCAACAATCCGAAGCCTGCATAAAAGAAAACCTATGCCGGTTCCAGCCGGGCAGCAATCTACCCAGTGACTCGGGCAACTGTGTACCCTGAAACAGTAAATCCATGCACCATAAACCGCACGGAGTCCTCATGCGCCACCTGTTCGCCGTCCTCTTTATATTCCTGCTCGCTGCCGCCTGTTCCTCTTCCGAGAACGACGCATCCTCCAACGAAGTAACCGATTTTTGCGCGAACGGGTTTCACTACACCGTAGCTGGCGAGGATTTTTGCATCTTGGAAAAACGCTCAGGAAATGATCAGAACAATCCAACCTGCCCGGACGATTTTACCGCGCACATCTATTCTCTAGACGAATCAGAAACCACGCCTGCTGCTCCGGCCGTCGAACACGTTGTGATCTGCACCCAACAAGACACGGTCCCCGAAAAATTGGCCACGGTTTTACAGACCGTCCTCAACCGTCAAGCCCCGAGCCAGGTCAACAACTGTCAGCTCACCGACCAGAGCATCGCCAATTTATGCGGTGCCTGCGACTGCACGGCATGCGACGCAGACGAAAAAGCCTGCACCCACATGCAATGCGACCTCTCAACATGCGAAGCCGACCAGCTCTGCCAGGACCGGCAGTGCATCCCCAACCCGGAAGCCCAGGGCCTGACCTGCGACAACGTCATCGAGCGCTGGAGGAAATTTTCCAACCGATACATGGACTGCGAAACCTCTGCGGACTGCACCATTTTCAACATCCCCAACAGCTGCGACGAATCCATGGCCTTCGACCACAGCGGTGATGTCATCAATCTGGAAGGCGCCCGATTCGCCGCCGCATTCTTCGCGGTCTACCAATCCGACGAATGCGCCGAAGTCCGAGAACGCAACAGAACCTATGATGCCGGCCCCGCAAACACCATTTACTGCCGTAACAATCGTTGCGGCTCCGAGCAGCAACACTGCAATCTGGGCCCTGAGGGCGACTAAATTCGCGTCGCGGCTTCACGAGAAACTATCGCAGGCCGCTTGACGCTCCCATCACCCCACAAACACGTCCGCATACCGCGCATCGCCCGTCATCATCGCGCGCGCCACGCCACACTCCGATACCACGCGCCCCTCGACCGACCGCACATGCTCCGCAAAGCGGTCCACCAGCTTGCGCGCAAGCCCGCGCCCGCGATACGCCGGATCGACCTCAACGTGTTCGATCACCAGATACTTTTCATCCTCGCGATACTGCAGCCACCCAAGCTCCGCGCCTTCTTCGTGCAGACGCAACACCGACCGATTGCCATCCACCTCAAACGAAAAATCCATAGAACCGCCCTCCACGAAAATAGAACGCCCAAGAATTAAAGCAGCGCCTCAATCGCCGCGCTCACAGCCGGATCTTCCGGCTTTACCGTCGGCTCAAAGCGATTGCGGACATTGCCCTCGCGATCCACCAGAAACTTCTCAAAGTTCCAGCCAATATCCGCGCCGCCGCCGACTTCGCTCTGAATCAAAAACTGATACAACGGACTGCGCTCGCTCCCATTGACGTCCTGCTTTTCCAGAAGCGGAAAATCCACGCCATAGGTCGCCGAACAAAACGCCTGAATCTCCTCCGCCGACCCCGGCTCCTGCCCCAGAAACTGATTGCAGGGAACGCCCAGAATCACAAAACCCCGATCCTTATAACGCTCATACAGCTGCACCAGCCCCTCGTACTGCGGCGTCAACCCGCACCGGCTCGCCACATTCACAAACAAAATCACCTTGCCCTGATACGCATCCGGCGCAAGCGGCTCGCCCTGCAAAGTCTTCAGCGCAATCGCGTCCAGCGACGCCGGCCCCGGCCCCTCCGGCGCCTTCCCGTACTTAACCCGTGTGAGGACCGAACCTGCCTTCTTCGCAATATCTTTGATCATGAAAAACCACGCTGTGAAAAGGTAAAGGACAAAGAACTTCAACCCGACTATGAACGAAAACGTATCAGCTCCCCAGGAACTTTCCCCGCCCAAACATTACAACAATCCCCAGATAACTCGCCGCTCCCCCTGAAACCAGACATCCCGTCAATCCCACACAATCCCCTCAACCAACACCGCCTGGCTATCCACACCCGCTGGAACATCAAAACTCGGAGTCTGTTCACGATTCTGACGACGCGCCTCAAGCTGAACTTGCTCCCCGACATACGCCTCTAGCTCCCGAATCGAAACGTGACCGTCACCATTGCGGTCCGCCGTCCCCTTCAATCCCTCAAGCAAATAATGCGTGAATAGCCCATGCCCACTCGCCGCATGCGCCCCCGTCGTCTCACGCGGGCCCGATGCCGAAAACGTCGCAACCGACGCCGATACACCCAACTTCTGCACCGGAACCAGAGGCCGCGTGCCCTCCGCTAAAACGCTACGCTCCCCGACCCCTGAAAAACACGAATCCAAAAACGCGTAGACTTCCTGCCCCTGCAACACTTCCAAACTTTTATGCAAGTCTGCAACCGACAACGCCGTCGACCGCAAATACGCCGGATTTCCATCATAAGGAACAAGGAAAGACATACCCGATTCCACATCCGGCGCACCATGACCCGAGAAATACACATAAACCCGATTCCCCGGCTCCCGAACATTCCGGGGCAACCACTCCGTCAATATCGCCAGAATATCAGCCTTGCTCGCCCGCTCACCCAGCAACAACCGAATGTTACGCTCCGGAACATTCAACGTCTGCTGCGCAAAAGCCGCAAATGCCTTCGCATCAGCCTCCGCCCCCGAGGCTGCCGGCAAGCCCTCACGATAATGCTCAATCCCAATCACCACCGCCCACGAACTTTCACCCGCCGTCATCGACCTGGGAAACTCCGCAGCAAACTCCGCCCCCGGTGCCTGCACCACCTGAGCAACCGGTGCAACCACCGCAACCGGTGCGCTTCTTTGCCGCCCCGCTGCATACGCATTGGTATCCACCGAAGCCATCCCCAGAACCACATCTCTTGCCACACCTGCCGCGTCCGTCCCCATCAACGACGTCCCCCGCTTCGACATCACAACCGCACCACTCCCATCAATCAACTGCCAATCCCACCCCGTAATCTGCAGCATACTTGTATCCGTTACTTGAACCCGAAGCACCAGATCCGCGCTGCCCCCCTGAACCGGGACACCACTTCGTGTCTCCAAAAGCTCCTGCTCCAACGCACTCGCCACCTTGTGCTTATGCCCACTCCCAAACAACGTCTTATGCTCCACCTCAATCGAAATCCGAGCCGACGAAGCCTCCTGCCGAACCCACGAATTCACACCACTACAGGCCATCAGAACAAAAGCCTGCACCACCATCCCCACAACAAACAAAAGTCTTCGATTCATCATAGTTTTCCACCATTTTTCCCATCCAAAACTCTGAAAATCCGCTATCCCACCCACAGTAATCCGATTACTTCCCAGCGTCGAGTCCGCCCACCAGAAAAGCCGCTCCCCATGAAAATTCTTCTTCCAGCTTTCCACGACCCAAGAAAAAAACCGCCCGGCGTTTTCACACCGGGCGGTTTTTCCATCTCTTTCAGAAGAGCCAACAAGCGGAGTCGAACCGCTGACCTACTCATTACGAATGAGTTGCTCTACCAACTGAGCTATGTTGGCACGTCCCGTAAGACGGCAGGGTAGATACCCATTACTGCCCCTGCCGTCAAGAGGAATTTGCTTTCTTTGTGTTTTTTACAGGGCGAGTTGTGGAGAAAGCGAAAGCGAACTGTTTAAACACACGGCAATGTCTGTGCAAGTTCCACTGGCCAGCAACAAAGAACAGGATTCTATCTGTGCCCAGGCATCATCCGTTCCCGTGCGCGCGACCAGCAAACACGTATCGCGAAGCCCCTTCAACGCTTCGCCGTCCTGATCACATCCGACCGCCGAATCGATGAACGCAGCACACACATCACTGCGCTCGTCATCCAGCGGAAGGCGCAAATAACAGATCTGCGGCGCGTAATCGTCCTGCATCTCTTCACAGCTCAGCTCGCTGGTAATACAGGCCGCAAACGTATCGAACGCCTCCTCGCTCCAGTCACGCACCGTGTTATGGCACGCCGTCCGGCATTGCTCCTGAGGCGCCTCGCATGCGTCCATGCGCTCACACATGGCCTCGCACTTCGCCAGACTGCCCACACGCAACTCCATGCACACAGCCCGCGTGTTGTCGCAAATCAGCCCCTCGCGGCAATCCTCGTCCTCAAAACAATACTCGCCGACAAAGCCCTGCTTGATCTCCTCCGGCGCCCGACACCCGAACAGGCTCAGACACACCGCAGCGCACAAAACAACGCCGAAAAACCTGCCCGAACGCCACGTCTTCATTTCATTCATTATCCATGACTCCCTGCAAACTCTTCAGCGTCATCGTTTTCTCTACAATCATTCCAACAGCGTTACATCTAACAGAGGTTCGAAAAACTCGCCAGATTTTATCCGCAGCTCACATCGCCGCAATACGCTCCGCCGCCTGCTTCACAATATCCCAGGGCTGCGCCACACAAAAACGAACCAGATCGCGGCCCGCATCCGACGCAAAGAACGAACTGCCCGGAATCGACGCGACGCCGCCCTTTTCCAGAATGTGCATCGCCGCCTTTTTGTCGTCCTTATATCCGAGCGAAGATACATCCGTCAGAATGTAATACGCGCCCTGCGGCACCAGCGGCTCAAGCCCGGCTTCCTTAAGAGCTGCACAGAAGTAGTCGCGCTTGTCACGATACTCCTTGGCCATTTCCGTATAATAATCATCCGACAAGCGCACCATCCCTGCCGCCACACCGTACTGCAAAGGCGTAGGCGCACAGATATAAAACAGGTCGTTCACAAGCCCAATCGGCTCCGACAAATGCTGCGGCGCAACCGTATAACCCAGACGCCAGCCCGTGATCGCAAACGTTTTCGAGAACCCGGACATCGTCACCGTCCGCTCCCACATCCCGTCCAGACCCGCCAGATTCACGTGCTTCTGGCCGTCATACACCATGTACTCATAGATCTCGTCGGTAATCGCCAGAAGGTCATGCTCCTTGCAGATATCCGCGATCACCTCGAGCTCTTCCTTCGAAAAAACCTTGCCTGAAGGATTGCCCGGCGTATTCACCAGAATCGCGCGCGTCCTCGGTGTAATCACAGCCTCGATCGCCTCGCGCGTGAACGTCCAATCCGGCGCCTGCATCGTCACAAAAACCGGTTTGCAGCCGCTGACCGTGATCGCGTTGACGTGATAGCCATAAAACGGCTCGAAAATCACGATCTCATCACCCGGATTGAACAAGCCCTGCAGCACGCATACAAACGAGCCGGTCGTACCGATCGTGACCACGATATCCGTCTCCGGATTCACCGTCAGACCATTGTACGACGCCAGTTTCCTCGCCAGAACCGTGCGCAGATCGTCAATGCCCTCAAATTTACTGTACGTGCTCTTATCGGCCAGAATCGCTTCCGCGCTGGCCTGCAAAATCTCTTCTGGCGCCGGCAGCGGACAAATCCCCTGCCCCAGATTCAGGCCACCCAGACGAATGCACTCACGCGTCATGGCGCGAATTTCCGACTGCTGCAAAAACCCGATCCGATCACTACGAAAATTCTTGGACATTCTTTTCTCTCTCACGCGCCTTAGGCTTCCAAAAACCGAAGCAGCAGATCCAATGTTGCCTGTAAATCACCCTTATGCACGGTTTCCGTCACCGTATGAATGTAGCGCGTCGGCACACTGAGCGTGATCGCCTTGCTACCCGCACGCGCACGCTGCAACGCGCCCGCATCGGTTCCGCCCATCGGCAAAATCTCATACTGATGCTTGATGCTGTGCTTTTCCGCCAGCTCCACAAACTCATCAACCAGATCTTTATGACTGATCGAATGTCCGTCGAGAATCTTGATGCCCACACCCTCACCAAGACGCGTAATCTGCTCATCGGCGCCTACGCCTGGCACATCCACCGCCAGCGTCGTATCGATCGCAATGCCGATATCCGGCGCCACCGCATACGCGCTCGTAATCGCACCGCGCAAACCGATTTCTTCCTGTACCGTGAACACCACGTACAGATCGTAGTCCGTTTCCTTGAGCTGCTCGAGCACCCGGATTCCCAGCCAGCACGCCACCCGGTTGTCCAGACATTTGCCCGTGCACAGATCGCCGATCTCGACAAATTCCTGCACCAGCGTCACCGGATCTCCCGGACGAACACGACGCTTTACCTCGTCCGCGCTCAAACCCGTATCCACAAAAAACTCGCCGGCCTTCGGAATCTTCGTGCGCTCTTCCTCGGTCGCAATATGAATCGGACGACCCGACGGATTCATCACACCATGAATTTCCTGCCCGTCACGCGTCTGAATCCGCACACGACGCGCAAACAGATTGCGCGTATCAAAACCGCCCAGCGGCTGCACACGAATGAATCCCTTGTCATCGATCGAACGTGCATAAAACGCGATCTCGTCCATATGACAAGCCAGCATCACCTTCTTCGGATTGACTGTCCCGGCCTTCGCCTTCTTCAGCGCGGTCAGGTTGCCCATCACATCGACGCTGATCTCATCCGCCAGCCCCTGAATCTTTTGCTCAATATATTCGCGAACCACTTCTTCGCGGCCAGGCGCTCCCGGAAGCTCCGACAATACCTTCAATAAATCCATGCTTCAGTTCCTCGTTCAGGTGAAAATAAAACCAACCAATGCTCCCCAAAAATTCGCCAGAGCATTGCCGGCAAAAGCGCTTTGCCTTGTACTATCAGCCCGCCTCACGTGTCCACAAAAGAGAACGACCGCATCACAAAACGCACCGCCAGACTTTACAGCGCCAAAAAACCAGCACATAGTGTCCCCCGAATATTTAACGCCCTTGCGACTTCATGCCACCGAACCACCACCACCCTTCTATCGGAGCACTCAAGATGTCTGAACAACACGACGCCGAACACGATGGTCCCATCCACCAGGCCCCCTGGGTTCCCTACGTAACCGTCGGTTCCTGCATTCTCTTCGCCATCATCGTCTCGCTCGCCAAACTCGCTGCCCGAGGCTGGACGTTCTAACCCCACCTCTCCCGCCCCAATCAATCCGCGCAGCGGGGCCTCTGGCCCCTGCGGAGCGCGCTGGTTGTGCCAGCCCAGGGCCTCTGGCCCCTGCGGAGCGCGCTGGTTGTGCCAGCCCAGGGGCTCTGCCCCTGGGACACATGTTGTACCAGCCCAGGGGCTCTGCCCCTGGGACACATGTTGTACCAGCCCAGGGGCTCTGC
>JBEBUW010000121.1:0-12643 GCA_040393065.1 Lujinxingia vulgaris | reverse complement strand
GAATGCCGGCCTGTCACGCCGGAGGTCGCGGGTTCGAGTCCCGTCCACCCCGCTTTAAGAACCACCAAATCGCAATGATTTGGTGGTTTTTTGTTTCTTGGCACAATCCGGGGGTTCGGGGGCATGAGAAGTGTGGTATTTTCGGGGGTGTGTGGGGCAGTTGCGGGCTTTTGAAAGAACGGCGGTTATGGATTTTCGTGTGAAGTGGTCAAAAGTATTGGCGGCGGGACTGGTTGCGGGGCTGGCGGGATGTTCGCCGCCGGAACGTGCGGAGCCGGTCAGTGAGCGGATGCCGTTGCAGCCGTTGATCTATACGGAGTTTCCGAATCTGACGCCGGAAGCGGCAGCGGTGCGGGAGCGTCGTTTGATGCGACAGCTAACGGAAGGGGCGGGCGGTGGAGGACAGTGGGGAGATCTGGAAGTGGCGTCGAGCGGGGCACTGGCGCCGCTGGAAACCAGGGAAGCGCTGGGAGAAGCGATTTTTAAGGCGCTGATCGAGCAAAACGAAGCGTTGTGGGAGCATGTTTTTGTGCGGCCGCAGGCGTATTCGGGGCTGGTGCATGTCGATCTGGAGGCGGCGCGCGAGTTTGTCGATAATTTGCAGGGGAAATCGGCGGAGACGTGGGCAATGTTCGGGGTGGAGGAGTCTTCGGAGATTTCGCAGGGCGGATTGGGGCGGTTGTTGACGCTGGAGGGGATGCGGCTTGGGGAGGGAAGGACGATCGATGGGCCGCTGGCCAAAGACGAGGAGAGCGTCGTTCAGTACTGGGGGAATGCGTTGCTGTTGCGGTTTAAGAACAGCGATGTGGTGTTTGAGTTGTTGATTCCGAAGGTTTTGCGTGTTGCCGATCCGGAGCGGCCAGGGGCGCATGTGCTGGCGGTGGGATCGGAGATCCGGAGCGATCATCGGCTGCGGGTCATGCTGGAAATGGGACTGCATCTCAAGCCGGAGCTGATGCGGAGCCGGGAGTATCCGTATCCGCTGAAGGTGGGGAATTTCTGGCGTTATCGTCGTTATAATGCGGCGCTCGGGGCCGAGATTGTTCACGATCCGCTGGGCGTTCCGCCGCCGCTGGTGGAGGTTGCAGGAAGTGGCGCAGATCCTGGCGAAGAGCGTGATTTTGGGGAGTTTGGCGCGCTGGAAGGCGAGGAAAGAGTGGGCGGCGGGGCGCTGGATGCGTCGGAGGTGCTGCTGGAGGTTTTAGCGGTCGATCGTTATGAGACGATTCGGCTGGTGAAGTTGATGCGGACGTATAATGACCAGCGGCTGTCGCGTTTTGTGGAGCACTGGCTTTTGACGCCGCGTCATATTTATCAGTGCAATCGCCAGTGTCAGAATCAGATAGAGAATGTGGGCTGGCTGCTTGGATATCTGGAGCAGCAGACGCCGATTTTTCGTTTTCCGCTTACGCCGGGGACGGGCTGGCGGCGTGGTGGTACGCTGCTGTCGCAGGAGGAGAGCGGCGTTTTTCGGGTCGATGATACCTGGCACAGTCTGGAAACGGGCGCGGGTACGTTTACGGCGACCGTGGCGATCGATGGCACGGGCGCGCTGGGGTTGAACGATCCACATCTGCGCAGTGCCGACCAGCGGCGTTATTTCGCGGTCGGCAAGGGCGTTGTGCAGCGTGTTTTGAAGGGGACGGGCCGGGAGGGGCAGGAAGTGATCGAGGAGCTTGTAGAGGTTCGGATCATTCCTTGAGCCGGGCTTTCGCCGGGGATCTTTCTGATAAAGATGGGGGAGCTTTTATTGCTTGAGGAGGTTGAGCGGCGTGTCGGCCTGCGCGGTCCACTCCCACATGGAGGCGTCGTAGTTCTGGACGTTCTTGTAGCCCAGGGCCTGAAGGACGGTGAACACGAATCCGGAGCGAATGCCGCCGGTGCAGTAGACGACGACCTGAGAATCCTTGGAGATACCGTTTTTAGAGAAAAGGGCGTGGAGTTCGCTTGCAGACTTCAGGTTTCCGTTTCTGGAGAATACGTCGTACCACCAGAGGTGGCGTGCGCCCGGGATGTGGCCGCCGCGGTCTTCGCCGTATTTGGGGAGACCGTGGTATTCGACGCGTTCGCGAGTATCGAGAATGACGAGGTTGTCGGATTTTTTGGCGATCGCGGCCTGGAGATCTGCGGTGGAAATGCGCAGGTTTTCGGTGCGCTTGATGGTGAAATCGCCTTTTTCTGGCTTTTGGGCTGTGGTGGCGGGCGTGTTTTGTTGTTTCCAGCCGTCGAAGCCGCCTTGCAGGATGAAAACATCCTCTTTCCCCAGATACTGAAGTGTCCAGAGCACTCGCCCTTCCTCGCCCCAGGCACTTTTATCGCTCCAGTTTCCGTAGATCAGGACGGGTTTTTTGTGGCTGATGCCGGCGTTTTGTAAAATCGTGGTCAGGCGTTTGTCATCGGCGCTGATGGCGCCGTTTTTCTGGCCGTCGACGAAGGTTTCCCAGGGCGTGTTGGCAGCGCCGGGGATGTGACCTTTCGAAAAGTCGCTGCTGGGGCGGACGTCAAGAACGCTTGCGCCCTGGTTGCGCAGGTCTTCGAATTTTTCGAGGGTGATGAAAGTGCGTTCAAAGACCGGGGCAGGTTGTTTTTCTTGAGCGTTTGCGCAGCCGGCCCATACAACAAGCCCCATCGCCAGGAGGAATCCGAACAGAGAAGAAAGGATAAATTTCTGGTGACGGGGCTTGTTGAGCATTTCAGTATCTCACGAAGGGTAGCAGGGAGGGTTGTGATTATTCGTTGGCGATGGGCATGCCGTTTTCGACCTGGGACCATTCCCACCAGGAGCCGTCGTAGTTTTTGGCTTCTTTGTAGTCCATCCATTTGAGGACGGCGTACAGGTAGCCGGAGCGTACGCCGCTCTGGCAGTATGCAATGGTCAGGCTGTCTTCGGTAATTCCGAGAGATTCGAATTCAGCGCGGAGTTCGTCTTTCGGGCGAAGTACGCCGTTTTCATTCATGACGTCTTCCCAGTGGTAGTGAATGGCTTCGGGGATATGTCCGCCTTGTTCGTTGCCGCGTGGATCTTTGAGGAGTTCGGCAAGCCATTCTTTGTCGTCGCGCGAATCGATGATTTTGAGGGTTCCGTTTTCACTGGCTTCTTTGACCTCGGCCATGGTGGCGCGAATTTCGGGGCGAAGGCTGACGGTGAAATCACCCTGTTTGGGGGTGTTGGTTCCGGCCTGGGTGGGAAGTCTTTTGCGTTTGTAGGCTTCGATACCACCATCGAGCAGATAGACTTTGTCGTGGCCGAGATATTCAAGGGTCCAGAACATGCGGCCGGCTGCGGAATCGTTTACGCCGCCGTCGCCGTAAATGAGGACGATCTGATCGTTGTTGACGCCGATTTCGCGTGCGGCGGCCTGAAGGTCTTCGACTTCGTCGCGGACGATGCCGTTTTTGTCGGGATACACAAAAGCTCTCCAGCTCGCGTTGATCGCGCCGGGAACGTGGCCGTCGGTGTAAGCGTCGGCGCCGCGTGCGTCGAGAACGAGTGCGCCCTGGCGGCGGAGGTATTCGAAGTCATCGACTTCAAGAAACACCTTCGCAGTAACTTCGCGATCCTCTTCTGCCTCGCCACAAGCAGCCGTGAAAGTGCCCATAAACAACAGGATCAACAATAAAGCCAGAGCCTGGCGGGCTACTTTGCTCAATTTTGCATGGTTATCGTTATCATTTACAAACATTTTCGTGCTCCTCGTACTTCATGGGCGATCGGGATCGCATGGTTCAGGTTTGAAACCCGTGAGAATTTGCATCAAGTTGGCGTATAATGCCTAAAGCCTACCTGTTAAGTGTGATTTAGGGGAAACAGGCGGTAATGTCAAGCATCAGGTGAAAACATAGCGGAATAGTAGGAGATTGGCGGGGGAAGCGTCAAAGCGATGACGTCTCTGGTGGGAAGCGTGGACATCGGGTAAGTTTCTGGATAGCAACAATTGCAACCGAGACAATCTGGCGAACTGTGTAGATGCAGGGCAAACATGCCTTTGGGAGAGAGGTGTAGGATGAGAACTGGTGTGCTGAAAACGTTCGGGCTGGTGATTGCAGCGGGATTGATGTTGGGCAGTGGTGCGTGCGGATCGGACGATGGGCCGCTTGCTTTTGGAGAGAGTTGTGAGCCGGGTGGCGAACGCGTGTGTGAGGATCATCTGACGTGTGCCGAGCGTGATAGTGGAGGCTCGGCGTGTTTTCATCCGGTGGTGCTGAGCGGTATTGTTTTTGATCTGGAAACTCAGGCGGCATTGCCGGGCGCGCATGTTCTGGCGCTCAATGAAGAAGCCACGGCAGTAAGTGATGTGGCGATTTCGGCGGAAGATGGCACATATCGGGTTGCGGTGCCGGCGCGGCGAGATGCTCAGGGAAAGCCGGTTCAGCAATTTTATACGCTTCGTGCCAGTGCTCAGGATTACCAGGAGTTTCCGGGAGGGATCCGCACGGCATTGCCGGTGGATGGTTCGGCGGCCACGGATGTGGACGGGATCTGGGTGATTTCGACGCCTTTGACGGAGATTGGTTTGCTGGAGTTGCCGGCTTCGGAGCAGGGGCGGCCGGCGATTTCTGGCAAGGTGCATGCCGGACGTCGTTCGGCAGGCGTGTTGTTGGTCGCGGAGAGTGGTCAGCAGGGGCACAGCGCGGTGAGCGATCTGCAGGGGAACTATACAATTTTTAATGTTCCAGCCGGCTCCTATTCGGTGCGTGGGTATAAAGCGGATGTGCAGATTGAGCCGGTCGAAGTGGCGGTGCAAAGTAGCGAGCTGCGGGATGTTGATTTGTATGAGTCGGATCAGGGGCTGGCGGATGTGAGCGGGCAGATCCAGATCGTTGCGGCCAGCGGCGGTCTGCAAACGTCGGTTGTGATGGTCGTAGCTTCGACATTTGACGAAGTGGCCGAGCGTGGCGAGGTGCCGTCGGGGCTTCGCGCGCCGCGCACGGGGGCGCCGAACATCAACGGTGAGTGGACCATCAAGGGTGTGCCGGCTGGCGATTATGTGATTCTGGCAAGTTTTGAGAATGACCAGCTTGTGCGCGATCCGGATCCCGGGATTGCTGGCACCGAGATTGTTCGTTTGACGGTGCCGGCAAGTTCTGAACCGATCGTTTTGGAGCAGTCGTTTAAGGTAACAGCGGCGCTGGCGACTGTGTCGCCGGGTCGTGACGTGGCTGAGCGGGTAAGCGAAAAGCCGAAGCTTATCTGGGGGCCGATGAGCAATGCCGACGAGTATTCGGTGATTGTTTTTGATGCATTTGGCGAGGTGGTCTGGTCGCAGGATGGGATTGGGCCGGCGGGGGGCAATCGTAATATTGAGGTGGCTTATGAAGGGCCGCTGGAGGAAGGCATGTACTATCAGTTTCGCGCTACGGCGTATCGTAAAGGAGCGCCGATCTCGACGACGGAGAATCTGAAGGGTGTTTTCTATACGGAGGCAGCCGAGTAATTTTCGGAAATCTGTTTCTGGGCGACAAAAAAGCCCGCGTACGTGTGATGCGTATGCGGGCTTTTTTGTTTTGTTAGATTTCAGATTCGTGAAACGGGATTAAAAAGTCTGGCGAGCCATATCCCAGAGGTAGTTCAGGCCGATCATGAGTTCGGTGTTGGTACCGAATTTGCCGACGGCATCGGTGCGGTACAAGAAGGCGTTGAAGGTGGTGGTGAAGAAGAACTGGTCGAAAACGGCGAAGTACAGGCGGTTGCCGTTGCGCAGTTCGTGGACGTTGTTGGAGCCGATGTCGTTGAGGAAGTATTCGAGTTCGCTTTCGAACTGGATGGGGCGGCCGAGGATGTCGATGAGGTTGATGCGGCGCAGTTTGTAGCCGGCGTTCAGACCGTAGGTGGGCTCTTCTACGCCGGGGGCGTTGATGTCGCGTCGGCCGTTGACACCGATTTTGAGTTCGAGGGGATCCGCGAGCAGGAAGGTGACACCGAGGATGCCGCGGAGATCCATGCGGTGCCAGTCGCGTGTTTCGGGGCGGTCGAATTCGGTTTCGAGCTGGATTTCGGCCAGGGGATTGGGAACGAACCAGCGGCCGCCGAGATCGGCGCGCAGGCCCTGGAAGCGGTACTGGCTGCGGAAGCGGATGAGGTCTTTGGTTTCCTGGAATCCGGCGTCGGCTTCGTCGCGCACGCGTGCGGTGGCGAATTGCAGGGAGAGATCGTTGTCCCAGCCGTGGTTGCGGCTGTCGGCGCTGAGGAGAACGCGGCCTTCCAGGTTGAGCTGGTCGGTTGCGTTGACGGTGAGCTGGGACTGGTCGTAGGCCGGCGTGTCGTCGATGGTTTCGGGGTTAAACGCCTGAACTTTCTGGTAGGAGACGTTGAGCGAGCCGGTGAGTGTCCAGAGGAATTTGCGGTATAGATCGGGGAAGTTTCCGCCTGGTGAGAGGACATCGGAGACGGTGCCGCCGGATTGGTAGCGTTTCTGGGCGATGTAGTCGATCGCGATGGTGCTGAGGGTGGGCGGTTCTTCGGTGTTTTGGGGGTTGTAGATTCTGGGGTCGTGCAGATCTGAGGTGGCGAAAACGCTGTCGCCGCCTTCGGCCAGGTAATCGTTGAGTGCGACGCGGTAGCGGCGGTCTGCATTGGGTGTGCGGCCGTTGACCAGGACTTTGCCATCGCTGACGGTCAGGCCGGTGGCGAGCAGGTCGGTGCCGATTTTGGAGGCCAGGCCGGAGAGGACTTTGCCGGTGACTTCGGCGGTATACAGGGTGTTGTTGTAGGGCAATGCGGTGTGCATGTCCGCCAGGGTGAGTTCGCCTTCAAGGGGGAACTGGTCTTCGTTGCGGAAGGCGCGGCGGTTGACGAGTGCGACTTCTGAGCGGGTGGAAAACCGCATGGTGTTGAGGACGTATTGTTGCAGGTCCGTGAGTAAAAAGGGTGCGGCCAGGGCGGCTTCGTCGGTGATGGGCTGGCCCCAGTCTTCGCAGTAGGCTTCGGATACGGCGCGGATGATGGAGGCGGCTTCGCGTTGCGGCGGCATATCACGGGTGTCGAGTACGCGCGGTTCGATGTTGGTGATCTGCCAGTTGGTGGTGCCGTCTTGAGGGCGGTTTAAGAACATCTGGGCGGTGATGACGCTGTGCGGGCCGGAGTTGGCGCTGAGGATGAAGGTGCCTGTTTTCTGGGCGCGAAGTACGGCAGCGGTCTGTGCGTTGGAATCGCCGAAGGGCTCGTCGCCTTCGAAGAGGTGGTTGACGATGAGTACATCGATGCCGGGAACTTCGCTGGCCAGAAGGTGAGCTTTTTTGACGGCTTCGGCTTCCTGGACGTGGAGTTGGACGACGACCAGGTTGGCTTCCTGGCGCATGGAGTGCACGAGGGGGCCGAGCATGTCGAGGGGGCTGAGGACTTCTAAGCCCTCGGCTTGTTCGCGGCCGATGACTTTGAAGACGGCGGGATCGATGACCGAGGTGATGGCGATGTGGAGGCCGTCACGTTCGGTGACGGTGAAGGGGCGGCCGCCGGTGAAGGTGCCGACGATTTCGCAGATGGTTTCGGCGCCGCTGAATTCTTCGCAGCGCAGGTTGGCGGCCTGGGTGGTGAGGCGTGCGGCCTGGGCGGTTTGGAGAAATCGAAGGAGTTCTTCGCGGGGAACGCTGAATTCGCGGTTGCCGAGCGCGTGTGCTTCGTAGGGAATTTGCACCATTTCGAGCACGAGGTTGCGCATGCCGATATCGCCTTTGGAGAGCAGATAGCGGGAGATCGGACCGGGGAAGATCGAGTCACCGGCGTTGAGGGCGATGGGAGCGGAGATGCCGCCGCTGCCGCTCAGGCTGTGGAGAGTTTGATAGATGGCGGCCTGCTGCGCGTAGTAGAGATCTTCTTCGAGGATGAATTCTTCATTGCGGCAATCGGGCATGGCAAAGTTGCCGTCGATGTTCGCGGTCAAAAAGAATTGCAGGGTGCGGTGGTCCGGGTTTAACGGTGCGGCCTGCGCGGACTTGGGGGCTGGCTGTTCTTCGGCTTTTTCGCCCGGGGTTTCTTGGGCTGGAGTTTCTTGGGCCGGAGTTTCTTGGGCCGGAGTTTCTTGGGCCGGAGTTTCTTCGGCCGGATTTTGGGCAAGGGTCGAGGCTGGAAAGATCAGGGCAAGGAGAGCCCAAAAGAGTAAGGATTTGCGCAAGACAACACTCCGTGTCGCGATAAGAGTCTGTGTTGAAAAAGCTGCTGCCAGATTCGGATGCTGGCCGTCGGGCAGGCTCGTATTCTTCGGCGTTGTCATAGAATAGCGTCTCATGAAAGTGAAGTGTGGTATTGCCGGAAAAATGTGGGCTGGCGAGTCGCGTGCGAAGATGCGAAGCCGCGAAGGGCGTTTCAGGGCGGAGACGTGGTAAGGTCTGATTGTGTTGCACGGGTTTTGGATAAATGCCGATAAGAAATAGGGTTTGCGATGAAGTGTAAATGGGTTTGGGTAGGGCTGGCGTTTTTGATTGGCGGACTGGTGGGATGCTCGGATGATGTCGAGTCGAAAACTCCTGAAACGGATATTGGATGGAGTGATGTCGAAGATGTCGGTGGCTCCGAGGACGGTTCCGACAGTCTTGCTGATGTGGGGGATACCGGTGGTGATGAGCAGGATGTTGGACCGCCGCCGGAGCCGGCGACGGGGCGAAGCTGGGTGGTAGCGCATTCGGTTCGAGAGCGGCCGATTGTTGCCGAGGAGTTCGGAGAGAGTGGGCCGATTGTTTATCTGATGTCGGCGATTCATGGGAGCGAGAGGGCGGCGGTAACTTTTGGCGAGCGATTTCGGGTGCCTTTGTTGGGCGGTCTGGCGGAGCAGGCGGGCGTGCGGGTGTTTTATCTGGCGGCGGCCAATCCGGACGGAATCGCTGCGAAAACGCGTCATAATGCTGCGAATATCGATTTGAATCGAAACTTTCCGTCGGACAATTTTGATTCGGGCGGAACCGGTGGGAGGGCGCCGCTTTCGGAACCGGAATCGATTGTGATTCATGACACGGTGGCGGCGCTTGATCCGGTGGCGCTCATCAGCGTGCATTGTTGCGTGGGCCTGATCGATTGGGATGGCCCGGGAGAGAGTCTGGCGTCGAGGATGGCAACCGCGGCCGGGTTTCCGGCGGATCGTCTGGGTGGGATGAAGGGTTCCCTGGGAAGCTGGGCCGGTGGGGATTTGCGGATTCCGACGATTACGGTTGAGTTTGATGTGCATGAGGCAGTGGATACCGCCGAGCAGCTTGAGAACATGGAGGTGGCCACGGGGCTTGCCATGGACTGGGCTTATGAGGAGGCGGAGGCCGTGCAGGAGTTTTCGATTTATGAGGCGGTTTTGCCCAAGAAGGCTGCCGGGTTTGTTGCGTTTGATGTTGGATTGAGTGCGGGGAATCTGGTGATTCGCGGGGAGCGGCTGGGGGAGGAGACAGAAAAGCCTGTGTTGGTTATCGCTGGAGTCGATGCGTCCGATCACAATGCATTGTATGTGGCCGAGCATATACGGCGGGTGCTGATTTCGGAGCATTCTACCCGGGATGCGCAGGTGACGATTGTCACAGCGGCCAATCCGGATGCGATCTTGATGCGTTCTTCGCTCAATGCTGATGGCGATGACGTGGCGGTTGATTTTGGTGCGGCGCCTGCTCGAACGCCGGAGGCGCGTGCGATCCGAGAGCTTTTGGCAGCGCAGGATTTCGGGATGGTGATTCTGGTAGAGGGTGACGCCGGTGGGGATCGGATTGAGAGTTTTGGGCTGACTGTGGATGCCGTGGAAGCGATCGTTGGCGAAGGTTTGCAGGTTGTTGCGGGTGATGCGCAGGGCTTTGCGGAAGGTTCGCTGGTTCGGAGTCTGGTCGAGCAAGATGTGCCTGTGCTTCGTTTTGCGGTGACAACGAAATTTGCGGTGGGCGACACGCGCACCGGTCATGTTTTTGAGGATATTGGTGTGTTTAGTAAAGCTGCCAGCCAGCTCGTACAACGCCGCTGAGGAAACGTGCACTGCGTGACGCTGACGTGACTAGAACAGGGCCGGCAGGGAACGAATCCTGGTGGAAATTGGGTGGGGGGGAAATTATGGTTTTTGTATTGAAAACTTAAAAACCCGGCTCAGCCTTGTAGAATGCGGCCGGGAAGGGTTTTTTAAAATAAAAAATTGCCTTCCGGGCACTTCAAAAGGGTGTTTGCAAAGTGCGAGAAGGGTGCCGGGCACTCCGGAAGGTATGCGTGCAGTGCGCTACGAGGTGCCGGGCAGCCCGGAAGATATGCGTGCAGCGCGCTACGAGGTGCCCGGCACTCCGGCAAGGTGTTTGCAAAGTGGGGAATAGGTGCCGGGCACTCCGGCAGGGGTGGTTCAACTCTCTTTGAGGGCGCCGGGCACTTCGGGAGGTGTTTTTGGCAATTTTTGGGTTTTTTCCGTGAATGGACGAAGCCAGAAGGTTCACTTGTTGGTAAGGCGAAGCTGGAAGTGAACCCGTGTTTTGTCAGGCAGGAGTCAGGTTATGAAGAGGTCAGGCGCGTTGGATGCGTTGCGGTTTGATAATACGTTTGTGCATGAGTTGCCGGGCGATGAGACGGCGGAGAATCGTCGCCGGCAGGTGTATGGGGCGTGTTTTTCGCCGGTTTTGCCGACGCCCGTTGCGGCGCCGAAGCTGGTGGCGTGGTCGCCAGAGGTTGCCGAACTGGTGGGTATCGATTCCGAAGCTGTGCAGTCGCAGGAATTCGTCGAAGTTTTTTCGGGCAATCGGGTGCTGGAGGATATGGCTCCGTACGCGGCGTGTTATGGCGGGCACCAGTTTGGAAACTGGGCCGGGCAGCTCGGGGATGGGCGCGCGATTACGTTGGGCGAGGTTGTGAACGAGCAGGGGGAACGCTGGGAATTGCAGTTGAAGGGGGCGGGGCCGACGCCCTATTCGCGGACGGCGGATGGGCGCGCGGTGCTGCGCTCCTCGGTGCGCGAGTTTTTGTGCAGCGAAGCCATGGCGCATCTGGGTGTGCCGACAACGCGCGCGTTGAGCCTGGTGCTGACAGGAGATCAGGTGCTGCGCGATATGTTTTACAACGGCAATGCCGCTTACGAACCGGGGGCGGTGGTGTGCCGGGTGGCGCCGTCGTTTTTGCGGTTCGGAAGTTTTGAAATCTTCGCCGCGCGCGGGGATACCGAAAATCTGAAAGTACTCGCCGACTATGCCATTCGGCACCATTTTCCGGAGCTCCTGGATGGCAAACAGCAACCCGATAAGGACGTGTATGTGGCGTGGTATGCAGAAGTTTGCCGACGCACGGCCGTCATGATCGCGCACTGGATGCGGGTCGGGTTTGTGCACGGCGTGATGAATACCGACAACCTTTCGATCCTTGGATTGACGATCGATTACGGGCCGTACGGCTGGCTGGAGGGATTCGATCCGGGCTGGACGCCGAACACAACGGACGCGAGTCAGCGGCGTTACCGCTATGGAAATCAACCTCGTATCGGAATGTGGAATCTGATGCAGCTCGGCAACGCGATTTTTGATCTGGTCGGCAGCGTGGAACCCCTGCAGGCAGCGCTTGATGCCTATGGGCAAACATTTGAAGCGACCTGGAAAGCGATGTCGATCGACAAGTTGGGGCTCGATCGTTTTGAGGAAGCGACCGATTCCAGCCTGATTGATGAGCTGATGGAAGTTTTGCAGCTTGTCGAAACTGACATGACGATTTTTTACCGCAAACTCGCCGATTTTCCGGTGGATCGCGCGCATGAACAAAGTGATCGGGAGCTACTGGAGGTATTGATTGACGCGTATTATGAGCCGTCGGCTCTTTTAGAAAATCCGGAAATGTTGGCGAAGACCGCAAACTGGTTGCGTACTTACGCGGATCGTGTGAAGTCATCCGGCCTGGATCATGAGACCCGGCGCACCAAAATGAACGCCGTCAACCCCAAGTACGTCTTGCGCAATTACCTGGCACAACTCGCCATTGATGCCAGTGAAGCGGGAGATCACTCATTGATCTATGAGTTGTTAGAAGTCATGCGCCGTCCGTATGACGAACAGCCAGAGATGGAAAAGTATGCGGCAAAACGCCCGGAATGGGCCAGGGAGCGGGCCGGTTGTTCGATGCTGTCGTGTAGTTCGTAACCGCAATTTGATAGGAGATTTCAGGATGTTCAAGGATTTGTCATTGTTGGATGCGCTCGGTCGTTTTCGGCTGATAGCGCTGCTGGAAGGTACGTCGTATTTGCTGCTCTTGTTTATTGCGATGCCTTTGAAATACATGATGGACATGCCGCAAATGGTGACATGGGTAGGGCGCGCGCACGGTCTTTTGTTTGTGCTCTATGTGCTGGCCGGGATTTCCGTGGCGATCGATCGGCGCTGGTCGGTAAAGTTGATGGCGGGCGCGTTTGTGGCGTCACTGATTCCTTTCGCAACGTTTTATTTGGACGTGTGGCTGCGTCGTAATGCCGATAAGGAGCCAGCGTTAGTAGGGCAGAGCTAACGTCCTTGCTTTTTAGACTTTGAAAGATTGTTTTACAGGCCGTTTCTCCCGTTTGGAGATGCGGCTTTACTTTTTTGAGGCCGGGCAAGGCAGGCAGATCAAGGCATGAAATTTTCTGTAAATTCAGAATTTTTCTATGATTTTTTGCCAGAATTTTTGCGCACTTAAGCCTCGTCACTGCAAAATTTTTCTTCTTTTTTTGCCGCCTGCTCATGCGCCTCC
>JBEBUW010000120.1:0-12778 GCA_040393065.1 Lujinxingia vulgaris | reverse complement strand
AGACGTTGTGGGAGAGTAGGTCGCCGCCAACCAATTTATTTACCAGAACCGCCCGGCATCTTTTTGAAAATAAAAGATGCCGGGCGGTTTTGTTTCTTGGCCGGATTTATTTTGCAGTTTTGAGGTCGTTGAAATTTGACTCACGCGCGTGGAATGATTTGCAGATCGGTAAATCGGGTAACACGACGGGGTTGGGTGGCGCGCAATGGCTAGCCGGATTGTGGTAGCCGCAGACAATGTCTTTAAATTCGTCGGTATTATGAATTTACAACACACATTGATGCTCTGGTCGTGCGGTAGAGGACGGTTACCGATGTACGAGTTTGAGCATCGGGAAAGTGTCCGGAGTGGTGTGAAACCGGAAGCGATGGGCGGCATGTGGATGGGAGTGCGTATCCGGTAGTTTTTATTGTAGATGTGCCGGATACCAGCGTTTGCTCTGGAACCGAATCGTGGTGAGCACAGCTGCAAAACTCATTTCGGCGGTTAACGCGAGCCAGGCACCAATGGCTCCCCAACCTTGGATGAATGCAAAGTAATAGGCAGTGGGGATCAGAACGGCCCAACCACATAGGATGCTGACCCACATGGTAAAGCGGGTGTCGCCTGCGCCATTGAGAGCGTTTGAAGAAATGAGGGCGACTGCGTCCATCATCTGAAAAAAGCCAGCTACTAATAGAAGCCTGGTGGCGATAGATATTGTGAACGGATCGGTATTGAATGCCCGTACCAGAGGGCCGGGTATGAGCCAGAAGATCATTGCGCATGTGCCCATGATGCTTAAAGCAATCCGGAGTCCGGATCGGAATGCGCGCCGTGCTGAAGCTATGTCATTAGCACCAATGTATTGTGCGACGAGTATACATACGGCTTCGGAAATTCCGTGACCGGGTAGGAAGCTAAGACTCACGATTCGTAGCGCGATCATGTGGGCGGCCAATTGCTCTTCGCCCAGTCGTGCCAGAAATGAGGTGAAGACAACAAAAGCGCTGATCGTGACGGCGAGTCGTATGCCCACCGGAATTCCGACGCGGAGAATGTTGAGAAAAGTTTTTGAATGAATCCGGTGATGGAGGCCACAGCGTGAAATAAATATGGGGATCGCGATGAGCATGCCGGTGACTTGAACGATAATCGTGACAAGAGCTGCGCCTTTGACGCCCATAGCCGGCACGGGACCGAAACCAAAAATCAGGATTGGATCGAGGACGATATTGAGGCCGTTGGCGATCAGGTTGATATACATCGGCGTGCGTGTATCGCCGGTTCCCTGGAAATATCCGTTTAATGCCAGCGTCACGAACCAGAATGAAGCTCCCAGTGCACGGATACGGAAATAGTCGCGGGCCACAGCGACGACGTGTTCGGAGCCGCCCATGAGGGAAAAAATAAGATCGTCGAACATGCTGATGCCGATGACGCTGATTCCGAAGGGAATGGCGAGTATTGCGCCGGCGACTCCGATTTCGATGGCGCGGGTAGGGTCACCTGCGCCGGTAGCCTGCGAGCTCAGGATGCTGACGCCTCGCAGTGCACCCATAAAAAACGCGTTGATCAGGAACAGAATCGTGGTGGCAAGACCGACAGCAGCGAGTTCGGTTGTACCGAGCCAGCCGACAAAGAGGGTATCTGCGACGTCCATAGCGGTGAAGGAAAGCATGGACATGACAAGGGGCCAGCCCAGTTGCATGACCTGGCGGACATCGCCGGGTTGGCGCGGATGAATTTTAGACATGAATTGTTGCTGCCATGATCGGGCTCAGGATGAGCCTGTCGCATTCGGGGGAGGTATCGTGGAGACCAGTTACGGGCGAAACTAAGCTCGTCTTTTGGCAATGTGGCGAGCTTGGCGCGGTATAAAACACAAGGTTGGATAGAAATCAAACTTCATGAAACCTACGAATTTGAAAGGATTCAGGGTTGTTTTAACGCATGGTGCGCACGGTAATTTCTCCGTTGTTTGTGATTTCCAGGGTGATCAAGCCGTTGTGATCGGTTCGATAGATGCTTGCACCGAGTTTCAGGTAGCGCTGGACGATATCGGGATGAGGATGACCGAATTGATTATGTCTGCCGACTGGAGCGATTGCGATTCTGGGTTGGAGTTCCTGGAGAAAAGGCAGTGTGCTGGATGTTTTTGAGCCGTGGTGGGGGAGTTTTACGATGGTGTGGCGCTGGAGAAGCTGGTTTTCGAGCAACCAGGTTTCGCCGGGTTCTTCAATATCTCCCGGCAACAAAACAGCCGCGCCAGCGTATTGGAAGGACGTAACCAGGCTCATGTTATTGGTCGAGCCACGTTCTTCATAGATAGGGCGAATGACGCGTACGGTTGTATCGGCTAGTGGAAGTTCCAGAGAATGGCTGATGGGAAGGAGAGTGGCGCCATATTTCTGCATTTTTGCAGAGATTTGGGCCAGGTGAGCGGATGTTTCCTCGGCATCGAAGATAAAATAACGCGGGCGGAAGGGACGTATGAGCGCGGGTAGTCCGCCCATATGATCTTGATCGGCATGGGTAAGTACGACGTAATCGAGATGCCGGATCCCCAGATATTTCAGGTAAGGAAGTACGCGATGGAGACCGGGATCTGCGCCCATCTGTGTGCCGCCGGCGTCGATGAGCATTGTGGTACCGTCAGGAAATTCGACCAACGTGGAATCGCCCTGGCCCACGGGGATAAAATGCACACGCGTCATGGGAGGGAGGTTGGCCGGTTTGCCACACCAGAAGGATAGGCAGGCGATGAATGCGGTAGTCATGGCCAGTAGGAAGGCGCGGCGTGAGAGTCCACCGAGGATCAGCAGAAGAATGGACAGGGTGCCGGCCATCCAGCTTAAGACGGACGGGTTTCCGATGCGAATCGTGCTGCCGGGCCAGTACGCTGCAATGTCGAGTCCTTGTTGCATGAGGGTAATGCACAGGGAAGAAGCGTAGAGAAAAGGCTCAGCAACTTCAGGTACGACGGGCAGCAAAAGCGCGGATGCCGTCATGATGGGAAAGATCACGACACTGAAGATCGGAACGACGAGTACATTGAGCCAGAGACCGGCGACGGGCAATTCTCCTGTGATGATGACGATTGCCGGCCAGGTCGAGAGCGTGGCAGCAAAGGAAATGCCTACAAAATTGGCGAAACGGCGGGCAAGGGCGATGGTTCTGGTGTCTTCCGGCATGCCGGGTTCAGGGGAACGCAGCCAGCTCGGGCGGTTGCGCATGAACAGGATGATGCCGGCGGTGGCGAGGAAGCTGAGTTGAAAGCCAAGTTCAAAGAGAATGGTAGGTTGGAGGAATGTCAGAAAGAGCGCGGCAAGGGAAATGGCGTGGAGGCCGCAAAATGGGCGCAGTGTGGTGTAGCCACAAATTGCGATTGTGAGCATGACGAGTGCGCGCTGTGCGGAAACGGGCGCTCCGATCATGAGGACGTAGGTACTCAGCAAGAGTACAACGGCCGGACCACAGACGCGTTTTTTGCCGAATCGAATCATTAGCCACGGAATTCTCCCGATGAGCCAGCCCAGGACAACCCATAAAATACCGGCAAGGACAGTCAGATGCAGGCCAGAGATTGCCAGCAAATGGCTGGTTCCGGTGAGATCGAAGGGATGGCGAAATTCCGGGGTAATCAGACCTCGGCTGGCAGTTAGCATGCCCGTCGCGACGGCGGCCTGATCGGCAGGCAAACGCGTTCCTATTTCGCGCTCCAGGTGGATGCGGCGCGCGGCCAGTCGACGTTCGAGCTGGTGACGAAGTGAGAGCCTGGCCGGTGTGGAGACCAGGAGTACTTCGCGCGCGTTGGCGCGTGCGGCCAGGCCACGGTTTTCCATCAACTGGCGCATAGAAATATCGGCAGGCAGATCGGCCAGAGCAAACCGTTCAAGCCGCATAAATCCTTCCACGGTATCGCCGGGCAAGGGCAGGAGCGGAGGTTCAACGGGTTGGTCGTAGGTTTCGTGCTCTTTGATGATCGCGATGGGATAAAAAATGCGCAGCCGGGGAGGATTCTCAGCATGCAGAGCTTTGTCGTCGAGATGGGTGGCGCGAATTTCAAAAGCCCAGCCGGCTTCGTATGGAATGGGCGCTGTGACGACCTGGCCTTCGACAACGGCTTCCAGCCGGTCTTCACCAAGGATGTCAGCCAAAACATCGGAGCTTGCATCCTTATGCAGATCGCGGGCCAGAAGAAAGGCGCCGGTAAAAAATGCCAGCAAAATCAGAAGGAAGCGACGGCATGTCGCTCGGCGGCAAATCAGCAGTCCACTCATGCTTGCGCAAGCGCCCACGATAGAGCTCAGCAGCAATGCATTTCCATACAAGTCACTCAGGCTGGAAGAGACGATCGGTACATCGGCAATAAGATAGCCGGTGCTAAGGGTAGCGATCAGGATCAGTGTGAACAAAACAAGCGGTTGCGCAAAGTCATCCATGGCGGCAGTTCTCTCGAATTAAGATGCACAAGAAAGCACGATCTTGTTATCGAGAGTTTTTGGGAATTGTTGCTTCCAAAAGTGCGAAGCCCGCGCAGTCACTGATGAATACTCACAAAGCGCTTACCGAATCCCACAGGTTATCCACAGATCAATGCACGTTATCCACAGATCATGGAAAGTTATCCACAGGCTATTCACAGGTTGTGTTCTGATAGAGCGCAAGCTTTAGGAGCCTGGTTGTTTGTTTCGCAAGGTGTTGATTTTTATGGATAAAGTATTCATTTTCAGGCATGTATGCTGATCTTTATTACAGCCTGAATTGGCGTTCTCATGAGCAGAAACCGGGGGCTGTGGAAAAGCCTGTGGATAACTTTGTGGATAACTTTTCTGAAAATTTCTCTGGCTTGCCTCAACCGCAATAAACCCGTGGTACTGCCGTGTTTTGGAACAAAAATTGTTCGTGACTCGCCGGAGCATGAATTGTTTTGCGGATTGACGAGAGCAGGAATATATGCCGTCGTGCTGTACGTTCATTGTGCAGATTGCCGAATTTAGAAAATATCGGCGATCGGGCTGTGTTTGCCTTCACGAAATTTTGAGCATTTTCGCTAGATGCCGACGCGATTTGGATGCGTTCTATGCATGGAACGATCAAAAGCGTTGGCGTTATGGCGCGAGTTTGGTATGCCATGCGGCGCCATCTTGTGCTTCTCCGACAAGCTTTCCTTTACAACGCTCAAAACTGGCCGTGAAAGGGAATTAAAGCGTTATGAAAACACGGAATTATCTATGTTAAACTTTATCACTCAGATCTTCGGCACGGCCAATGATCGTTATATCAAGAACGCGCGAGCGCGAGTGTCTGTGATCAATGATCTGGAGGCGTCGCTCAAAAAACTTTCGGACGAAGAATTACGCGGCCGCACAGCTCAATTTCGTCAGCGAATTGAAAAGGGCGAAAGCCTGGATTCCCTGTTGCCGGAAGCGTTTGCAACGGTACGCGAAGGCGGTATCCGTGCGCTGGGCATGCGCCACTATGATGTGCAGTTCATCGGTGGCATGGTGCTGCACGAAGGACGCATTGCAGAGATGCGTACCGGTGAAGGTAAAACGCTTGTTGCTACTTTGCCGCTTTATTTGAACGCGCTGGCCGGGCACGGTGCTCACCTGATTACGGTTAACGATTATCTTGCGCAACGTGACGCTTCCTGGATGGGCAAGCTCTATAATTTCCTGGGCCTGAGCGTTGGCACGATCGTGGCTGATATGCCGGATTACGAGCGCAAAGCAGCCTATGCGTCGGATATCACGTACGGAACCAATAATGAGTTCGGTTTCGACTATCTGCGCGATAACATGAAATACAGCCTGGCCGATTACGTACAGCGCGACCTGAAATTTGCGATTGTCGACGAGGTGGACTCGATTCTGATCGACGAAGCGCGTACGCCGCTGATCATCAGTGGTAAGGCCGATATGGATACCGGGATGTATTACGAGATCAATAAGATCATCCCGTATCTCAAGCGCGACGAAGACTACCTGGTGGATGAAGAGCACCGCTCCACGACCTTGACCGATAGCGGCATCGAGAAGGTGGAAGCCCGACTGGGCATCGATAACCTCTACGATCCAAGCAACATTCGGGCCGTGCACCACGTCAACAAATGTCTGCAAGCCCATACGCTCTACAAAAAAGACGACCAGTACATTGTGCGCGATGGCGAAGTTATCATCGTCGACGAGTTTACCGGTCGCCCCATGCAGGGACGTCGCTGGTCGGATGGTCTGCACCAGGCCGTCGAGGCCAAAGAAGGTCTGAAGATCAAAGACGAAAACCAGACCCTGGCCACCGTTACCTTCCAGAACTATTTCCGCATGTACGAGAAGCTGGCTGGTATGACCGGTACGGCTCTCACCGAGGCAGAAGAGTTCCACGAGATCTACAAGCTCGAAGTTGTCGAAGTTCCCACGAACCGCCCGGTACAGCGTATTGACCAGGAAGACGTTGTTTTCCGCAGCTACGAAGAAAAATTCAACGCAATCGTCGAACAAATCGTTCGCTGCAACGAAAAAGAACAGCCTGTGCTTGTCGGTACGACCAGCGTTGAGAAATCCGAGGCGATCAGCCAGGTGCTCAAGCGCAAAGGTATCGCTCACGACGTGCTGAACGCCAAGCAGCACGGTCGTGAAGCGCACGTCGTTGCTCAGGCCGGTCGAAAAGGCGCCGTAACGATTGCAACCAACATGGCCGGTCGTGGTACGGACATTTTGCTCGGCGGTAATCCGGAGTTTTTGACTGACGAATTGCTTGGAAAACCCGATGTCCCCGAGTTCGTGCCCGAAAACGAGCGCGATGCGTATTTGTCGGACGAATACAAAGAAACGTTCGCCAAATTCCGCGAGCAGTGCGCCAAAGAAAAAGAAGAAGTGCTGGCAGCCGGTGGTTTGTTCATCATCGGAACCGAGCGACACGAATCGCGGCGTATTGATAACCAGCTTCGCGGCCGTGCCGGACGTCAGGGCGATCCGGGTGAAAGCCGTTTCTTCCTCTCTCTGGAAGACGATCTGCTGCGCTTGTTCGGTGCCGACCGCATCGCCAAGATCATGGATACGCTGCGCATGGAAGAAGGCGTGCCCATCGAGCACCGCATGGTGACGCGAAGCATCGAGGGCGCTCAGAAAAAGGTCGAAGCGCGCAACTTCGAAATTCGTAAAGACATTCTTGAGTACGACGACGTCATGGACGTGCAGCGTAAGAGCATTTACAAGCTGCGCCGTAACGTATTGCGCGGACAGGACGAAAAGGGCCGCACGCTGATACCGATGGTGCTCGACCAGTTCGAAGAAGTTGCCATCCAGACGCTCAACACCTACGCCTCGCGCACGGTTCGCAGCGATGAATGGGATCTACCCGGTCTACAGGCAGCCGCCGAACAGGTCTTTGGTCTCGAGTTGGAACTGGAGAAGCTGACCGGTCGCGACACGATGGAAGAATACATCTGGTCGCTGATCATGCAGCTGATCGGCCAGAAAGAAGCGATGTTCAACGAGATTGCGGAGCGCTTGAACGAGCGGCGCGCGCAAACTCTTGGCATTGCTGCCGGCCAGGATGGACCGGCGGAACTCGATGAAGCCGATCGCGTAACCGGCCGCCAGTTGTTCGAGGAGCAAATTCAATCGCGCTACCTTGGCGCCATTGACCGCTTCTGGCGTCAGCATCTGCTCGCCATGGATCAGCTTCGCGACGGCATCGGTATGCGTGGCTACGCGCAAAAAGATCCGAAGCAGGAGTACAAAAAAGAAGGTTTCGACCTCTTTGTCGAGCTGATGTTGAACATCAAGACCAACATCGTCGAATTTGTCTCCAAAGTGCAGGTTGAAAGCCCGGCTTCGCTGGAGCAGGTCGCGCCCGCGCACAACGTTCCGTCACGCATCGAGTTCAATCGTCCCGGCATGGGCAGCAGCGCCGCCGACAGCAGCGAGCCGGAAAGCTTCCAGCGCGAGTTGCCCAAGGTCGGTCGCAACGATCCCTGCCATTGCGGTAGCGGCAAAAAATACAAGAGCTGCTGCATGCGCAAAGAGGCTGCTGCAGGCGAATGATGCGAGTCTTTGTTCAAAATCTCGAATTCAGCGGTCGTCACGGCGTGTACGAAGAAGAACGCCGTGACGGCCGCCGCTTTGAAGTCGATTTGAGCGCTGTCCTCGACGAAGACTCCGCCAGCGCAGCCGACACCGATCAGCTCGGCGATACGCTCGATTATCGCCGCCTGGCCGAACTCATCCTGGAATTCGGCCACGGCCCGAGCTGTCTGCTCGTTGAGCGGTTGGCCGAACAAATTCTGAGCGCACTTTTAGAACGATATCCGGAGGTTGTTTCTGGCTCGATTACGATCCGAAAATACGCAACCGGCGTGCCCGGAAACCCGCAGTGCGTCGGTGTGCAGCTCGAGCGTTCTCGCTAAACACCTTGTAAAACGCCGGACAAAATCAGCTTTATCTCCAATACCAACGAGAGAATCATCGCATGTTTTTCGAACGTAGCGGCCTCCATCTGTTTACCTGGCGCGGAATCGATGTCTTCGTGTCGATGTGGTACATGATTTTGATGGCCTTCATCGTGTTCAGCCCCATGCTGTTTGGCGGCGGTGGTGGCTCGGTAATCGGCGGAGTGATCTTCGCCGTCGCCGTCACGCTTTCTTTGCTCGTGCATGAATTTGGTCATGCCTTTGTATCCAAACATTACAAACTGGGGCCTTCGATTTTGCTGCACGGCTTTGGCGGCCTGTGCATGAGCGAATCTTCCGCGCGCACCGATGGTGATGACGCGCGCGTTGTGCTGGCCGGTCCGCTGGCCGGTCTGGCGTTTGGCGGCCTGTTGTGGGCTTTCCAGTATTTTTTGCCCGGCGTGGTCTATGGCTCGCCGTTGCTCGCGACGTTTGTAAGTGCGCTGATCTGGATCAACATCATCTGGAGCCTGGTCAACCTGCTGCTGCCGATCTGGCCGCTTGACGGCGGACAGCTTTTTCATTTGATTTTGCGCCGGTTCATGGCGCCGGATAAAGCGCAGCGCATCGCGCTGACGGTAAGTATTTTTGTGATCATCCCGATCGCGATCATTGGCTTTCTGAAGTTCAAAATGTTCTTTTTCGCGATTCTGGGCCTGTTTATTGTCATGGACAACTACAACAGCCTGCAAAGCGGTCATGCGCTGGTCGATCGCGCCGGCTCAAAACCCGCAAAAGCCAGCTCCTTTCATGAAGAGCTGATGAAAGAAGCCGAAGCCGCGTTCAAAGCCGAAGACTGGCGCGAAGCCGCGCGGCTCGGCCACCACATGCGCGCCGTCGGCAGTATGCCGCCGCCCATGCTCGCCCGCGTCTGGACGATTCTCGGGATTGCGACCATGAATCTTGGCAAGTATGACGAAGCACTCGAGTACTTAAAGCATGCGCCCGACACCAAAGAAGTTCGCGCCGCCTACCAGAGCTGCAAAAAGAACGTGGCGAATTCGTGACCGACGATTCCGACGACTCCACAGATCCGATTGAGACCCTGGCCCGGGTTTTCGGCCTGCCTATCGAAGCGGCCGAAGACCTGCTCCAGCTCACCTTCGCCGTCGATCAGCACATCGCAATTCGCCAGTACGGCTACCCCAAAGACAATTTGATTCCGCCGCCCATGCACGAACGGCTCGCCAGTCGAGAGTATCTTCGCCTGCTGCTCAGCGAAGTCTCCGAAGAGGACGGCGAGTTTGGCGAAGATGTTCTGGCCGCCATTCGCGGGCATTGGGAACGGATTTCTCAGAAGGAAAAATCAGGCGACGCCCAGTAAACGCGCCTGCAGGCTGCGCATTTCGTCGCGAAGCCGTGACGCTTCCTCGAATCTCAAATCGGCCGCGGCCGCGCGCATTTCCTCGCGCAATTTTTCGATGCGTGCTTCCAACAATTGCGGCGGCGCATCTTCCAGCGTATCGCGCCCCGGTACGGCGGGCTGCGCACTGGCTGCGTTTTCGTCTTCCGGGATGTGTTCTTCCAGCGACGAAATCCGCTTGGTAACGGTCTGCGGCGTAATTCCATGTGCTTCATTGTGCGCGATTTGCACCGCGCGGCGGCGATTCGTCTCGTCGATGGCAAACTGCATGCTGTCCGTGATGCGGTCGGCATACAAAATCACCGTGCCTTCCGCATTACGCGCGGCGCGGCCAATCGTCTGAATCAGGCTGCGCGTGCTGCGCAAAAACCCTTCCTTGTCTGCGTCCAAAATCGCGACCAGGCTGACTTCGGGAATATCAATCCCCTCTCGCAGCAGGTTGATGCCGATCAAGACGTCGAACACGCCCATGCGCAAATCGCGGATGATGCTCATGCGCTCAATGGTGTCGATATCGCTGTGCAGATAGCGGACTTTTACGCCGAGTTCGATCAGATATTCGGTCAGATCTTCGCTCATCCGCTTGGTGAGCGTCGTGATCAGCACACGCTGGCCCAGATCAATGCGTTTGCGGATTTCGCCGTAAACGTCATCGACCTGTTCGGTGGCCGGGCGGACTTCGACTTTCGGATCGATCAGACCGGTCGGGCGAATGATCTGTTCAACGACCACGCCCTCGCATTTTTCTAGCTCGTAATCGCCCGGCGTTGCGGAGACAAAAATCACCTGCTTGAAGATGTTTTCCCATTCTTCAAATTTGAGCGGGCGGTTGTCGAGCGCGCTGGGCAGCCGGAAACCGTGCTCCACCAGCGTTTCTTTGCGGGCGCGGTCACCGCGATACATGCCGCCGATTTGCGAAACCGCAACGTGGCTCTCGTCGACGACGAGCAAATAGTTGTCCGGAAAATAATCGAACAGGCACGGCGAGGGTTCGCCGGGTTTTTTGCCGGAGAAGTGGCGGGTGTAGTTCTCGATTCCGTTGCAAAAGCCCATGCTGGCCAGCATTTCCAGGTCAAATTGCGTGCGCTGCTCCAGACGCTGCGCTTCGACGAGCTTGCCCTGCGCGATCAGTTCCTGAAGACGCTCTTTGAGTTCGTCTTTGATCGTATCGAGTGCGCGTTTTTTCTTCTCGGGCAGCACGACATAGTGAGAGTTCGGGAAAATCGTGACTTGCTCAAGTTCATCGAGCCGACGGCCGCGCAGAGGATCGATGGTGTAAATCGATTCGATTTCATCGCCGAAAAACTCGATGCGAAGTGCCGTGTCTTCCTCGTAGGCCGGGAAAATCTCGACGACATCGCCGCGCACACGAAACGTTCCGCGATGAAAGTCATAGTCGTTGCGCCGGTACTGAATTTCGATCAGACCTTTTAACAATTCATCGCGCTGTACGCGTTGTCCGGCTGCAAGCTGGATCAACATGTTCATGTAGGCGACGTTCGAACCCAGGCCATAGATGCACGAAACCGAGGCGACGATGATCACGTCGTCGCGCTCCAGAAGGCTGCGCGTGGCCGAGTGGCGCATGCGGTCGATCGCATCGTTGATCGCGGAGTCCTTCTCGATGAACGTGTCCGTCGAAGGAATGTACGCTTCGGGCTGATAATAATCGTAGTAGGAAACGAAGTATTCGACCGCGTTGTTGGGAAACAGCTCTTTGAACTCGTTGTAGAGCTGTGCGGCCAGCGTTTTATTGGGCGCCATGACCAGTGTCGGGCGGTTTACCGCCGCAATGGTCTGCGCAATCGTGAAAGTTTTCCCGGTACCCGTCGCGCCGAGCAAGGTCTGGAAACGGTCACCTCGCCGCAGGCCTTCCACGAGTTTTTCAATGGCAGCCGGTTGATCTCCGGCAGGTTTGAAGGGAGAAACCAGTTCAAATTTCGACATAATACGACTTTTGCAGGATTTTTATGGAACCGAAACAGGCATGCAAATACTACACACAATAACAGCGTTTGCTACCATAAAAATCCTGCAAATTGTTCAGGGTTTTACAAAGATTCGCTCGCGGTACAGCTTGAGCTCGGCAATGGAAGCCTTGATGTCGTCCAGCGCACGATGCGCCTGTGCGGCCTGTTCGCCTTCGGCCAGCTCCACAGGTTCGACCGCCAGCAATTCCGGGGCGTACCAGCGCCTGGCGAGTTCCTTGACGGAGGAAACGTCGATATTGCGGTAGTGCACATGCGCTTCGACCCGGGGCATGTATTTGATCAAAAAGCGCCGATCCTGCCAGATCGAGTTGCCGCACAAGGGCGCGGTGCGCGGGGCGGTATGTTTTTTGATGAACTTCAGCGTTTCGCGCTCTGCTTCCTCCAGCGAAATTTTTGAATTGCGCACGGCTTCGGTCAGTCCGGATTCGCCGTGATGCTTTACGTTCCACTCGTCCATGACGGCCAGCGCCTCTTCGGACTGATGGATCACCAGGTTGGGGCCTTCTGCGATGATGTTGAGCTGCGAGTCGGTAATGATCGTCGCAATTTCGATGATCGTGCAAATTTCCGGATCAAGACCGGTCATTTCCAGGTCGATCCACACCAGATTTCTATCACTTGCCATTTTATAAACTCCTTCGGTTGAAAAGATTTTGGGTCGGGGCGTTTCCACGCGCCGCGCACCCTAAGACGCCACCTTCTGTACGTAAAGTCTGGCAATGGATCGCGCGCTGAATTTTTCGGGCGGCAGCACGCCCGTCTAGGCGTCAGATTTTCACGTTTTGATACTTTTTGGGGGGCGATGCCGGGTCACCCTGTGTTTTTGTACAAAATGACAAAAAACGTGAGGTGACCGGGCATCGACTTGTTTGGGTTATTGAGCCATGCAAGTGGACCGGGCATCGACTTTTCTGGGCCGTTGGGCCGCGCAAGTAGACCGGGCATCGACTTTTCTGGGTCGTTGAGCCGTGCAAGTCGACCGGGCATCGA
>JBEBUW010000119.1:0-13103 GCA_040393065.1 Lujinxingia vulgaris | reverse complement strand
GCATGGCCTGTGCGGATGCCGATGCGCCTTCACTCGGGCGCTTTTTTGTGTGTGAATGTCTGGCAAAAACCGTGCTGTTTTGAGCACGGTTTTTGTGTTTGTGGGGGGGGTTAGAGTTCCCAGCGGGAAATGAGATCGGCTGGATTCTTGAGGCCGACTTCCTGGTAGTCTTTGAGGATGCGATCGGCAAAACCCTGGCCGGTTTCGGCGATGTGGCGCAGGGGTTCAAGGAAGACGGCTTCGGAGGGATGGTTGGCTTCGGCGGCGATGGCGTTGAGGCCAGTTTCGGCGATGTCGAGGAGTTTTTTGGCGAGCTCTTGCATGGTGCCGTAGGCGGTTTGGGCCTGGATGCCGTCTTTGTAGGCGGCCATGAAGACTTCGCGATGTTGTTCCGGCGTGGTGCCGGCGAACAGTTCTGCGGCGGCTTTGCGGGAGGGGTCGTGGTAGAAAATGCCTTTCCACAGCGCGGGCAGGGCTAAGACGGCTTCGCGGGGACCGGCGTCGGCGCCGCGGACTTCAATGTAGGTTTTGAGGCGGATTTCGGGGAAGAGTGTGGAGAGGTGGAGTTCGAAATCGCCCATGGTGGCGCGGTGTGGGCCGTGGCCGTTGGCGATGAATTCGCGGAAGGTCAGGCGGTTCTGAGTCAGATCGATGTAGCCTTCGTCGTCGCGTCGGATGAAGTACATGGGGACGTCGAGGACGTATTGAAGGTAATCGTTGTAGCCCCAGTTTTCGGCGTACATGAAGGCGGGGAATCCGCAGCGATCGGGATCGGTGCGGGTCCAGATTTCGCCGCGGAAGGATTTCATGTCGGTGTTTTTGAGCTCGCTGAGCGGGCTGTTGGCAAACAGTGCGCTGACAATGGGCGAGACGAGCAGGCCGGTGCGCATGATGTCGGCGGCGTCGGCTTCGCCGGTGTAGTCGTAGTTGCCCTGGATGGTGCAGGTAGTTTTCATCATGTAGAGGCCGAGGTCGCCGCGGGTGGGCATGTAGCGGCGCATGATGCCGTAGCGTGATTTGGGCATCCAGGGGATTTCTTCGGGGCCAAAAAACGGGTTGGTGCCCCAGATGGTCATGGCGATGCGTTCGTTGGCGAGCTCTTTGATTTCGCGGATGTGGTTGTCGTATTCGATTTCGGTTTCGAAGACTGTTTTTAAGACCGCGCCAGAGAGTTCGAATTGTCCGCCGGGTTCAAGGGTGATGGCCGCGCCGTTTTTTTGCAGGGCGACGATATTGGGGCCGTCGTAGTCGGGTTCCCATCCGAAGCGGTCGACAAGTTGTTGGAAGAGCTCGGCAAAGCCGCCGGGTTCGTCAAAGGCGAGCATCTGGTGGTTGTCGCGGCGGAAGACGAATTTTTCGTGTTCGGTGCCGACGCTACGCTGAGAGGGATGTTTTTCGCCGGAGCGGAAGTGATCGAGGAGTTGGTCGAGATTTTCGATGGGACGGGAATCGAGGAGTTGGTCGCGAGACATAGATACGGATTCTCTACAGCCTGCGCCGATGTACGATAGGTGTTCATGGTGCTGCCGTGTGAGAGCAGCGAACGCTATGTGACAAAAACGGCGGTAATTATGGTATGACGGCGATGGCCGGATGGCGTTTCGCGCGTGGGAAAACTTTTGTCGGTAAGAATTTCCGAACAAAACGTGTGGAGCGTAGTACAGAACTTGTAATGAGCAAAGCCAGTGATTGAACCGGAGTTCATTCTGTGGAAACGTACAATCGCCAGCAGTCGTAAAATATTGCATGGAGTGTTTTTTTGTGACGAAGTGGTTGTGTAAAGCGCGCCTGGAACAGGCCGTATTCGAATCAATGCCTGGATTGATGTTGGATTCAGCGATTGGAGGATTCATGAAATTGTCAATCCGTGTGCAGCGCCAGTTTGTGATGCTCGTAGCTGCGGTGGTTCTGGGCGTTTTTTCGGTTGTGGTTTCGGGCTGCGCAAGCGGTTCGGGTGCGGCCTGGCCGACGGTTCAGGTCGTGCCGCAGGAGGCGCCGGCGGATTTAGAGGTTTCGTCGGGCACACCGAAGCTGGTGCGGGGCAGTGACGGGTTCTGGTATGTGGTGGGCGTGCTCGGGGCGGATGTGCAGACGGGGAGTGCGTTTATGGCGCGTTACAGTGGCGATTGGCCGCTGGAAAATGTGCCACGGCCGGCGCTGGCGGGCGGGCGCGTTGTGAAGCGTCTGGGAGATCAGGTTGCGATGGTGGGAATGACGTACTGGTTTCCGAAGACGGAGCTGGAGAAGCTGGAAGTGACCTGGGAGGATGTGCAGACGGAAGAGGCACTGGGCAAGGGTGTGGGCGTTGTGACGGCGATTCGTTCCGGAGCCATCGATGATTCGGGCTGGCAGGCCGGGGATCTGGCCTCGATTCAGGATTTTCAGATCAATATAGGCAAGGACGGGGGCGCTCAGGTCGGCGATGTTTATGCGATTTTGCAGTCGGTGGACGAGGGCGGGGATGCGGTTTCGTTGCAGTTGAGTCGTCGGTTGAGCTCGATTTGCCGGGTGCATGTGGTGGGGGAATCCAGTTCGGACTGTGTGCAGTGGGCGGGATCTGGAGGTGTGAGCGGTGCGAAGAAGGCCGCCGGGCGGGCTGTGGCTGTGGGGGACGAGGTTTTGTTTTTAGAGCATACGCTGAATGCTCCGGCGCGCGATGCGCAGATTTTGATCACTCAGGTTGCGGCCGATCCGAAGATTCGCGATGTGGTGATGGAGGTATTTGCCGGATATCTGGCGGATTTTGCCGGGGCGAATACGAAGGTGCTGGCGAGCGATCTGGAAGTTGATGCGCGGGACATGGACTTTCATCGCGTGGGGCGTCAACTCAATTACGATGGCTCGCCGACGCTGCTTGTCGGTTTAAGTGTGCACGATGTGAAGGGGCGCGCGCATTTGTTTGCGAATTATACAGGCGTGGGGCCGGCGACGGGGCCGGGCATGATTGCGGCGCCGCCGGAGGGCGGGGTCGATCTGGGGGAAGTGAAAAAGCTGAATCGTGAGGTGGTACGCGGGTTTGCGTCGGTCGTGATGGGCGGTGTGATGGTGTATCGCGGCCAGACGAGCGAGGCGATGATGCATCTGAAGGAGGTGCTGCAGGATGCTTCGGTGCAGGGGCCGTTGCGCTGGCATGCGCGTGACCAGTTTGCGATGCGGTGGGGCGCGTTGCGTTACCATGAGGAAGCGCTGTGGCTGGTGATGGAGGATGAAGCGGTTGCGCAGGCGCGTGGCGATGAGCTGGCGCGTTTGAATGCGCTCGGTACGCGGGTGCGGCTGCATGATTTTATGAATCAGAAAGAGAAGGCTTTTGAGGAATCCACGGCGTATCTGGAAGCGCGAAACGATCAGAAGCCGAATTCTGCGTATCTGGCGGCGCTGGCGATGAACGGGGAAATGGCGCTCGGTGCGGGTAAGGAAGAGGTTGCGCGGGAAGTGGTTGCGGAGCTGCGTGCGTTGTGTCCGGACGGATGCGACGGGGATTTGCTGTCGTTTTTGAGCGGTATTTACTGGTCGGCGGGCGCGGAGCACCTGGCGTTGCAGAGCGAGGTGCTGGGGTATCTGATTGAGCTTGCGCGTCAGGCAGAGCCGGGGCAGCGCGCGGCCGTACGGTTGTATCAGGGATTTCAGGCGTTGCAGGAGCGGGAGTTTGAGCAGGGCTTGATCGCGTTTTTGGAGGCGGAGCGTTTGTTTGAGCTGGCCCAATATCCGCAGAGCAGGGCGCGTACATTGTATTTTATGTCGTTGACCGAGCTTGCGCGCGAGGAGCCGCAGGCGTCGTTTGAGCTGGCGTTAAAAGCGCTGGAACTCAACACGGAAACCCAGAATTATGCGGGTATTTTGAGTGTCTATGAGCATCTGGCGAATTTGTATCGCAATCTGGATTTGCGTGGGCCGATGCATTCGTATCTGGGTATGGCCGGGCGCGTTTTGCCGGCGGCAGTGCAGGCGCAGCTTGCGGCGGGTGATTATGGCGCAGCTGCGGAAACGATGTTCATCACCGGCGGGTTTTTCTTTCAGATCGGAAGCGCAGATCAGAGTCAGTTGATGTTTCAGCAAACGGTCTGGTATGGGCTGCGGTCGGCGCGCTTTGATATTGTGGCGATGTCGCATTTGTTTCTGGCGATGATCGCGCGTGGTCAGGGCGATCTGGAAACATTTCGTGAGGAGATTCAGCGGGCGATTTTGATGGGCGAGGTTGCCAACGATCCGGAGATTATGGAGACGATTCAAAATGTGATCAGTCCACCGCCGGCGGATGATGTGCCCACGCAGTTGTTGTGAGTTGTGACGAGTTTTATGAAGTGCTGTGAGAACGGCCGTAGTTTGTGAGAAGTGTTGTGAAACCTTATATTTTTCGCATGGAACCGCATCTGTCGGAGAAGGTGTGGGGTGGCCGTAAACTGGTTGCTCGTTATGGCAAAAAGGCATCGGCAGAGGTGTTGCTGGGTGAATCCTGGGAGGTTGCGGATTTGCCGGAAGGGCAGAGCGTGGTTGGCAATGGTGAGCTGGCCGGCGCAACGCTGGGTGAAGTGACGGCACGCTGGGGGCAGGCGCTGACGGGGACGCGCAGTGTGGGAGAGGCGTTTCCGTTGCTGGTGAAAATCCTGGATGCGCAGGAGGATCTGAGTATTCAGGTGCATCCGGGGCCGAAGAATTCCATGTTGCTGGAGGGTGCGCGCTCGAAGGACGAATCGTGGCTGGTATTGGACGTGGAGCCGGGTGCGTCGGTGTTGCACGGGTTTTCGGTGGCGACGCATGCCGAGGAGTTTTCGCAAGCGGTGGTCGAAGGGCGCGTGGTGGATTTTTTGCGTCGGGTGGAAGTACAGCCGGGGGATGTGATCCGGGTGACGCCGGGCACGGTGCATGCGATTTGCAGCGGCGTGGTGCTTCTGGAGGTTCAGGAACCTTCGGATACGACGTACAGGGTCTATGACTACAATCGGCCGGGGTTGGATGGTCTGCCGCGGGCGTTGCATGTGGAGCAGTCGTTGGTGGTGATCGACTGGGAAACGGTCGGGCCGGCGGTTCTGGAGCGGATTTCTGAAAAACAGCTTGCGGGCGGACATCGGCTGGAGGTGCTGGTCGATGCGGGCGCGTACCGGATGGAGCGGTTGTTGCTGGCCGGCGGGGATGTTTCCCGGGCGCTGACCTGGCGCGTGGATGCGGGCTCGGTGCAGATTGTGTTTGTGGTTTCGGGGACGTGCGCGATTTCAGGGGAGGAAAATGACGACGAGGAAGTGGTGCTGGAGGCGGGACAGACTGCGGTGATTCCGGCCAGTGTGGGGAACGTGCGTGTGCGCGGGGTGGAAGGAGATGCAGATCTGGTGGTGTCGGGGCTCGGCGGACAGCTGTTGGTGGATGTGGGGTAGCGGTCCTGAATCGACGATCGCTTTGCCGTAACCACTCGGATTACGGCTTTGCACGCCTCGATTCAGACCTTGCCGCCGCAGTGCGCGGCAAAGGCAAAAGGCGTGTCTCGCGCGAAGGCGCGAAGCCGCGAAGAAAAAGCAAATGGATGGGGGCTCCGAGTTCGTTTGAAAGCAACGTGAAAAAATGGCCTGAAGCACTTGTTGTGTGTTGTGAGCAACGCAAACGGGTGGATTGAGTGTGTTTTTTGCGTTGTGAGCAACTCGAACGAATGGGTTGAGTGCGTTTTTATGAGTTGTGGGCAACTCGAACGAATGGGTTGACTGCGTTTTTATGAGTTGTGGGCAACTCGAACGAATGGGTTGAGCACGTTTTTTGAGTTGTGAGCAACTCAAACGGGTGCTCCAGAGCACTTTTGTGCGTTGAACGAGCGTGAATGGGTGCTCTGGAGCACTTTTGCGCGTTGAACGAGCGTGAGAAGGTGGATTGGAGCACCTTTGCGCGTTGGATGAGCGTGCGTGCAAAGGTGCGTTGGGTTGATTAGCGGCAGTAGCCGAGGGTGGGGGCGTTGGGGGCGTTGATGGAGTCGCAGCTTTTGCCGGCCGGGCAACGGTTGGGGACGTCGGTGAAGCAGGGGATTTCGCAGCTTAAGAATTGTCCATTCCAGTAGTCGCACAGCAGATTGTCGCCGCACCATTTGCCGTGGTTTTCGGTGGTGGCGTCGCAGCGGTCGCCGGAGTTCTGACCGTTGGTGGTGCGGTAGGTGGTGCAAAAGCCCAGGGCATCGCCGAAAGACTTGATGGCGCAGACTTGCTCGGCGGGGCAGCGCGTGGCGTTGGTGTAGTCGAAGGGCGCGCAAAACGTGGTGCAGATGCCGTGGGTGGCGCCGTCGTCACCGCTGCCGCCCTGGGTGGTGTTCATGGTGGCGCAGTAGTCGTCGCCGCCGCAGGACAGAGGGTGTTGAAGCTGGCAGGTCTGGCCGTGGAGGACGTTGCCGGAGGGCGAGCAGATGCCGGCGACGGGCGGGACGGCTTCGCCGGTTTCGGGCATGCAGCGGTTTCGGCCGTCGGGGCAGCCGTTGGTGGCGGAGGGTTTGTGGGGATCGCAGCTTTTGACGCAGACGCCGTCCTGGGGTGTGTCGCCGTTGCTGCGTTGGATGCAGGTGTAGCCGTCGGTGCAACCGGTCGGGTTCTGATCGAGTTTGCAGGTGTTGGTGCAGACGCCGGTTTCGGGTTCGCCGATGGTGGCGCCGTGGCCGCCGGCCAGGCAGCCCAGGCCAATGGCGCAGCCGTTGTCGGTATCGTTGAAGGAGCAGGGCGCGTCGAGGCCGCCGCCGTTGTCGGCGACGCAGAAGCTTTTGTCGGTGTAGCTGCTGTTAACGCAGGTGTGCTCGGGCGGGCAGAGGCTGTTGTCGGGCAGGCCGGCGGTGTTTTTGCAGTCGGCAAGGCAGGCGCCGGCGTCGTCGGTCAGGGCATTGTCGTCGGGGCCCAGGAAGGCAGGTTCGCAGAAGGCGTTGCCGGAACAGGTCGGGGAGCCTTCGCCTGCGCAGAGTTGCTGGCAGGTGCGCTGGTTGCCAAGGCCAACGCAGGTGTGGCCGGGCTGGCAGCTGTCGGGATCGCCGTCGGGCAGGCAGTTTTCGCCCTGGTGTTTGCGTCCGGTGCCCTGGCACAGGCCGCCGGATGTTCCGAAGTAGGGGATGCAGTGCGTGTCGGGGGCACAGTCGGTGCCGGTGGCGCTGAAATCGGTGCAGGGCGGCAGGCAGAGACGCTGGGAATCGACGGAGAAGCAGGTCAGGCCGTCGGTGCATTCGGTGTTGTCGGTGCATGGATCGCTGCAGCGGCCGGCCATGCAGGTTTGTCCGGCGGCGCATTGTGCCTGGGAGGTGCAGGCCGTGCGGGTGTCTTCGCAGCGGCCCCGGGCGACGTTGCATTGCTGGTAGCCGGCGCACTGGCTGTTGTCGGTGCAGCCCGAAAAGGATGTGGGCGGCGGGTTGGGGCCGGTGTCGTTATTGTTGCCGGTATCGGAGTTGGTACCGGGATCGTTATTGTTGCCGGTGTCGGAGTTTGTGCCGGTGTCGTTGTGGGAATTGTTGCCGGCATCGGGATCGGAATCGGGTTTCTTACAGGTGTTGGAAACGGGATCACAGATGAGACCGGCGCAATCGGTGGAGTTTTCGCAGGCATTTCCTTCGGTCGTGGGCGGACTGACTTCGGCGCAGGATGTTGCCAGCAGGCCGAATAGCAGCAAGAGGGGAATCCAGTGGGAAATTGTGCGTCGGTTCATGGCGGGCTCATTCGATAAATATTCTTTTTTAACAAAGAAATTTTGGAAGTTTCATTATTAGAGATGGGGCCGGGAAAGTCGAGGCCGACGTTTTGGTGGTAGGGATAAGGAGGCGAAAGGCCAAAGGCAAAAGGCGCACGCGAAGGCGCGAAGGTGCGAATTGGCGCGAAGGGAAAGAAGGCAAAGGAAAGGCCAGAATGTTGTACGGGTTCCCACGAAAAAAGCTCCCATCCTTGCGGGTGGGAGCTTTTTTAGTGGGGTTGCCCGACGGTCCGGGGGGAGGGCGCCGGGCCAGGGGGGATTAAATCACTTTGGGACCGCAGAAGCCGCGCAGCTCCCAGATGTTGCCGAAGGGCCAGCACTGGGTTCCGGCCGGGCACTGGCTGGTGCCGCCGATCTGGACCTGGCAGCCGTCGCACATCAGGCCGTCACAGGTCAGGCCGTTGGGGCAGGTGCAGTCGGGGTTGCACAGACCGCAGCCAAGTTCACCGCCGGCGCTCTGGCAGGTGTTGTCCAGGCCGCAGAAGGTACCGGCCGGGCAGGAGGTCGGGTCTTGCGGGTTGCAGCCCTGGCCGGTTTGCGGCGGTTTGCACTGTCCGGCTTCGCAGGTGTAGCCCTGGGGGCAGACGGTGGGGTCGATGTCGCAGTTGGGCGGAACACCGCAGAAGCCGTCGAGGCAGAGCTGGCCGCTGGGGCAGTCGGCGGCGCCGATGCACTGCGAGCAGCAGCCGCCGACGCAGTAGGGGGTGCCGGGAGCGCCGTTGCAGGTGCCGGGCTGGCTGGAATCGCAGGGAGTCGCACACTGGTCGGCGGTGCAGGTTCCGTTGGCGCCGCAGACTTTGCCGGGGCCGCAGTGGGAGTTGTCGGTGCACTGGACGCAGCTGCAGTTCAGCTCGACGCTGAAGTGCGGGGTGTTGCCGCCGCAGGTTTCCGGATCCACGCCGATGCCAGCGCAGGGATTGGGGACGCAGGTTGCGGTGGGTTTGTCGCACATTTCGCCGCCGGTGCAGATCGAGGCATCGCTTACGCAGTCAACGCCGCAGGCGCCGGTGGAGGGCAGGCAGCGCTCGTTTTCCGCGCAGTCTTCGTCGTTGCAGGAGGGGCCGTCGACGCATTTGCCGTCTTCTCCGCAGACTTTGCCTTCGCCGCAGCTGTTGGCCGTGCACGGGGGCACGACGCATTTGTTGTCACGGCAGACTTCGCCAGCGTCGATGTTGCACTGGGTGGAGTCTTCGCACTCGTTGGTGTTGACGGGTTTGTCGACGCAGGTGCCAGCCAGCGAGCAGGTCTGGCCTTCGGGGCAGTCGGCTTCTTTGGTGCAGCCGGATGCGGCGCTCTGGCACAGGCCCTGCACGCAGCGTTGTCCGTTGCAGTCGTCGGAGGTGTGGCATTGCGGTGCGGAGCAGGAGCCTTCGGGGTTGGAAGGCGTTTTGTAGCAGATTTGCTCGGCCGTGCAAAAATCACAGGCAGCGGTTACGCAGCTTCCGCCGGCGCCGCAGACCGTTCCAAGCACGCAGTCTTCGTCGAAGGTGCACGCCTGGTTGGACACTTCGTCTTCGCCGCAGGCAGTGAAGAAAAAGAGGGAAACTATCATGACAGCAAGTGTTACCAAGCGAGTACGACAGTTACTTAGATTGAATTGAGATCGAGTCATGACGTTGTTCCTGAAAAATCTTGTAATTAAATGAGAAACAAATAGATCGGGTATAACGGGTAAAGCAAAAACACTCGGATAAATGTGGCACTTCGTCAGTATAGATCGGGTTTATGCGCGATTCAAGTTATTGTGAATTATCCGTGGTTTGACGGTGTTGTGCGCGTTGTGTTGTGGTGATTTGTGGCTATAGTGACGCGACAAATCGAGTGGTTTGCGGAAAAATAATGTAGAAATCATGAATTCGATCGAAGGAAGTTGGGAATGCGCAGTCTTATCAGCACGAGTTTGAAGCGGTTTGTGAAGCAGGAGTCGCGTTATACGGAGGGCGACCGGCGCGCGGTGGTGATCGCGGTCGCGACGGTGAAGGGCGGTGTTGGTAAGACAACCACGGCGGTGAATGTGGCCTGTGGGCTGGCGAAGTTCTGTAAGCGGCGGGTTTTGTTGATTGATCTCGATGCGCAGGGGCATTGCCAGGCGAGTCTGAGCGCGGTGATGCCGGGCGAGGGTGTGGTGCGTGCGGCGGTGCGTGTGACGGATGTGCTGCTGGGCGAGGAGCGGCGCGAAATCCTGGATGCGCGCGTTTCTGTGCGGGTGGAAGGGCTGGATATGACGCCGGCCGATGGTGAGCTGGCGGAGGCCGAAGGGCGGATCAGTCAGAAGATCGGTAAGGAAATGTTGCTGCGCGATGCGCTGAAAGTTACGCGGACGCATTATGATTACATCATCATTGATTGCCCGCCGAATAAGGGCAATCTGACGCTGAATGCGTTGCTGGCGGCGGATCAGGTTTTGATTCCTACGGATATTTCGCCGTTGTCGGTGCGCGGCGCCGATGAGCTGCTGGAGACCGTGATCACGGTCAATGAGCGTTTGCACCATGCGTTGGATGTGCTGGGGATTGTGCTGACACGAGTGGATGCGCGCAATGTTTCGATCAATGAAGAGATTTTGACGACGATCGAGCAGGCGTGGGGCGAGTTGCTGTTTGAGACGCGGATCGGTGTGAATACGCAGATCGCAAAGGCGCAGCTGGCGGGACAGCCTCTGTACGATTTTGCAAAAGATAGTCGGGGCGCGCAGCATTATGAGGCATTGGTGCGTGAGATTGATGGGCGGTGTATGGGGCGGAAGTCTTGAAACAATGCTGGTGCGGCGTGGCTTCGTAACAAAGTAAGTTTAAAAACTACGTATATAGAATCGTATCTATAATAAGGAGGCAGCCTGTGGGTGATACATTTCGACGAGAGACAGTGGATGGGCTCGGGGCATTTGTGGAAAATGCGGAGATCCAGCCTCGTGAGCGGGTTGCGCGCGGATTGCAGTTTGAAGAACCGCTGATTTTTGAGCGCAGTGTGGCGGGGCGCCGGGGTTTTACGTTGGGTCCGACGGATTGGGACGTGCCGCGGGTTGATCTGGAGGCGGTACTTGGCAAGGGGCTGGTGCGTGAGGAGCCGGCGGAGCTTCCGGAGGTGAGTGAGCCGGAGGTGGTGCGGCATTTTACGCGCATGAGTCAGTGGAACTATGCGATCGATACCGGGCTGTATCCGCTGGGTTCGTGCACGATGAAGTACAATCCGAAGATCAATGAGTCGATGGCGCGCTTGCCGGGATTTACGCGGCTGCATCCTTATATGCCGGATAGCTGGTGTCAGGGCGCGCTGGAGCTTTTGTACCGGCTGGAAGGCTTGTTGTGCGAAATTTCTGGTCTGCCGCACTGCGCGTTGCAGCCGGCGGCCGGTGCGCAGGGCGAGTTGACCGGGTTGATGGCGATTCGCGCGTATCATGAGAGCCGTGGGGATTTTAAGCGCACCAAGGTGATCGTGCCGGATTCGGCGCATGGAACCAATCCGGCGACAGCCGCCGCATGTGGTTATTCGGTGGTGAGCGTGAAGGCGGACAGCAATGGGCGTTTGAGTGCCGAGGCTGTGGCGGCCGTAATGGACGATACCGTGGCCGGTCTGATGATCACGAATCCGAATACGATGGGGATTTTTGAAGATCACATCGAGGAGATTTGCCGAATTGTGCGCTCAGGCGGCGGCAAAGTGTATATGGACGGCGCGAATATGAACGCGATTCTGGGCAAGGCGCGGCCGGGCGATTTTGGCGTCGATGTCATGCACTTCAACGTGCATAAGACGTTTTCGACGCCACACGGCGGCGGTGGCCCGGGCGGCGGCCCGATCTGTGTGCACGCAGATCTGGAGCCGTTTTTGCCGGTGCCGCGCGTCGTATTTGATTCCGAAAAAGACATGTACTGCATGAGTTGGGATCACCCGCAGTCGATCGGCAAGGTCAAGGCGTTCTGGGGCAACTTCCTGGTCTATGTGCGCGCCTACACGTATCTGTGCGAGTACGGCAGCGATTTGCCGCGCGTGAGTGAAATGGCGGTTTTGAATGCGAATTATCTGCGGGTAAAACTCAATGATATCCTGAACGTCGCGTATCCCGGCACGTGCATGCATGAGGTGGTGTTCGATGATTCGTCGTTCAAAGACAGCGGTGCGACGACCCTGGATATCGCCAAGCGTTTGATCGATTACGGTTTTTATCCGCCGACAGTGTATTTCCCGCTCAACGTTTCGGGGGCGCTGATGGTGGAGCCAACCGAAACCGAAACACGCGACGGACTGGATGAATTTGTGAAGGCGATGCGCACGATCGTGGCCGAGGCCAAGGCCCAGCCAGAATTATTAAAGGGTGCTCCCTACAACGCCTTCCGCACTCGCCTGGACGAAGTCACAGCAGCCCGGCGGCCGATTTTGACCTACCGGAAGTATCTGGAGAGTCAGGCATAACCCTATTCGGCGATGCGCGAAGCGGGTGCAAAGTACGATTTGTGGGAAAATGTAAATGCGAAACGGGTTCCGAGGGGGAAAAAACGCGAAAACAAAATGCGAAACGCGTTCTTTCGCTCTCGGAACAGGATTTTTCGGAGAAAATCGTGTGCCAGAGGGGGCCTGGGTGCGAATGAACTTTGCGAAACGGGTGCTGAGGGGCTCAGCACCCGTTTCGCATTTTGGTTCTGGGGTTGGGAGGGGCTCAGGGGCGCGAATGAACTATGCGAAACGGGCGCTTGAAGGGTTCGGGGCGTGTTTCGCGTTGTTAAAACGCACTCTTTTGCTCTCAGCACCGGATATTCTGGGAAAAATCGTGTTTTGAGAGGTTCAGAACGTGTTTCGCATTGTCGGATCGTGTTTTGAGAGCAAAACGGGGCGTTTCGCGTTTTTTGAGGGGGGAATTAGCTCCGCTTTTGACACATTTCGTAGGGGCAGGGGATTTGGATAATTTCGTTAGCTGGCAGTGTGGGGGGACAAAAATTGGACCAATGTCGCGGGCTTGAAGAGTTGTGTTGTGCAAGTGACGGTGCTTGTTGGGCTGTGTCTTGGAATGGCTTGGGTCTTGGAATGGCTTGGGTCTTGGAATGGCTTGGGTCTTGGAGCAGGCCGACGTTTCTAGGTTGCCAGTTTGTATGGATGGCGTCTTCTTGGAGGAAAATTCTGGCCCGGCAAAAATTCGTGGAAATGTAGAAATTTCCAGGACCGGCCGGCCAGGACTGAACAGTTCTTGAAAAGACATGAAAATTATAGAAATTTCTGTTTTTTCTGAAATTTCAGAAATTTTCTGCCTGAATTTTTGCGCACTTGAGCCTTGTCACTGCAAAATTTTTCTTCTTTTTTTGCCGCCTGCTCATGCGCCTCCCCGCGCCGTCTGACCACTGCTACTTCTACTTCTACTGCTTGTTTGCAGCCTCACCCTGCCCTGAAGAGTTTTCAGTCCTGGCCACGTCGTGCAG
>JBEBUW010000118.1:0-13167 GCA_040393065.1 Lujinxingia vulgaris | reverse complement strand
ATTTTGCAGTGACGAGGCTCAAGTGCGTAAAAATTCAGGCAGAAAATTTCTGAAAATTCAGAAAAAATAGAAATTTCTATAATTTTCATGTCTTTTCAAGAACTGTTCTGTCCTGGCCGGCCGGTCCTGGAAATTTCTGCATTTCTACGAATTCAGGTTCACATGCGCCATTGCCCTGGCCTCTATGGATCCTTCGAGACTGGAGACTGGAGACTGGAGACTGGAGACTGCGTGACTTCGCGGGTGCCCCTCCATCTCCACAACCGAATTCCCCTCTCTACCCAACGCTTGCGGCGGCCTTACATCGACAATCGCATCACAACATGGGGAATGCCCGCTTCATCAAAAACATCCCCCTCTCGATACCAGCCCAGGCTCGCGTACCACCGTTCCAGATGCGCCTGCGCATGCAACATCGCCGGCGCATTGCCAAGATGTTCCTGCACGCTCCGCATCAGCTTCGTTCCCAGTCCCTGTCCCTGAAAATCCGGATGTACAGCCACACGCCCCACACTTATCGGCCGTTCCTGCGCAAAAATTCGCGCAGTCCCCACGAGTACACCCGCCTCGTTCCTCAGCAGTACATGCTCGCACTCCGGATCCCGACCATCGATCTCCGGCTCATCCACAATTTTCTGTCCGACGACAAACACTAGCACGCGAAGCTGCAAAACCTCATACAACTCATCGCGGCTTAGTTTGTGATATGGCTTAATTTCCATCCGATACATTCCTGCTTTGTCCTTCACAACACGCCTTACGACTGCCAGCGATCCGGATGCGAGGCCTGAAACGCCTCCAGCTCCATACACGCCTCTTCAATGCTCAAAATCCGGGGGAACACACTCAAGTCCACCTCAAAGCGCCGCGCATTATAAAGCTGCGGAATCAAACAAATATCCGCAAAACTCACTGCATCCCCTACCGAATAGCGTCCCGCCGCAACGCCATCCACACCGCGCACCATTGCCTCATAAGCAGCCAGCCCCTGCTCGATTACCTGTTTTCCCCACGCACGTTCATCCGCCCCGATTTCTTCACGCAACTTCACCAACACCGCCAGATTCTGCAGCGGATGAATCCCCGAATTCACAATCTCCGCAAGCTGCCGTGCACGCGCACGCTCCACCAGCCCTTCTGGCAACAGCGTCGGCGCCGGATACATCTCTTCCAGAAACTCCAGAATCGCCATCGACTGTCCCAACCGGAAAATCTCCCCACCTCGCTCCACCTCCAGCGTCGGCACCTGCCCCATCGGATTCAAACTGCGATACCCCGTCCCATGTTGCTGCCCACCGTCCTTCACCAGATGAACTTCCACATGCTCAAACGCCACGCCCTTCCACGCCAGCGCCGCCCGCACCCGCCAACTCGCTGAACTCCGCCAGTATCCATACAATTTCATCGTCATCCTCATCGTCAGTCAAAAACACATACGCCATCCAACACCTGCATCGCTCTACACATTGCTTCAAAAAATCTTCACACAAAACGCCCCCTCCGCACCACACACAAAAAAAGGGCCGCACAAAAATGCGGCCCTTTCATCATTTTACAACCCGACAAACGTCATGGCTGCGTACCTTTCACAACACGCTGCGAAATCGTGCCAAACAAATTCCGTCCCTCACCGTCCAGCATTTCAATCGAAACCGTATCGCCCGCCGCCATAAACGGCGTCGCAAATTCACCGGTATCGATCTTTTCAATCATGCGTTTCTCCGCCAGACACGACGAACCACGCGCACGATCATGATTGGACACCGTTCCGCTACCCACAATCGTGCCCGCCGTGAACGAACGCGTTTTACAGATATGCTCGATCAGGTCAAAAAACGAAAAATGCATTTCCGGTCCCGCATCGGGATCACCAAACAACGCACCATTATAAACCGTGCGCAGCGGCAGATGAACGCGACCCTCGCGCCAGGCATCGCCCAGCTCATCCGGCGTAATCGCCAGCGGCGAAAAAGCCGTTGCCGGTTTCGAATTGAAAAACCCGAAATTCTTGGCGAGCTCCGCCGGAATCAAATTTCTGAACGTCACGTCGTTCACCAGCATAATCAGGCGAATATACTGCGCCGCTTCGCTGGCCTTCGTTCCCTGTGGTGTATCACCCAGCACCACTGCGATTTCCGATTCAAAATCACAGCCCCAGGCCTCGTCCGCCACCGGTATATCATCCGTTGGCGCAAGAAATACGCCCGACCCGCCCTGATACACCAGCGGATCGGTCGTCAGCGTTTCAGGAGGTTCCGCGCCGCGTGCTTTGCGCACCAGCACGATATGATTGATATAAGCAGAGCCATCGATCCACTCATACGCGCGCGGCAACGGCGAGTGCAGCTTCTGCACATCAAGCGGATAAGTGGTGGCCTCGCCAGATTCAACATCCCTGGCAAGCTTCTCGAGTGCGGGCCCGGCTACAGCCCAGTCATCCAGCGCCGCCTGGAGCGACGGAGCAATCGAATCGGCTGGCGCATACACCGCGTTGTCGCGGCGAACGACAATGAGTTTTCCATCACGATGGGCGTCACGCAAAGTCGCAAGCTTCATGGCATCTCCTTAAAGTCTACAAATTATTAAAAACGCTGATTAAAAAAGCCTTCAGCAGTCAGACTGCTGAAGGCTTCTATCGCTTACGGAGTTACGGTTTCCGTCACAAATGCTTTGACCGTGTAATCGCCATTACCCGCGCATTCGTTGTCATAGACCTCGTCGCAATACGGACGAACTTCCAGCGTATACTCACCGGCTTCCTGCACATCATAAACCAGCGCACTGTAATAAGTCTGGTTCTGACCAAAATAGAAGTCGTTCTCGATAGCCGTCGTACCGTCAGCCTTGATCAAGCGCATGATCATGTCTGCGCCCACCGAGCTGTGTGCACGCGCGATCAGAGATTTTCCGGCTTCCAGCGTAACCTTGAAATAATCGGCATCCAGGTTGTCTTCGCTCTGACCTGCCAGATCGCCATTGATTTCTACCGGCAGCGTGACCGCAAGAGCAGTCTCCACCGAAACGTTCTCGGCCGGATCTGCTACCGGGGTGTACTCATGCTCACCCAGGTCATACGCAACCATCTGAACATCTACGTCATACGCAGCGCCGCCGCGGAAATAACGATCACGCACGCCAAAAACCATCGTAACTGCTTCTTCACCAGAAATGTACGCCGTCGGGCTTTCCATCATCCACTCGTAACCGCCTTCCACAACCTGTCCCACATACGGCTCAAAGTCTTCGGCATCGCCCGTCACTGCAAGCTGCACGATATGATTAGCCGGAACCGTCACTTCGTACCACAGCGTCACGCCTACATCGTCCAGCGTAGCGCTATCGAATACCGGAAACGTGCTCTCTTCGACGCCGACCGTCGCCACTGTGGCCTTCACGGTATAACCAAAAGCGGCACCACCCACGTTCTCGCTGACATCGCCTTCTTCAAGCGGCAAATTGCGCTGGTCGTCGATCAAAACATAGTACTCGGTCGTTTCCTGATCACTGGGATGCGCGAATTCAATTCCGGCACGGTTACCAACCGCCAGGCCAAGACCTACCGGGTAACCCCAGTCGTCATAAACATGAACGGCCGGCTGCATCGCATCATCTCCGGTAACTTCCACACGGAGACGCTCACCGGCTTTGATTTCAACCACAAAGTAATCGACATCCGCCACGCCATCGCGCGCCGCATCGATCACGCCGCTTGCTTCCTCATCAACCGTCAACACACCCGGATACGATGGATGATCGTCGGTCACATTCACCGCAAGTTCAAATTCTGCCGGATCGGTGTTGTCGAAGTAATCGAGCACAAGCACATACGTCACGTCCTTCTCCACCTCGAAAGCAACTTCGGAGTCGACCACACCATTGTCGTAATCCATGTCGTCATTGTAGGCGAGTACCTCGGAAGTGGTGGGGTGCCAGGCGAAGAGTACGGTATCGAGATGGTTTTCGCCCTCGATGAACGCAAACGTCTCCGCAAGGACGATGCCGTCTTCCGGCGCAACGAAGCTATAGGCGCGCACATTGGCATCGCTCATATCGCCAGTCACTTCTCCCGGCGCCGTCATGCTTTCAACCTGCAAGTCCGAAACACTGGTTTTCAGCGCATAATAGCTTTGCGAGCCGCCATGCGCCTCGTAACCGGCACGGTCATCATGAATTTCAAGATAGTACGTCCCCGTTTGCGGGATGAAAACCTGACGCTTCATGCCTTCAAAACTAACGAGGTAGCGATACACATAGCCGTCCTCATCAAAAATCGCCGCCAGCGCAAGCGGACCATCTTCAGACTCGAAGCCTTCGCCGACGACCGTAAACTCTACGTTCAGGACCGTTCCCGCCGTAAGTTCTGCTTTGAAGTAATGAATGTCATAGTCTTCTTCCGTTCCGGTCGATGACCCCAGAACGCCACCTACCGTCTGACCCGGCTCAAAAACAAGCGCCGCATCCGGATCGGTGTTTGTACCGTCGGCCAGAACGTCTACTTCAGCCAGCGGATCAGTAACGTCGTTATTTTCGTTGTTGTCGTTATTATCGCCGGTGTCCTGATCACCATTGTTATCGCCGGCATCTACCTCAACATTATTTTCATGATTCGAGTTGTTATTCTTATCATCGTCATCCGAGCCGCAGGCAACGGTAAACAACAGTGCGGTCAGCACACTCAATAACCAGATATTTTTTGTTCTCATGCGTTCGTCCTTCACGTTGGTCGATTGTACGGACCCAAATAAAACCGTACATAATTATCCCTGCGCATGTGCGCAGGATGCGACTAGCACAACCTGGCCATGATTTCCAATCCGCCGCTGCTTTCGACAGCATTTCCTGCGGTTTTCTTGGCTCCCTCCCGGCCGCCCACAAACCGCATAAACGCTGGACTTTAGACGGCCACCCACTTGTTGTACACGTTGCGCTTTGGTATTCTGACTGCACGCGCTTAGCTTTTCTTCTTTGTCCTTACCCCTCCAGTGCAGTCGCTCACCTTAACCCTTTACGAGAACCATTCCCGTGACTGATCCCCCGAAATTACGCCAGGATAATACTGCACAAAGTCTGATCGAAATTCTGCGCCACAGCGATACCTTCAGCATCGAACGCACCCGCCAGGTCTTCTGCAATCGCGATTTAAACCTGGGCAAAATCGACGCCATTGGCTTCGATATGGACTACACCCTTGCCCTGTACAAACAAGACGCGATGGACGCGCTCTCCCTGAACAAAACGCTCGAGCGCCTGGTACGCGACCGGGGCTATCCCAAGGATATCCTCTCCATCGAACCACGCCCCGACTTCGCCATCCGCGGACTCGTACTCGACAAACTGCGCGGCAACATCTTCAAGCTCGATAGTCATCGCCACGTTGGCAAGGTCTACCACGGCTTTCAAGAAGTCCGCGGCGAAGGACTGGCCGAATACCGCACCCAGTCCATGCGCATGACCACCGACCGATACGCGCTGATCGATACGCTCTTCGCGCTGCCCGAAGCCTTTTTGTACGCAGCTCTGGTCGATTACCTCGAAACCACCCAGCCTCTGGTCACCCACGACTGGGCCCGGGTTTACCACGATATTCGCTACGCCATCGACCTGGCCCACCGCGACGATTCCCTCAAATCCGAAATCGTCGCCAACCTCGATGACTACATCGAACGCAGCGCCGATCTCGCACTCACGCTGCACAAATTCCGCTCCGCCGGAAAACGCCTGTTCATCGTCACCAACAGCTTTACCCGCTACACCGAAACACTCATGTCCTACCTGCTCGACGGCGTCTTGCCCGAATACCCGAGCTGGAGAAACTACTTCGACATCATCATCACAGGCTCCGCCAAACCGCTGTTTTTCACCGACCGCGCTCCCTTCCTCAAAGTCACCACCGAAGGGCAAATCCTTGGCGAAGAATACACCGCCTTTGAACGCGGCCAGCTCTACCAGGGCGGAAACCTCGTCGACTTCGAACGCATGAGCGGATTCAAAGGCGACCGCGTCCTCTTTGTCGGCGACCACATCTATGGCGACATCGTACGCAGCAAAAAATCCAGCGCCTGGCGCACCATCATGATCGTGCAAGAAATGGAGGCCGAACTCAGCCGCGCCGAAGAACTGCGCGAAGAAACCGCACGCATCATCGAAATCGATATGGAACTTGAGCGCATCAACGAAGAACTCGCCTTCGACCAGGGACTCGCCTTCAAAGTCGACGCCCTCATGAGCGAGCCGCGCTCCGATAACGCAGCGCTCAACGGCTTTCCCTACGATCTGAAAACCCTGCGCCGCGCACGCCACCAGCTCAAACTCTCACGCGACCATATCCGCAAACGTCGCCGCGAGTTGATCCAGGAATTGATCGAAACCGAGCGCAGCTTCGAAGCCAATTTCAATCCCTACTGGGGTTTGCTCTTCAAAATGGGCAACAAAAACAGCATCTTCGGCGAACAGGTCGAAGACTACGCCTGTCTCTACACAAGCCGCGTCTCCAACCTGCTCAACTATTCGCCCCTGCACTACTTCCGCGCACCACGCCAACCCATGCCCCACGAGCGTTACTAGGAACAACCCTCATGACTGAATTTCCCTCCCGATGCCCCCGGCGGACAGCGCACCGTTACCGACCTGCTGTCCGCACCCTCCTCACTGGTGTTCTCCTCACAGGCATGTTCTCAACCCTCAGCCTGACCGCGGCGCTACCCGACGCTTACGCACAAAAGGCAACAAAAACCGCCGCCAGCACCACGAAAACAACCACGCCCAAAACCGATCATCTCTGGATCGAAAGCAAACGCCGCGCCCCCCGCGCAAGCGATGGCGATACCGTACTCCGCCACGCCAGCTTCTCACGCCTGGCCACCAGCATCGGCCCCTCCGTCGTCAACGTCCTCGTCTCCTACCCGGTCGGCAGCGGCTTCGAAAGCACCCGCTCCTCCCCCATCGACTGGTCCGATCCCCGCAACCACGGCGGCGCCCAGGGCTCCGGATTCATCATCCACCCCTCCGGCTACATCCTCACCAACTTCCACGTCGTCGACGGCGCCCAACGCATCAACGTCCGCCTCTCCGACAACAGCGAACACCGTGCCGACGTCATCGGCGTGGACTCCGAAACCGACATCGCACTCATCAAAATCAACCAGCCTGATCCGCTCCCAAGCGTCATTCTCGGCGACAGTGAACAACTCCAGGTCGGCGAATACGTCGTCGCCATCGGCAATCCCCTTGGACTCGATCACACCGTCACCGCCGGAATCATCAGTGCGCTGGGCCGCAAAAACCTCACCGTCGAAGGCCGCGAACTCTACTCCGACTTCATCCAGACCGACGCCAGCATCAACCCCGGAAACTCCGGCGGCCCCCTCATCAGCCTGCACGGCGAAGTCATCGGCATCAACACCGCCATCAACCGGCAGGGCCAGGGCATCAGCTTTGCCATCCCCATCAACATGGTCAAAACCCTGCTCCCCCAACTCCATCAGAACGGCTACGTCGTCCGTAGCTGGCTCGGCGTCCGCGTCCAGGAATTGCACCCCACCCTGGCCGCCAGCTTCGGTCTCAAAAACTCCCAGGGCGCCCTCGTCACCGAAGTCATCGACAAAAGCCCGGCCGCCACAGCCGGCATCCGCGCAGGCGACGTCATCATCCGCTTCAACGATACCCCCATCCGCTCCACCGACCAGCTCCCCTGGCTCGTCTCCACAGCCGGCGGCGGAAATAACGTCGACGTCGAACTCGTCCGCAACCAAAAACCACAGACCATCCGCGTCCGCATGGAAGACCAGCCCAACCAGAAAAAACCCACCCTCCCCGGCAAGGGCCCTTCTGCCTCACTACCGCCCACGCCCCCAAACGCCGCCGCTCTGCCCGAGCTCGGCGTCCAGGTCAAAGTCCTCACCGAAAGCCTCGCCAGACAACTCGGCGCACAATCCACCGGCGGCGTCGTCGTCACCGACCTGACCGACTCCTCGCCGGCACTTCGCTCCGGACTGCGCCGCCGCGATGTCATCACCGAAATCGGCGAACACGCCATCGCCTCCGAAGAAGACTTCCAAAAACAAACCCTCGCCATCAACGCCGGCGAAGTCATCCGCTTCAAAGTCGTCCGCGGCGGCCGCACCCTCTACATCGCCTTCGAACGCTAATTTTATTAAGACATGCCCCCACTGATTCTTCGTCCTTCTTAAGCTTTTCCTTCGCGACAATTCGCGCCTTCGCGCCTTCGCGTGCGCCTTTTGCAGTGTCGTTTGCAGTGCCTATTGCCTTTGCCTCTCGCCGCACCGTCCCCGGACCACCAACCCCCGAGTCGTAGATGTCCCTCCACACACCCCTCCGCTTCAACAACGGCATCACCGCCCACAATCGCCTCTGGCTCGCTCCGCTCACCAACCAGCAAAGCCACCCCGACGGCTCCCTCTCCGATGACGAACTCAAATTCCTGCAAGCCCGCGCACGCGGCGGCTTCTCCGTCATCGAATCCTGCGCAACCCACATCGCCCTCGACGGCCAGACCTGGCCCGGCGAACTCGGCATCTTCGACGACCGCCTGATCCCCGACTGGCATCGCCTGGCCCACGCCATCCAGACCGAAAACGCCCTGCTCTTTGCCCAGATTTTCCACGGCGGAGAACGCGCCACGCCCCACACCCTCCACCCGACTCGCAACCTCCAGCCCTGGTCCGCCATGGCCTCCGACGACGGCCGCACCCGCGCCGCAACCCTGCAAGACATCCAGGCCGCCATTACCGGATTCGCCGACGCTGCCCACCGCGCCCACCAGGCCGGCGCCCACGGCGTCGAACTCCACGGCGCCCACGGCTACCTGCTTGGCCAGTTCTTAAGCGCACGCAACCAGCGCACCGACGGCTGGGGCACCGACTTTGCCTCCCGCACGCGCCTGCTCCGCGAAGCCACCCGCGCCGCACGCGCCGCCGTCCCCGACGACTTCATCATCGGCGTCCGCCTCTCCCCCGAAAGCGCCGGTCAGGCCACCGGCCTCGACCTCGACGAATCCCTCCAGACCGCCCGCTGGCTCGCCGAAGACGGCGCCAACTTCATCCACATTTCCCTGTGGGACGCCGCCAGAAACACCCAGAAATACCCCGACCAACATCCCATCCCGCTCTTTCGCCAGGCCCTGCCCGACGACATCGTACTCGTCGCCGCCGGCAACGTCTGGACCGCCGACGAAGCCCAACACCTGCTCGATCTCGGCGCCGACGCCGTCGCCCTCGGCCGCGCCGCCATCGTCAACCCCGACTGGCCGCGCCGCATCGCCGACCCGACTCTTTCCATCCAACGCCCGCCCCTCACACCCGCCGAACTTCTCAAACGCGCCGTCAGCCCCGCCTTCATCGACTACCTCCGCGCCACACCACGCTTCGGAATCGTCCGGGACGACGACAACCCCTGAAATCAGCCTCTTTCTGCTTTCTGAACCCCTAAAAATCCCTTCATCAGCCACCACGCAATTCTTGTAAAAACGCACAATCCGCAATAACCTGAGCGCGCAAAATCGTCACCTCGGGGCACCCGAGAACTATCCATCTCTCCCCATGCCTCTACACCTCTCCATCCATCGTCCCGGCAACGATGCTTTCTTCGCGAGAAGTCATGTCCCAGCCGCGCCACAAGCTACTTCGCGCCTCTTTGTTATCTATCCTGTCTATAGTCTTTTGCTTGCTCGCAGCGACTCTTCCCGCAAACCTGGCAGCTCAGACGTCCTCCGACAACGAGGACGACGACTTTGCCTGGTGGGATGACGACGACATGGACGAGTGGCATGACGACGAAAGCCACGAAGACCAAGAAAGTCACGAAACGCACATAAACCACGAAAGCGACCGCACCCCGGAACCCTTACCACAGTCCACCTACCAGGCCCGCTCCTACGAACCGCCTTTTACCGTGGTCCTCATCGGCGGGCAGCCCTGGGGCACTCACATCGATCGCGGCCGCCACATGGCTTTTTCCCTGACCACCGCCAACCCACCCCATTTCGGCACCACCTTCCTGACCGGATTTTCCGTCTCCGAACGCGGCTCCATCCTCCCCGAAATCATCGGTCATCTCGGAACTGCCGCCAACGCACAGGCCGAAGCCAACCGTACCCGCAGCACCGTCTACTACGAAGTCCCCTACGACGAAGACGGAACCTTCGGCCTCCATCTGGAATACCTGACCGCACCCCGAACCGCGCTCGACGAAACGCCCTACTGGTTTGTCGCCCGACTCGACAACCTGACCTACCTTGGCAGCGACAAAAACGACCTCGACCTGCACAGCCTGCCCATCACCCTCAAATGGGGCCTGTTCTTTCGCCTGATGTCCACCGCCCGCGAACATGCCGACCAGATCGCCTACTCCGGCATGACCTTTGGCGCCTTTCTCGACTTCGCATTTCCCATCACCCGCTGGGGCCAACTCAACGCCGCCGTCCACGCCGGCATCGGTGATCCCACCGTCGAAGCCTCCCTCAGCGCAACCGCCCATCTCGGAAATCGATTCTTCCTCACCGCCGGCTCAAACGTCATGGAAATGAAATTCGGCAGCTTCTTCCGCGCAGGAGTACGGCTATGAAACATCCCCGCACAAGCCACCTGCTCCCCGCTCTGTTTACCCTCTGCCTTGGCCTTCTCCCCGCCGCGCCTGCCCGGAGCAGCGGAGTCGACAACACAAGCCTCATTTCCACCGCTGAATTCCACCTGGTCGGCCGCAGCCTGAACTACCTGCCGCCCGACGACCCCGATCCCCTTTCCGAATACGGCTTCGACGTCGGCATCCAGATCGCCGACTACACCGCAATCTCCATGTTCGGCGGCCTGAACGGCGTCGAATTCTCCCTGCGCATGGGATATTTCGACGCCCTCTCCCTACAAACACGCATCGCCTCGCTCTGGACCGTCCTGGGCACCCCGAATCTCAACCTCAGCATCGGCCCCGGCGGTGAACTCTTCATGATCATCGAGAGCGAAACGCTCACCGATGTTAACTACATTCAGCCCCTGCTCAGCCTGCGCATGGGCCTGGGTCTGGGCGTTCTCTCGCTACGCACCGAATACGACTACCACCTGATCCGGGGCGCCCATCACCTGCGCGGCTACCTCCCACTTTTCGACACCGTCGGCCTTGGCCTCGAACTCGGATTCGACCGCACCCTGAGCGACACACTCGCCCTCAACAACGCCGGCGCGCTGCTCCTTTTCCGCTTCTGAACTTCTCCTACCGGGCCAGAACATTTCATTGTTATTTTCCCCGAAACCCGGCTACTACGCTGTTCATGAAAACGTCTGAGCTCATCCCCCCTATCCTACTCTTCACCCTCGTTCTGGCCCTCACCACAACGCCCACAAACGCGCCCGCCCAAAATTTTTCTGAAGAGCAGGATTTTCCCGAAGACACCCCCCTCGAACTCTACGAGCCTCCATCTTCAAGCCCCTTCCTGCGCCTCATCGGCGACCAACCCTACGGCACACACATCGGCAGCCGGCCCCACGCCGCGCTGGCCTACCTGGTCGCCCGCCCCGTCACCTTTCAAGACACCTACCTGACCGGATTTTCCTACGCCGAACGCGGCGGCGCCCTCACCGAAATCTTCGCCCTGACCACATCCGCTTTCGCCTCCATCCTCCTCCAAGATCCGGCCCCCCTGGAAATCACCAGCCACCTGTCTTCTCACAGACTCTTCGCCCGATTCGGCGTCCTGTTTGAATACCTCACGCCTTCCTCGGCCGAGCCCTTCAGCAAAGGCCCCTACCACTTCACCGTCAAATTCAACCACGCCGTCTACCTCACCGGCAGCACCCACGCTCCCGCCACGGACCAGCTCCCCGTCACCCTGCTCTGGGGATTCCAACTCAAGCTCTGGTCCACCCCCATCGACCCACAAAATCAAGAAGCCTTTACCGGAGGCTCCCTGGGCTTCCCCCTGGAATTCGCATTCCCCCTCACCCGCTGGGCCCAGATCGATGCCTCCCTCACCCCCTCCATCGGCTACCCGCTCATGGAAATCTCCACCGGCGCCACCTTCCACCTCGGCAACCGCTTCTTTCTCTCCGCGGGCTCCAGCTACACCTACCACCAGTTCGGCCCCTTTCTTCGCGCAGGAGCCCGTCTATGATCCACACAATCCGCCACCATCTGTTCCTCGCACTCCTCATTCTCCCACTCCTCGCCGCCCTCATCCTCGCCGCCAGCCCGGCACTGGCCCTAAAAGGTTCCGAAAACCCCGCCCCGCGCGACGATTCCGACGAATACGCGCCCGACAACGCATCCCTCCCCCCCGATATCACCGCCCACCCCTCGCTCGACCCTCAAGATCACTTCACGCCCTCAGAAGCCGCCTCCCACGAACACACCGACGACTTCACCGAAGAAGAAGCCCCCTCCTACCCGCCCCCGGCACCGGTTGACCTCATCGCCCCCTTTGAACTCCAGTTCGCCAATCACATCCTGCGCCCCGGCAAATACGGCTTCGACATCGGCCTGCACGGCGCCTTCTATTACAACGAAACCATGCTCGACGGCTGGAACGGCCTCGATTTCACCTTCCGCCTCGGCTACCTCCACCACTTCTCCATGCTCGGCCGAATCGCCGCCCCCTGGAGCATCATCAACCACCCCAACCTCAACCTCGCCGCTGGCCTCGGCGCCGAATTCTTCGTCCTCCCCGCCACCGACGCCCCACACCCGTTCAACTATCTCCAGCCCATCGCAAGCCTGCGCCTCGGCATCGCCGCCGGCCCGCTCCGCCTGCGCGCCGAATACGACTTCCACCTCCTCCGCCGCACCCACCACGTACGCGCCTACCTGCCCATCTTCACCCACCTCGGCCTCGGCCTCGAACGCACCTTCACCCCCACCCGGACCACCCACCAGAACCTCCACCACACGGCCGCTACACTCATCATCCCCTTCTAACGCCCGCCACACGCGCCCCGTAAAATCTACACCCCAAAAACGACCGCCGTTAACCCCTTGTAAATTCCTACAACGCAAAAACGGCCGCCGTTAACCCCTTGTAAATTCCTACAACGCAAGAACGACCGCCGTTCGACCCATTTCCACTTTTCCAAAAAACCTACAACGCCCAAACGACCGCCGTTAACCCGTTGTAAATTCCTACAACGCAAAAACGGCCGCCGTTAACCCCTTGTAAATTCCTAC